>JARLJJ010000338.1 GCA_031291275.1 Formivibrio sp.
AGTAGAGTTGGATGCCGCAGCTGCGACATTCCAACTAACCTACTATCTTAACGCCGGGAATAAACTGGCGTCTCCACGGGGATTCGAACCCCGGTCGCCGCCGTGAAAGGGCAGTGTCCTAGGCCTCTAGACGATGGAGACATGGCCTAACTTATGTGTCACTACTGGTGCGCCCGGAGCGATTCGAACGCCCGACCCTCTGGTTCGTAGCCAGATACTCTATCCAACTGAGCTACGGGCGCACTGTAGAGAGTGCCGAACTATACAGAGGGCTGCCGGGACTGTCAAATCCCGAGTGAAACTTTGTAAGCCGTCACTCTCGCCAGCCTTTTTCATCACATGAATACCTTGCTCAGGTAGTATTCACTGCAATTTTCGTGCCTTATTGAAAGTTCGTGCTTTATTCAACTGGAGCAGTCAGACCATGCGCAATCGTTTCAAACGCATTGATCAATGCGGCGTCAAAACGCGTTTCAAAACCCGCGCCAACATCAAACAAGGTACGCAACACACCTCGTTGATAGTCTTCTCCACTCAGTCCCATCACTCGATCAAACATTAAATCAGAACATCCAAGCATCAGTGCACCTTGGTGAAGCTGCTTTTTATCGACAGGAGCAATGCCCGCACCATTTACCCACTGATGATGCTGGCAAATGATTTGCGCAGCTTCCGTACAATCAGGCGCAATGGCAAGAAGCCAGGCAGCGGCACGGTCAGGATGGGCAGCATAGATAGGCCACCCTTCGGACTTCGGCGTTGGTTGTACTTGAAAAGAAAAATCGGAACAAGCCAGCATACCTACATCGTGCCAGTAGACCGCGATTTTTAATGCGTCTTCATTCGTAGGGTTCAAGTACTGCTTATTCAACTCCAGGACAAGTTTACATTGCTGCGCAGCACGGCCACGCCAACGCGGCAATCGAATCACCAAGGCGCTTGCAAGTTGCTCCCCCAACGCCAAAGCACGGGCGACGCTCTCAGTCGAAGCCAAAGGCGCTATCTCGCCCCCCTGCCCCACTTCACCCAAATTTACATCTTGCTCAGCCAGCAAAATATGTCTGGCTGCTTGATCTGCATCCTGCTGGTTGCGTGCTTGCGCCATTTGCTGAATCAGGCCAGTCAGCGCTCCTCTTGGTTTGGTATCAAATTGCCGGGTTTGGGCTAACGTTTCCATCATGATCTGCACCTGGTCCATACTTTGGATCAGTGCTTCAGCAATCAAAGGAGAACATTGGAAGGAGCGATCACGCATCGTCTGCAATACGCTTTCAAGCTGATGGATAAAATCAATGATTGGCGTTGCGCGGCAATAACCGAAATCGCCCTTGATGGTATGCATATGCCGGAAAGCACTAGCCAATAGATCACCGGAGTCGGGTGACTGCACCAGACGATGCAAATCCCGTTCAAGTTCTGGCAAGTGTTCCTGAACCTCGGCAATTGCCTCTGGCAGCAGCGAAAAATCCACATCTGCAGCGTGCATAAACCACCTATGACAAGTAAAGCAATTGGGTTATCGGATCGATGTAGAGGCTGATGCTACCTTTATAGGATGTTCCATATAAGGTTGCTTGGGCACAAAATTTTTAAAACCCATCCAAGATGGTTATTTCTTTTAATTTACCGGGAAAAATTATGCCTAAGATAAAGCCAAGGATATGTCTGCAGGTGCGCAAAGCAAGATTCCCTTCAAATCATCTAAACTTTTCTAGTTCATTTTCGCATTAACCATCGCACTTTTAACCAAGCCACATCGATTGACAATGACTATACTCGCCCGTAATCTTGTAAGCGCAAGCTAAATTCCTGTCAGTCTATTTACCAATAAAGAGAAAACTAAGCCGCCATCTTTGGTGCCATGTTTTAAAAAACAAAACCATTTCGGAGACATCCATCATGTTTAAAGAATTCAAAGAATTTGCCATGCGCGGCAACGTGATTGATCTCGCAGTCGGCGTGGTCATTGGTGCGGCATTCGGCAAAATTGTGGAATCCCTAGTGAAGGATATCATCATGCCGCCAATAGGGATGATTGTCGGTAAAGTAGATTTTGCGAACCTCTTCTTTGTTCTTAATGAAGGCAAGGTACCTGGCCCTTATGCTACGCTGGCTGACGCGCAAAAAGCTGGCGCCGTCACCTTGAATCCAGGCTTGTTTCTCAATCAGTTGATCAGCTTTATCATCATTGCTTTTGCAATTTTTTTGACCGTCAAGATGATCAACAAACTCAAGCGTGAAGAAGTGGTGGCGCCTGCGGCCCCAGCCCCTACACCAGAAGATATTGAATTGCTGCGCGAGATTCGTGACCTACTCAAAAAATAACTTTTTGCCCATCACAATCAAAAAGGCCACGATTGCAAATCGTGGCCTTTTTGATTTATTGCACCGGAGGACTGAGAATCTCCGCCATTTTCTCCGGTTCTGTTACTGTTCGCACCGTCTGGTAAAGCACCTCAGCCTCAGGGTAGGTCTGGCGCAAGTAGTTGAGCCACTGTTTGGCCCGGCCACAGTGATATTTTGGCAAGGTATGGCGTGTAACCAGCATCCAGAAATCGGCCAAAAGACTTTCTAACTGTGCCCAGCGTACAGCATCATCTTCCCCGTACTTGATTAGATGTGCCAAAGCCGGATTGGCGACCATGCCACGGCCAAGCATCACATCTTCCACCCCGCTGATTTCCCGACAACGCTGATAATCCGCCACCGTCCAGATTTCACCATTGGCAATCACGGGTATCTGCAGCACATCTTGAATACGACCAATCCATTCCCAGTGCGCGGGTGGCTTGTACCCTTCAACCTTGGTACGGGCATGCACGACCAGCTCTGTTGCACCACCTGCTTCGATGGCTCTGGCGCAATCAAGCGCAAGCGTTTTATCCTCATACCCGAGACGCATTTTGGCAGTCAGCATCATTTCTGGCGGAATGGCAGTGCGCACAGCAGTGACCAACTCTAAGAGGCGATCTGGTTCGCGCAGCAGGATCGAACCGCCGCCATGGCGATTCACGGTCTTGGCCGGACATCCAAAATTAAGATCAATTGAGTCGGGTTTGAGCGCAGCCAACCGTGCAGCATTGAGTGCCATAAAATGCGAATCGGAGCCAAGCAACTGTACCCGTACCGGCACTCCGGCCAACGTCTTACTGTCATGATCCAATTCAGGAACAATGCGCTGAAAAGTTCGATTGGGGAGCAGGGAGCCGGAAACACGTACGAATTCAGAAACACACAGATCGATACCACCCACACGGGTAAGAATATCGCGCAATACGCAATCCAGCAGCCCTTCCATCGGGGCAAGCAGAATTCTCACAGTTTGGCTTTCTGTGGATCAGGCGGATATTTCAGTGCGTTCAGACCGATCTTGCGCAACGCAACCTGTTCCAGATCGACATCCATCACATCCGCCAGACGCACCAGATACAGCAGCACATCAGCCATTTCCTCACCGATAGCAGTTATCTTGGCGGGATTATCTTTTGCAGCCAATGATTCCTCTGGCGTGAGCCATTGAAAATGCTCGACCAATTCAGCCATTTCCACCGACATTGCCATCGCAAGGTTCTTGGGTGTGTGATAACGCTCCCAGTCGCGTTCGCGCGCAAATTCGCGCAATTTTTCAATCAATGCAGCCAGGTCCATAATCTCTTCCGCAAACAACAAGGCCCCGTTTATACCGGGGCCTCGATTCTACCTGAGTCAGTCAAGAAAGCTCTGAGTTCAACAATTTCTAAAGCGCATTCAAGGCATCGGCCGCAGGAACAAATTCATATCCCAACTCGCGTGCCACAGCTTCATAGGTGACTTTGCCACGGCATACGTTCAAACCATTTTTCAGATGACCGTCTTCCAGGAGTGCGCGTTTCACCCCTTTGTTAGCAATTGCCAATGCAAAGGCAAGCGTGGCATTGGTCAGCGCCACCGTGGAAGTACGTGCCACGGCACCTGGCATATTGGCTACACAATAATGGATTACACCATCGACAACATAAGTGGGGTCTTGATGTGTCGTGGCATGAGAGGTTTCAAAACAACCGCCCTGATCAATGGCAACATCAACCAATACCGAACCAGGCTTCATCAGTTTGAGCATGTCACGTGTCACCAGCCTTGGCGCTGCAGTGCCCGGAATCAGCACAGCGCCAATCACAGCATCGGCCATTTTCAGTTCTGCCTCGATGGCATCTTGCGTGGAATAAAGGGTTTTGATTCGGCCACCGAAATCATTATCGATTTCCTTCAGGCGCGGGAGGGATTTATCCAAGAGTGTTACGTCCGCCCCAATCCCCATGGCAATGCGTGCGGCATTGATACCCACGACACCCCCGCCGAGCACTGTGACATGTCCCGGCGCCACGCCAGGCACGCCACCCAGCAATATCCCGGAACCGCCTTGTGCTTTTTCAAGCGCATGGGCCGCTGCCTGAATCGCCATGCGCCCGGCCACTTCCGACATAGGCGCCAGCAATGGCAATCCGCCACGAACATCCGTTACGGTTTCGTAAGCAATGCAGATTGCACCTGATTCAACCAAGCCTTTGGTCTGTTCGGGATCCGGGGCCAAATGCAGATAGGTATAAAGGATCTGACCGACGCGTAATTGCTTGTATTCAATCGGTTGCGGTTCCTTGACCTTGATTACCATCTCAGCCGTAGCAAAGATCTCTGCAGCAGCTTCGACCATCTTTGCTCCAGCAGCGGCATACAGATCATCACCAAAACCAATCGCAGCGCCCGCCTGTTTTTCCACCATGACCTGATGACCATTGGCCACCAGTTCACGCACACCCGCTGGCGTCAAACCGACCCGATATTCGTGATTCTTGATTTCCTTGGGGACTCCAATCAGCATAACGCGCTCCATTCATTAATGTGAAAAAGGGAAATTTAATTCCGCCAGGGCACTGAAACCCACACGCTACCGAGCCAGCATTTTCTACAGCGGATGATTAAGTATATGGAGGCATCAGCAGAGAAAGTAACCATAAATTTGCATTTTTACAGTGAATTAACCTACAGTAATGCCAATACCAACCAAGAAACAGTGAAATGATCGAACTGGACAAAACGGACCGAAAAATCCTCGCTATCTTGCAAAGAGAAGCTCGGATATCCATCACCGAATTGGCGGCACGCATCGGGTTGTCCCCTACCCCGGTAAATGATCGGGTTAAACGTTTGGAGCGGGATCGTGTCATCACCGGCTACCACGCTCACCTCAACCAACAGCTTCTGGGCTTACGCATTTTGGTATTTGTTGAATTACGGCTATCGAAAAAATCTGCCGATATTTTCGATGCGGTCAAACGTGAACTTGCGCTGGTGCCCGAGGTACTGGAATGCCATCTTGTCGCTGGCGAATTTGACTACCTGATCAAAGCACGTATTCCTGATATGTCTGATTATCGAAGCCTTCTCGGACGCATTCTGCTCAAGTTACCGATGGCCATCGAATCTCGTAGCTATGTGGTGATGGAAGAAGTTAAGGAAAGTCACATCATCGAAGTTTAGCGATAACATCTTAAACATAATACAAAACGGGCAGAAGTTCTCTGCCCGTTTGTTTGGATCATACCAATTAAAACCTCATTTTTTACTTCCGTTTTTAAGCACCGCCTGTGCTCCCGCCAATCGAGCAATCGGCACCCGGAAGGGTGAACAGGAAACATAGTCGAGTCCGATGCGATAACAGAAATCGATAGTGGCCGGGTCGCCGCCCTGTTCGCCGCAGATGCCGATCTTCAGTTTTGGTTTGGTCTTGCGCCCGCCTTCCACGGCATAGCGCATCAGGAAGCCCACGCCCTTCTCGTCTATGGTGTGGGTCGGGTCTTCGACCAGCACGCCTTGTTCCAGATAGGCTGGCAGGAAAGAACCCGCATCGTCACGGCTAAAAGCATAGGTCATCTGTGTGAGGTCGTTCGTGCCATAGCTGAAAAAATCGGCATGCTTGGCAATATCCTCAGCCAAGATGGCTGCGCGCGGCACTTCGATCATGGTACCGATCTTGACTTCGAACTTGAGCTGATTTCGACTAAGGTAATCGGCCACGATCTTTTCCGTTCTCTGCCGCAAAATCGCCACTTCGTTGGGCTCGCACACGATCGGAATCATGATTTCCGGATCACAGGGAATGCCTTTCTTGTGACATTCCACTGCAGCCTGCATGATGGCTTCCACCTGCACATCATAAATTTCCGGATAAGTAATAGCCAAGCGGCAGCCGCGATGCCCCAGCATCGGATTGGCCTCATGCAGATGGTCAATCTTGATTTGCAGCGTATGTGGATCCGCTCCCAACAATGCGGCGAGTTCATCAATTTCCGCTTTCTTGTGCGGGACGAATTCGTGCAGCGGCGGATCGAGCAAGCGGATAGTTACCGGGTGACCTTCCATTGCCTTAAAGATGCCGACAAAGTCTTTTTTCTGCAGCGGCAGGATCTTCTTAAGTGCAGCGCAACGCTCTTCCGGAGAATCGGCCACGATCATGGCACGGAAATGCAGCAGTTTTTCCGCATCGAAGAACATGTGTTCAGTACGGCACAATCCCACGCCATCGGCACCAAAATCGAATGCACGTTTGGCATCCGCCGGCGTATCGGCATTGGTGCGCACTCCAAACCCCTTGATTTTGCCGCGAACCGATTTCTTGCGGATGTCATCGCACCATTTCAGGAGCGTCTCCAATTCCCCACCCATCTTGGGTGCAATCAAGTGTATCTGGCCGGCATAAATGCCCCCGGTCGTGCCGTCGATGGTTAGCCAGTCGCCTTCCTTGAATTCCCGTCCACCGATGAGCGCCGTCTTACCAACGATAGTGACATCCTTCGCACCAGAAACGCAGGGAGTGCCCATACCACGTGCCACCACGGCAGCATGGCTGGTCATACCGCCAGTACAGGTTAGAATCCCCTGTGCTACAGCCATACCACCGATGTCTTCCGGACTGGTTTCTTTGCGTACCAGCAATACCTTTTTACCTTCCTTGGCTTGCTTTTCTGCATCCTTTGCATTGAATACAATCTGACCGCATGCCGCACCGGGAGAAGCATTCAATCCCTTGCCCAGAGGCTTGGTATTTTTTTGCAGTTTAGGGTCGATCATGGGATGCAGCATCTGGTCGATATGGGTGGGTAAAACGCGCCCAATCGCCTCTTCCTTGGTGATCAGTTTTTCCTTCACCATTTCCACGGCGATGCGGACAGCCGCTTGGCCAGTTCTTGCACCGGTACGTGTCTGCAACAGGAACAGCTTGCCTTGCTGCACGGTGAATTCCATATCCTGCATATTGCGAAAATGCTGTTCCAGCCGATTTTTGATTCCTTCAAGCTGGTCATAGATGGCTTGATTGTGGCGCGCCAACGTAGCTATTTTTTCCGGCGTACGGATACCAGCAACCACGTCTTCTCCCTGAGCATTCATCAGATACTCGCCGTAGAATTCATTCTTGCCAGTCGATGGATCTCGGCTGAAACACACACCCGTGCCTGAATCGTCGCCCCAATTGCCAAAGACCATCGACTGCACATTGACCGCAGTGCCTTTTAGATCCGAAATATGATTGAGCTCACGATACTTGATAGCACGCTCGTTCATCCAACTGCCAAACACCGCACCCACGGCCCCCCACAATTGATCATGTGGTGTTTGCGGAAAAGGTTTCTTGGTAAATTCCTTGTAGATTTTCTTATAGTGCGTAACCAATACCTTGAGATCGTCAGCATCAAGCTGGGTATCGAGTTCGACCTTTCTGGTGGCTTTAACCAACGCTAGTGCTTGTTCAAAATCATCATGCGGCACATTCATCACAACATTGCCGTACATTTGAATGAAACGCCGGTAGCTATCCCAGGCAAAGCGCGTATTGCCGGTTTTCTTGGCCAACCCTTCCACCGCTGCGTCGTTTAGCCCCAGATTGAGAATGGTATCCATCATGCCCGGCATGGAAACTGCAGCGCCTGAGCGAACGGAAACCAACAGCGGATCCTCAGCATTGCCAAACTGCTTGCCCATCGCTTTTTCCAACCGCACCAGATGATCCGCAACTTCCTTTTCCAGACCTTCGGGGTATTTGTGTTTTTTCTGGTGATACGCCGCACAAACTTCAGTGGAAATGGTGAAGCCTGGAGGAACGGGGATACCGAGATTGGTCATTTCTGCGAGATTGGCACCTTTGCCCCCCAAATCGCTTTTCATCCCGGCATTACCTTCGGCTTTGCCATTACTGAAGGCATACACATATTTGATTTTTTTCATGAATTCGCTCCTCATCCTCGGCTTTTTAGGCCTGTCTTGGATGGGTAAGCAACCCTGTGCGGATGCACAGGTAGTCACCTACCGAGACAAACCTTTAGATTAAAAGCTATGTCACGAGTAGGGGTGAGTCAAGAAATGGCCGTGATTGGCTGCTTGGGATTTGCGCTGTGGCAAATTAAAAGTGTGGCAACAACCCGCAATGACACTAAAAGAGCGTGGGAGATAAAATAGTTGCTACTCTCGATGAAATCGGATCAAGAAATCTTTGTTTCACAAAATTACCAGGGGCTCAAGCAAGAATTTGCTCTTCCTGAATCAGTAGCAGCAACATGTCCACCTGCCCCACCATTGTCAATTCGGGTATCAAAAAACTTCCCGATCTGACTATTATCGTTTCCAAATTTCCAACTCGACAGATACATTTTGCAGCTGGTCTGCCAGCCATATCTGGCCATCCTGAATGGTGCATTGCAATTGCATTGAGCGATTGGCGAGCCCAGCTAGCGCCTGTACCGCATCAACAGGAATGTTCGCAACAGCCAGGTTCTCAAAACGACGTGCTTTGTTGCTGTTCTGTTCCCACCAAATTTCGGCGGAACGTCCACTGTAGCAATAGAGTTGTACTCGCCCCGCTTTGCCGCAGGCTTGTCGCAAGCGTTTTTCATCGGGTTGGCCAAGTTCAATCCAGAGCTCGATGGCACCGGTTAGGTCTTTTTGCCAAATATCAGGCTCATCGTTATCACACAGACCTTTGGTAAAAGCGAGCGACTCGTTGGCATTTAATGCAAACGCCAGCAATCTCGCCATCATTCGCCCATCATTTTCAGAAGGATGACGAGCAATCGTCAACGCGTGGCCCGCATAATAGTTACGGTCCATATCGGCGATCTGCAAATCCGCCTTGTAGATAGTTGCCTTAAGGGCCATGTTCGTACGCTTGAAAAAGTGGGAAGCCGGATAATGAACCGTTCAGGGCAGCAGGCAAAGCAGAAATTCAGGGCAGGACCGACTGACGGCGCGAATCCCGGTACATGCGGAGTATGGTGGAAAAATTAATTGCAGCCACCACGGCCTCCAACGCCGACCCGCCAATGGATCCGGCAATAATATTGTTGGCAAACCAAAGCAACGTACCCATCAGCAAGACCAGGCGCATGCGGATGCCGTTCAAGCGAAAGAGACCGAGCGTAGCGATACTTGAGGCAATCAATGGCAGTACATCCGCTGGGTGTTTAACGAACACAAAACCCAATCCGATATTAAGCAGCACAATAGCCCAAGCCAACCAAAGCGAGCGAGTGTGCATTGACAGAAGAGATCGACTTGCAGAAACCAGCGTACTGGCCACCGCAGTGGGATTTCCGAGCAAAAAGAAGTGTACGGCATAAGCCACGCACTCACTGGTCATCCATAGCTTAAAATGCTTGTCGTTCATTTGCAGGAACGACCCGACACCCAGCACAAAAGCCAGATAACCAAACAACTGGGCCAAAGATAAAAATTCCAGCATTGTGATCACAATATTTTAAAAGGGGCAAACCCCAAATCCATCAAGATTAAGCCTGTAGTTGTTCCAGCTTCTCGGTAATATCGAGCCATTCCAGCTCCAACAATTCGATGCGTTGCTTGATCTCCGATTCCTGCAATAGTGTATTTTGCAGTATGGCTTTGTTTTCAAGCGCATACATTGACTGATCAGCCAACTGATTCGTTAATGTGGCATGCAAGTCCGTCAATTCTGCAAGTTCCTTCTCGATTTTTCCAAGCCGCTGCTCAAGCGGTTTGCGCTGGACGGAGATACGCTGGCGCATCTCTGCGGCTTGCCGTTTCTGCGTCTTTCGATCTGGCGGATCACCGCCATCGCTCAGACGTCTTGTTTCCGTTGCACGATTTTCCTGACTGTACTGACTGTAATCATCCAGATCACCGTCAAACAAACGCACGGTTCCACCTTCGATCAGCCAGAAATCATCCACCGTACTGCGCATCAGGTGACGATCATGCGAGACCACAATCAACGCGCCTTCATAATCCTGCATGGCCATGGTGAGCGCCTGGCGCATTTCAATATCCAGGTGGTTGGTCGGCTCGTCCAACAGCAACAGATTGGGCTTTTGCCAGATCAGCAAGGCCAAGGCGAGACGGGCTTTTTCACCCCCGGAAAAGGGTCCTACCTTGCTCATGGCCATTTCACCGCGAAAATCAAACCCCCCCAGATAATCGCGCAATTCCTGCTCGCGGGTGGTTGGATCGAGCTTCTGCATATGCCAGAGCGGTGTTTCATCTACACGTAACTGATCAAGTTGGTGCTGAGCGAAATACCCCACACGCAGACCCTTGCCTTCAGTTCGCACACCCTGCAGCAGCGGGTTTTCGCCTGCCAAGGCTTTGATCAGCGTGGATTTACCTGCGCCATTGATGCCTAGCAAACCCAGACGCGCGCCGCGTTCCACGCTGAAATTGAGATTGCGCAGCACCGGATGCGCCGGGTTGTAGCCGGCCTCGCCGTTTTCAACACGCAATAGCGGATTTGGACTGGCATCGGGTTCGCGGAAAGAAAAAGTAAACGGAGAATCCACATGCGCCGCTGCGATGCGCTCCATCCGTTCCAATGCCTTAACCCGGCTTTGCGCCTGCCGCGCCTTGGTTGCTTGGGCCTTGAACCGGGTAATGAACGATTCCAGGTGGGCAATTTCGCGCTGCTGCTTGTCAAAAGCCTGTTGTTGCAAGGAAAGGCGCGCAGCCTTTTGTGCTTCGAAATCGGCATAGTTGCCGGTATACAGGTTCAGTGCGGCTTGTTCGACATGCAGGATAGTGTTGACCGTGTTATCAAGAAAATCGCGGTCATGCGAGATGGTCAGCAGCATGCCCGGGAAACTGCGCAGCCAGTTTTCCAGCCAGACTACCGTTTCCAGGTCCAGGTGGTTGGTTGGTTCATCCAGCAGCAACAGGTCAGACCGGCGCATCAGCGCCTGTGCGAGATTTAGCCGCATACGCCAGCCACCGGAGAAATTCGCCACGGGCTGATTCATGCCCTCTTCGGAAAAACCCAGTCCAGCGAGCAGCTTGGCGGCACGAGACGGCGCGGAATAACCATCGATGACTTCCAGCCGCGCCAGACATTCGGCATGATGCAGTCCATCGTGTTGACTGGCAGCCAGATCCCGTTCGATCGCCCGCAATTCCAGATCGCCATCGAGCACATATTCCAGCGCGGGCATATCCAGAGCGGGTGTTTCCTGTGCAACGTGCGCAATCACGTAACCAGGCGGCAATTCCAGATCGCCGGCATCCTGATGCAATTCACCACGCAGCAAAGCGAAAAAGCTGGACTTCCCCGCGCCATTCGGCCCGACAATGCCGACCTTGCAACTGGGGTTCAATGTGAGGTCGACGCGATCAAGCAAAACCTTGATGCCACGTCGTAGGGTAAGGGATTTGAGTCTGATCATGGGCGGCAAGTCTAGCAGACTTGCCGGTACTCACCGAGAGCTGGAAGCGGTTTTTATCGCTTATGCCGCCAAAGAATGGCGTAATTCGTCCAGGACACCATCGGTCAGGCTGCCTGACCACGCTTCGTGCCGTAAGCGGCCCTTGCGCATGAGCAACTCAACCTCGATCCGAGTAAATGTCCGTCCATTCGCTCCGGCGCGATTGGTAAACAAAAATCGCGTACCTTGAGGACTAATCCAGGTCAGGCGCATTTTCGAATGACTTTCATCATTCTCCTGCAAGTCCACCCAGTCCCAACGTTTAGGAAATTCATCGGGTAAAACGGGAGGAAAATCATAAGTTGGGTCTTCTTTTACAACAGGATCAGGATCAGCGACAGCAGGCATGGGATAAACCGGCACGTTTGAAGGCGGGCGCATACCATTTCGAATTGCCGAGGCATGGCAATGAACCAGCTCAGACATGAATGACTGACAAGCCTCGGTTGTCATCCCGGACTGTACAACCCCTTCTTCCAATGTTTTCAGTAAATGCGGTAGTCGATTGACTAACTGCAGCCGCTCCTCTGGACCACGTTTGGGTTCCACGCTCCAGAGTAAATCGTCCAACGCGGCAACATAGGTCACAAATCGGGGATCATTTTCGCCTGCCGGGCCATATGTTTTAGCCAATGCCGGTGTCCACCATTGCCGAACAAATTCATCGACCAGAGGCGGGATATCACGCTTGAATAGGCGGGCGCAGACCAGGCCCTCAGCAGTCGCCATCCCAAGTTCTTCAAGTTCGGCAGACACCAACTCTTCGGTATCTTCCAAAACTTGGCTCGTCGCGGCATCGGCCTCTGCCAATAAAAACGATTCCAAATCCTCAAGTGCCTGATCAAAGATGCCCACATCATTTTCAAAATTGACGGCGATCCATGAAACGATCGCAGACAGCTTGTCAAACCGTGGATTGCCAGCATCCGCATCATCACGCCAATCAATGGCAGCTTCAGCCAAACGGTCCAGCAACTGGCGTGCAGGGTGTTGTTTACGAGCAAAAAATGCACTGTCTAGCAGTGCCACTTTAAGCACTGGAATCTGCAGTCGCCCGATCAAGCCTTTGATCGCTTCAGGTAGACGAGAATCTTCAAACAAACGATCAAACAACAACGCGACAAGATTCAAGGTCATCGCATCCATCTGCGCCAAGCCTTGAGCCCATTGTGTATTTTGCAGCAGCGATATCAGGTTATCGCGTGCCGGGTGCATGGTCATGCCTTCAATCGCTACAGGCTCATCTTCCTGATGATGCTGCAATTGATCCAGGAAAGTGAACTCTGCAATCGGACTGGCCATTGCCTGCGGAGTAGCTAACTGTGTTTGCCCATTCAGCAGTCGTTCCAGGTGTGCAGCCAACGCGGCAGGTACAGCCATATTGACTAACCCGGAAGGCAAAGTAGCATCGTTTATAGGCGCTTCGGGATTATTCCCACTTGAAGGTGGTAGAACCGTGTTTTCGTCTCGCGTAACCGACTTGACGTTACTTTTCGTCAGAGTACGAGGCTTATAGATCACCGGCTGAACATTCTGCTGCACTAAATACTCATTAACCTGCCGATAGATGCCACCCACCTGATGGGTGAGTTGTGATTCAAACGTGCGCATTGCCACAAGACGCGCCTCAACACTGCTTTCTATCTGCTGGCACGCCCCCTGCATCGCTTCGCAAATAGCTTCGGGGCTTATCGGATTGGCCGCGTTTTGCTCCTCGCTGCGTGGCAGCAATCGGGCAAGGCGCGACTCAAGCTGCCGCAAATCATCCCCGCTGGTGCGTTTGAACGCACTCACCATATTGCTTGCGGTCAGATTCTCTTCATACTCGTCATTAGCCACAAGAGACAGTTCGGCGGCAGAGATGTCTTTTTTGATAAAGTGCGCGCCACCACCTTCTATGCCATCGATATCACGCAAACGACTATTGAACGCATCCAGGAATCGCAGTTTGAACTCGGATTTGATCTGATTATGTTTGCTCTGTGTTTCAGTTCGGGCAGCAAAATAAATATCACGCAAAGTGCGCTCGACGGATTTCTCTGCCAAATCCAGAAAATCATTTTCAAGTCGATCAAAAAAACCATCAAACGACTGGAGCAATAGTTGCAAGGCCATATCACGGCAAGCCAACAGCTTGGGGTCGGTTAACGGGACAAAACCCGCTACATCCCTGGAAGCGTCGACTGCATTTTGATCGGGCAATCTTGACTTACTCATTACTGCTCCTGCAAGTGCGCACAGTGCGTCTTGTATGCAAATATTAGCAGATAACAATATACCCAAATGGTCAAAAAAAATACTACTCAGGATGGATGCAAAGAACGACTACATCACAACCTCCTTTATTTTGGTTCCAGTAACGGTCTACTGTACAAGCTTTGATGGAATTGGTGCATATCTTGCCGATTGTTACAGGCCTGCTGGTATATAATTCCCGGTTTTGCAGTTGCAGAAGCGGAATAGTTGCGATGGAAGCGGAACAGTTAAACCAGATTGAAAATACTCTATCTGATCTTGCAAGCCGAACGGAAGAATTACGGCGATATCTTGATTACCCAGGCAAACGTGATCGCCTGGAAGAAGTAGTTCGTCTAACGGAAGATCCGGACATCTGGAACGACCCAAAGAAAGCTCAGGAACTTGGTCGTGAGCGCAAGGCGCTGGAAGATGTTGTTGTCGTTCTAGACCGCGTAGCGGGCGAAATTGCCGATGGCAACGACTTGTTCGACATGGCAAAAAATGAAGCTGACTTCGATACGCTCCACGCCATCGAAGCCGATGTGGAAAAAATCAGTGCAGAAATCAATGCGCTGGAATTCCGTCGCATGTTCAATAACCCGATGGACCCAAACAACTGCTTTATTGATATCCAGTCTGGCGCAGGTGGCACCGAAGCGCAGGATTGGGCGGGCATGCTGCTTCGTATGTACGTTCGCTACGGCGAGCGCAAAGGCTTTAAGGTTGAAGTCATGGAAGAATCCGACGGCGAAGTGGCCGGGATTACCAGCGCAACGATTAAATTAAACGGTGACTATGCCTACGGATTTTTGCGTACCGAAACCGGCGTTCATCGCTTGGTACGCGTATCGCCGTTCGACTCCAATGCTCGTCGCCATACCTCATTCTGCTCAGTTTTTGTCTACCCAGAAGTTGATGACAGCATTGAAATTGATATCAACCCCGCCGATCTGCGAATCGATACCTACCGCGCTTCTGGTGCGGGTGGCCAGCACATTAACAAGACAGATTCAGCAGTACGGATCACGCATAATCCATCCGGCATTGTGGTGCAATGCCAGAACGACCGCTCCCAACACCGCAACCGTGAAGAAGCCATGCAAATGTTGCGCGCCAAGCTCTATGAGGCCGAATTACGCAAACGCATGGAAGCCCAGCAATCGCTGGAGGCAGGAAAATCGGATATCGGTTGGGGTCATCAGATTCGTTCTTACGTCTTTGACCAAAGCCGTATCAAAGATCTGCGTACCAATTTTGAAGTGGGCAACCTCAAGGGCGTAATGGATGGTGATCTTGACGGTTTTATTGCGGCCAGCCTCAAACAAGGCGTGTAACGCACCCCACCAATTTGAACAAGTGGGCGCTCATGCGCCCTATAGATGGAAAGCATTATGAGCGACAAGCAAGTCATCCCAGAAGTGGCCGTGCAAGACGAAAACCAGTTAATTGCCGAGCGCCGTACCAAACTGAAGGCTATTCGCGAGCAAGGTATCGCCTTCCCGAACGATTTCAAACCCAATTGCCAATCGGCGGACTTGCATGCCAAATTCGACGCGCTTGAAAGCGAAGAATTGGTTGGACAAGCTGTAGAAGTAGCTATCGCCGGTCGCATGATGCTCAAGCGCGTGATGGGTAAAGCCAGTTTTGCGACCATTCAAGACGCCTCGGGCCAGATACAGTTCTATATCAGCCGAGATGCCGTGGGCGAAGCCATCTATGCATCGTTCAAACATTGGGACATGGGCGATATTATCGGGGCCAAAGGCTCTCTGATGAAAACCAAGACCGGTGAACTTACCGTACAGGTTTCTGAATTGCGTCTTTTGACCAAATCCTTGCGACCTCTGCCGGACAAGCATCACGGCATGGCCGACCAGGAGATGAAGTATCGCCAGCGCTACCTAGATTTGATCACCAACCCGCAAAGCCGCGATACCTTTTTCAAGCGCTCAATGATCATTCGCAAGGTACGCGAAGTGATGGTCAGCGAAGGCTACCTGGAAGTTGAAACGCCGATGATGCACCCGATTCCCGGCGGGGCTGCGGCCAAACCTTTCACCACGCACCATAACGCGCTGGATATGCAACTTTTTCTGCGCATCGCGCCGGAGCTTTACCTCAAGCGTCTGGTTGTCGGTGGCATGGAACGCGTGTTTGAAATCAATCGCAGCTTTCGCAATGAAGGCATGAGTACGCGGCACAATCCAGAATTCACCATGATGGAGTTTTACGAGGCTTACGCCGACTACACTCGCATGATGGAGCTTACCGAAACAGTGATTCGCGAATGCGCACGTGAAGCCATAGGTCACACAGTGATCGAATACCAAGGCCGTGTCGTAGACTTATCCAAGCCATTCGAACGCCTGACAGTGACGCAAGCCATCATCAAGTACAATCCACAGTACACCGAAGCACAGTTGCATGACCGCGCTTGGTTGAAAGCAGAAATCGAACGCTTGGGTGGCAAGCTTGTCATTACTGATGGCATCGCAGGCTTGCAATTCTCCTTATTTGAAGCCACCACGGAAGAACAGCTGTGGGATCCGACTTACATCATCGATTACCCGCTGGAAATCTCGCCATTGGCACGCGCCTCGGATGCCAATCCGGGGATAACCGAACGTTTTGAGCTCTTTATGGTCGGCCGCGAACATGCCAACGGGTTCTCTGAACTCAACGATCCGGAAGATCAAGCCGAGCGCTTCCTTTCTCAAGCCAAGGCCAAAGATGCCGGTGACGAAGAGGCTATGCACTATGATGCCGACTACATCCGAGCGTTGGAATATGGTCTCCCCCCCACCGGTGGTTGCGGCATCGGTATTGACCGCCTGGTTATGCTACTGACCGATTCAGCCAGTATTCGTGACGTCATTCTCTTCCCGCAGATGCGGCGCGAGGATTAATCTGCCTGATCAATGCACAACGCCGGCCCTGCGCCGGCGTTGTGCATTCTGTTTCCCGAGACCCAAGCCGCATGATTCCTTCCATTCGAAACATGACCGCTACACAGCGGACACCCCAAGCCAATATCCGCCTCGGGGCCACGCTGGCTTTTGTGGCGGGAGCCACCAATGCCGGGGGATTCCTGGCAGTGGGACAATACACATCGCACATGACCGGCATCGTTTCCCTGATGGCCGACAATATCGCGCTTGGCAACCTGTCACTGGCACTGGGAGGACTCTCTGCATTCTGTGCATTTCTTGCAGGCGCCATGACCAGCTCAGTGATGCTGAACTGGGCCAAGCGACGGCGACTGCGCAGCCAGTTTGCCTTGCCGTTATTACTGGAAGCAGCACTGCTCCTGCTCTTCGGCTTGATGGGCGCAATAATGGATGCGCATTATGCATTTCGATTGCCGGAAACCGTCATTCTTTTGTGCTTTACGATGGGACTGCAGAACGCCGTCATTACCAAAATATCGCGCGCGGAAATCCGCACCACCCACCTTACCGGACTGGTTACCGATTTCGGCATTGAGCTCGGTCGCTTAATTTACTTCAACCATAGTCAAGAACTGGGTCCAATCGAGGCCGATCGACGCCGGCTGGCCATCCAGTGCAAACTGATCCTGATGTTTATTAGCGGAGGCATTATGGGAGGCCTCGGATTTAAACATCTTGGTTATGCAACGACACTGCCTCTTGCTTTATTACTGGTCGTACTCACGCTTTTACCCCTCCATGATGACATGCGTTTGCGTTATCGCGTTTTTCGCCGCAGTCATCAATCCCGCTTCCAAGCATATAACCAAGAAAACTACTGAAATCCAAACGAGGCCTATAAAATAGCCCCATCACCACCGACCAATTGCCGGGCTTCGTTATGGATTATTTTCCCGTATTTATCGATTTAAAGAATCAGCCTTGCCTTGTTGTAGGTGGAGGAGACGTTGCGCAGCGCAAGGTAAGCCTGCTAATAGCAGCCGGTGCGCAACTGACGCTGATCGCGCCGCAATTGACGCCATCGCTGCTCGAACTGGTAAATAATGGGCGAATCCATCATGTACCCAGAAATTGGCAACAGGGTGATGCCATCGGCATGCGTTTGGTGATCGCAGCAACCAACAATCCCACGGTTAATATTGCGATCCATTCCGAATGCGAAGCGACCGGCATCCTTGTCAATGTCGTTGATCACCCCGAACTTTGTCGGTTCATCGTCCCCTCCATCGTGGATCGCTCACCCTTAATGATCGCCATTTCAAGCGGCGGACAAGCACCGGTTCTGGCAAGACACCTGAGAGCCAGAATTGAAGCATGGTTACCGCATGGCTATGGGGTACTAGCACGACTCGCCGGGCAATTTCGCGATCAGGTCAAGACAAGTTTTGGGGATCGGGAACGGGAACGTCGGCGTTTCTGGGAGTCAGCATTGGAAGGCGCTGCAGCCGAAAAAGCCTTGGCGGGAGATGAACAAGGTGCGGCAGCGGCATTAACTGCCGAGCTTGAGCGCGCGCAAGCAGATACACGACAACAAGGCGCGGTCTATCTGGTGGGCGCCGGACCTGGCAACCCGGACCTGCTGACTTTTCGCGCTCTGCGTTTGATGCAAAAAGCCGATGTCGTCCTTTACGATAACCTGGTTTCCTCCGACATTCTGGCGCTGGTACGCCGAGATGCCGAACGCCTATATGTTGGAAAAAAAGCGAGCAACCACGCCCTGCCCCAGGAGGAAATCAACAAACTCCTGGTTAAATTAGCCCAGGAAGGCAAGACGGTACTGCGCCTTAAAGGAGGCGACCCCTTCATCTTTGGACGTGGTGGCGAAGAAATTGATGAACTGGCGCAAAACGGTATTCCATTTGAAGTTGTACCGGGAATCACTTCTGCAGCAGGCGCCTCTTGTTATGCCGGCATTCCGCTCACTCATCGCGATTACGCCCAATCAGTCACCTTTGTCACAGGGCACCGGCAAGCGGGCGAAACAGAACTCGATTGGGCACGCCTGACCAGTCCAACGGAAACGCTCGTGGTCTATATGGGAGTAAAAGAAGCACCGCACATTTGCGAACGTCTGATCACTCACGGCAGAGCAGCAACTACTCCGGCGGCCATTATTGAAAAAGCCACCACGCCAGAACAAAAAACCGTAACTGGCACGCTCGCCACACTTCCTGCACTGATTGAGCAACATAAAATCAAGCCGCCAGCACTTATCATTATTGGCGAAGTCGTACAATTGCATGACAAACTTGACTGGCATGGCGTTCCGGTAAAGTAATATCCTTTTTATTCATAAAGTAAGCTCTAAATAATAAAGTAAATTATCATAAAATTAGTTATTGACAGCAGAACGGACGTTCTCTACGCTATCTGAACGATTGTTCGACTGGAGCGCTAAATGGGTAACCCGAACCGCGATACTGAATACCTTGGCAAACTGCAGGACTATTATTCTCAATATCGCAGCCTGCCTTCCTACGCTGTCATTGGGGAAATGCTTGGCATGGCTTCCAAATCTGCGGTCTCGGCATTAGTCAAACGCCTGACCCTGGCAGGCTTTATCGAGATGACCCCCGATCGACGCTTGGCACCAACCAATCGTTTTTTTGAGCGCGAACTAGCCGACTTTCCTGTTCCAGCAGGCCTGCCAGCGGCGGCAAATGATGCGATGAGCGAATCGATTTCTATCGATGAATACCTGATCCCTCGCCCATCTTCCACCGTCCTTGTCACCATCAAGGGCGATTCAATGATTGAAGCGGGTATTCATGATGGGGATATTGCCGTGGTAGAAAAACGCCATGCCGCCAGTCTAGGTGATCGGGTCGTTGCCATCGTCGATGGGGAATACACCCTGAAAACTTTGGCCAAAGATAAGCTGGGGTTTTTATTACAACCAGAAAACGCCGCCTATCAACCCATTCGCCCCAAAGAGGGTCTTGAAATCTATGGCGTCATGGTTGGCCTGATCCGAAAATACCGCTGAAACGGAACAAGTTGAAATGAGCGAAGCACACCTTTCCCCGCTAGGGAAAGCCGTCACATATCAAACGGAATACTCCCCTAGCCTGCTTTTCCCCATCCCCCGTGCAACCAAACGGGAAGAAATCGGTATTACCGATACCCCCCCATTCATGGGAATGGATATCTGGAATGCCTATGAGCTTTCCTGGCTCAACGCCCGCGGAAAACCACGGGTGGCACTGGCAAGGTTTCTGATTCCGGCAGACAGCCCCAACATGATCGAGTCGAAATCATTCAAACTCTATCTGAACTCGTTCAACCAGACCCGACTGCCCAACGAAGCGGAGTTGACTGATTGTCTCACGCGGGATCTAAGCACCGCTGCCGGGAAACCAGTCTCCGTCGATCTGGTACTGCCTGAACTGTTTTCCAAGCAGCGCATAATCGATCTGGAAGGCTATTGCATTGACAACCTCGACATTGAGGTCGAAACCTACCAGCCTTCCCCAGAACTTTTGCGTTGCGAATCGCTCCCTCCTGTTGAGGAGGTACTGGTTTCCAACCTGCTCAAATCCAACTGCCTGGTTACCGGTCAGCCAGATTGGGCGAGTGTGCAAATTCGATATTTTGGCACACCAATCAATCGTGAATATCTTCTCAAATATTTGATTTCATTCAGGAATCATAATGAATTTCACGAGCAATGCGTCGAACGGATCTTCATGGATATTCTTCGTCATTGCCAGCCACTACGACTTGCGGTTTATGCACGCTACACGCGCCGAGGGGGCTTGGACATTAACCCGTGGCGCAGCAACTACAGTACCCCTTTACCAGCGAATGTAAGGACGGCCCGCCAATGAACCAAATTGCCACTTTCGCCGGCGGATGCTTTTGGTGCCTCGAAGCAGTTTTCCAACGCCTGAAGGGCGTGGAGTCTGTTGTTTCCGGCTATATGGGCGGGCATGTCGATCATCCGAACTACCGGCAAGTCTGCAATGGCGACACCGGCCACGCTGAGGTCGTTCAGATTCATTTCGATCCGGCACTAATCAGTTATGACACTTTGCTGGAGGTGTTTTTTACGATCCACGATCCGACGACGCTGAACCAGCAAGGCAACGATGTGGGCACCCAGTATCGTTCGGCAATTTTTTTCCATTCGTCACAACAACAAGCTGTGGCATTAAATACGGCAGAAGTTATCGCAGATCACTGGACATCTCCTATCGTGACGCAAATCGTTCCGGCAACCGATTTTTGGCCGGCAGAAAATTATCACCAGAATTATTTTCAGCAAAATTCAGGGCAAACTTACTGCGCCTTGGTGGTCGCACCCAAAATCAGCAAGGCATTAACCCGTTTCGCATCAATCATGCATGATTGATTCATACGCCCCCTGTTTTCTGTACCTGGCGCACGCAATAAATCAGGAAAGATTCTGGAAAGACTACATATTTCATGTATGAATTTCGCCATTCCTCTGGAATTTTTCACAATAAAACATTGAGTTGTTGACTTGCCGTCGTGAAACTGGATAATTGCGCCGCTTCACCCGTTCCACAAGGGAACGGCTTTTTGATTACACCATCGCCCCTGACCCTTTCCCGCCTGAAGTCATTGGATTTTGCGGTTGTTCACGGTTAGCGTCGATGCCGCGCCGAACTGTTTCGGCCTGTGAACTACCTCAAGGAATACCCCAATGCCCCATAGCGTGCAAAGTAATGCTTTTGTCCAACTCGGCCTGTCTCCACAAATTGTCACCGGTCTTGCCCAGCAAGGCATCGTCGAACCGACTCCTGTCCAGGCTGCAACAATTCCAGTTCTACTGGAAGGGCATGACGTCATGGCTTCAGCTCAAACAGGTACTGGCAAAACCGCGGCATTCCTGTTGCCCGCCATGCAACGTTTGCTTAAAGAGCCGAAACATCATGGTAAAGGTCCTCGCATTCTGGTCCTGACCCCAACCCGCGAATTGGCAGAACAAGTTGCCAAGGTCGCTACCGAATTCGCTCGTCAAATCCCGCGCTGCAAAGTTGCCAGCTTTGTAGGTGGCGTACCCTATCCGGTCCAGAACCGCTTGCTGGCTCAACCACTGGAAGTACTGGTGGCTACTCCTGGCCGTTTGAATGACCTGATGCGTGGTGGCCGTATCGATTTCCGTCGTCTGGAAATGTTGGTGCTGGATGAAGCTGACCGCATGCTCGACATGGGCTTCATTGATGAAGTTGAAACGATTGTTGCCGGTTTGCCGAAAGACCGCCAGACCGCACTGTTCTCTGCCACGCTGACTGAATCCATTCAAGAATTTGCTGGCCCGATGCTGCGCGCACCGCAACTGATTGAAATGGCGCCGCAGACCACACCACAACCGCAAATCGAACAAGCCGTTCATTTCGCTGATGGTTACGATCACAAACTCAAACTCACTGCAGCGCTGTTGAAGCAGAACGAAGGAAGCCAATCCATCGTATTCACTGCCACAAAGTCGGATGCAGACGCCGTCGCTGAATGGTTGAAACTTGAAGGCTTCCGCGCAGCAGCAATGCACGGCGACTTGGCTCAGCGAGATCGCCGTCGCACTCTGGATCGCTTGCGTCGCGGAGATATTGATATGCTGATTGCCACCGACGTAGCCGCTCGCGGCATAGACGTAGCGGGTATTGGCATGGTGGTTAATTTTGACCTCCCACGCTTTGCCGAAGATTATATCCACCGCATCGGTCGTACCGGCCGTGCCGGACGTTCCGGACGCGCCGTATCTCTGGTAGGTCGCAATGATTTCCAGCCTCTGACGCGTATTCGTCGCCTGTATAAAGTCACCTTTGATACGTTGGCGCTGCCTGGCCTGGAAGCCAACTTCCAGCCGGATCGCAATAAGCCACGCGATGGTGCAGCTCGCAATGGCGGCAAGAGCTATGGTGCAAAGCGCAGCGGCGAGAGCCGTTCATTCGACAAACGACCAGGCCAGGCAGCTGCTGCACCCCACGGTACCAGCGACGGTCGCAAGCGTGATTTTAATCAACGCCGGAGCACCAACAGCCAATCTACCGGTCGTGGCTGGGTTAACTAATCTTTGATTGCAACTAAAAGGCTGGCCTTATCAGGCCAGCCTTTTTTTGTTTTACCCTGTTAAACATTTTTTATGTCACAGTCCCTTCCGTATAAAATTCGACCCATTCAGGCCGACGATGCCGCCTGCATTCAGGCTATCCAGGCCGTCTGCTACCCTCCCGAACTATTGGAATCTACTCAAGCATTGCTCGCGAAATGTGCGTTATCACCACACAGCTGCTGGCTAGCAGAAAACGATCAAGGCGTTCTCGCTTATCTGTTAACCCACCCGTGGCACGAGGATGATCTTCCAACACTTAACCGACCACTAGACATATTACCCGAGCATGCAAATATCTTCTTTTTGCATGATTTAGCGGTTACTCCCTCGTCACGCAACCGAGGTATTGCTCAAGAATTGGTCTTGCATGCAATGCACTGGGCCAAGGAAAAAAAATGCCGTAAAGCCATGCTGATTGCAGTACAAGGAGCACAAAAATTCTGGCAACATCATGGCTTTACAAGACAAACATCGCCCAGTTTAGTACTACAGAAAAAACTGAACGGATACGGTCAAAATGCCGCTTTCATGATTGCTGAAATCGGTTGATTCTCATCACGGCATCACCTAAATCGAAGAAGAAACCACCGGTACCATGAAGGTAAACTGTTAGAATCAAGGCATAGGGAAGTATCGTTAACTTCGGCATCAACAACGAAGATCAATACGGTATGAATAGTTATTAGTCGCCGTTGAAATGTTCCATTCCCAATAGTACGAAGCCCATTGCAAAGCACCATCTCCCTGCCTGCATCTTTCAATAAAAACAACATATTAAAACATCGTTTAAAGGAAACTCTTCATGCTAAAACGTCCCCGTTCGACACGCAGAAGTCGTCATACGGCGGAAGCGGATGAATTGATTCGCTTGGCCAATGGTTTGGCTGCGTCTAGTAACATGACCGAAGATCGCTTTTGGCAAAATGCGCTGGAACAATTGATCAGCGAGGTTTTTGTGAGCAACGAGGAAGAAGTCCTCAATACCGCACTTGATATCCTCGCCAAATCGGATAATCGTGCCTGGAATGAACTCGCCGATGTCGTCGAATCCTGCTGCGAGACGCGTAGCTTCATGCTCGAAGGAAAAGAATGGCAAGCGCTGATGATTGCAGCTCCATTACTGTCATGGTCACGCTACACCATCCCGTCGGGACCACTTGGTAAAGATATGACTCAACTTGTTCGCACGCATCTCTCCGCACATATTCTAGCGAGCGGCGTTAAATTAGTTTTGGCAGATTACTTATTCAGTCCTGACCAGTTGCCACAAGGATATTGCAACACAATGCAACTGGCAGAAGCGCTGACCGAACTTGCGCCAAGCAATGGAACACTCGCAATCGATCCAAGCAAATTGCCTGAAACAAAACCATTTTTGTCTGATACTCGTTACGTTTTAGCCGTTGTTGCAGCCCCCAAAGGCACAGCCATGTTCCGCTGGCAAGAGGAGGATGGCAATCGCAGCGATGCTGAAACGCAATGGCGCAAACAAGGAAGTTCCATATTGCAACCCTTGTTTGCCGGCTGTGCCTTTGAGCCCTTGCTACCTCTTACTTACTTTGCAGCTTGGCGCGAAGCGGATCAGGCCTCCCGCGCCTACGCAATCCGGGCTACGGTTGCCTTCCTGCAATTAACATTGAACGTGGAACCACGCCAAATTACCGCAGCCATAGCACCTTGCCATGGTAGACGACTAGAAGAATACCGGATCGGATTCATGCTGCGTGATAGCACCGAAGTTATTCATGGCGTGGTCTGGCCACTACTGGACGGTGAAGACGAGGAGACTGATTGTTTTGATCAGATTGAAACCGTACTTCGTGACTGCGGCATTACCGAGATCGTAGCGCATGAACACGAATTCCCGCTGGATACTTGTGATGACTGTGGCGCTCCCCTCTACCCCAATGCCGACGGGGAAATGTTACATACCGAAACACCAGAAGAAACACCTGAACAGCCACGCCAGCTGCATTGATCAAGCAATAGCCATGTGCACAAGGGGATAGACGCCAAAGCCAATCAAGATCAAACCAAACGTGCGTCGTACTCGCGCATGACGCATAAAATCACGTAACAACTCATTGCCAACTGCAATCAGCAACAAGTTGGGGAGCGTCCCGAGACCGAAGAGCAGCATCAAGGCGCCCCCCTTCACTGGGCTTGCACTCGACAGAGCAGCCAGGCTGGCTGTATAGACCAATCCACATGGAAGCCACCCCCAAAGCGCCCCTGCGATAATGCACTGCCCCAAACTGCGCACTGGCAGCAAACGGGCAAGCAACGGTTGAATCTTGTGCCAAAGTGGTACACCGAGCTTTTCTATATGGCGCACCCAGACCGACCAACCCGCGATCTGTAAACCCATTCCAATCAGCAATAGATGCGTAGCCATCCAGAGTGCTTGCTGGACAACATCCAGTGCTCCACTGGCAATCCAACCTGCCATCCCCCCTAGCAAAACTCCGATCAACCCATAGCCCAATATTCGCCCAAGATTAAAACAGACATGCCAAGGCCAACGTTGAGCTTTGGGGGGCAACTGCAGGCTGAAGGCTGTTACGATGCCACCACACATACCCGCACAATGCCCACCGCCCAAGAGACCAGCAAGGAAGAGGGCTAAGTAATTCAACTCAAGCATCGACTTGCAATCTCCGGCAGGCACCGGGCAAGCCGGCTTGGTTAAGTTAATCGGGCATAGTTTGTATCTGTACTGTTTTGAGTCCGCCAGTAGCGGTCAAACGTCATGGCAATTGTCCGGACCAAAAGCCGCCCAGGCGGCAACACAAAGATTCGGTCATCTTCAATAAGCAACAAACCATCGGCTGCCATCTTGGCCAACGCCACCAACTCATCTGAAAAATAGCTCTTAAAATCAATAAAGTAACCAATTTCAAGCGGTTGAAAACTCAGTTCAAACTGACAAAGCAACGATTGAATTATTGATCTGCGCAGTAAATCATCGCGATTCAAACGTATCCCACAGTCAACTGGTAGTTGACCTGAATCAACAATCGCATAATAATCATCAAGCAATTTGGTGTTCTGGCAATAGGTTGGCCCAACCCTACTGATAGCAGACACACCGAATGCCATTAGATCGCAATCTGAGTGTGTTGAGTACCCTTGAACATCTTGGTGCAATCGCCCGCGACGCTGAGCAATAGTTAGTTCATCATCCGGCAAGGCGAAGTGGCTCATACCAATAAAAACATAACCTGCATCAGTTAACTGTTTGATACTGTTGCCCAATAATTCAAGCTTGACACTTGTGGTTGGCAAATCGTCCTGATGAATTTGCCGCTGAGGCATAAATCGTTCTGGTTGATGGTCATAATCATATAAAGCGAGTCGATCAGGACGCAGTTGCAGGACAAGATCAATCGTGGCTTGGAGGCTTGTTGTTGTTTGTTTGGGTAAACCGTAAATCAGATCGATGTTGATTGAATCAAAGCCACAGACACGTGCGCATTCAATCACCCGGCAGGTTTCTTCTGCGCTCTGAATACGATTGACCGCCAGTTGCACGGCGGGATCAAGATCCAGGATACTCACGCTCATATGTTTGAAACCCAGCTCACGGAGCAGACTGATTGTTGCTGTACTCGCGGATCGAGGATCGATCTCAATAGAAAAATCCCCTCCCGGCAACAGGTCGAACCTGGTACGAATGGCTTCCATCAACTGCTTGAGTTGTATGTCTGAAAAAAATGTAGGAGTTCCTCCACCGAGGTGGAGTTGTGACACTTTCGCTCGATGTGGAAGCTGATTCGCTTGAAGGTTAATTTCACGAATCAGATAATCAAGATAAACATCAGCCTGCTTATGATCCTTGGTAATAACCTTGTTGCAGGCACAGTAATAGCAAATCGAGTTGCAGAACGGCAGGTGGAAATACAATGACAACGGCTTGATTAATGTTCCTGGCGCTTGTTGGCATAGTATGTGCTCGTAATCTAAAGCAGTGAACTGTTCTTTGAAGCAGTCAGTACTTGGATAAGTTGTATAGCGAGGGCCTTTTTCATCGTAACGTTCGATCAAATCATGATCAAATACGATTTTTTGCAGTTCAGACACCAGGCTTGAATAATGCGGCACGAAAGTGGTTTCCTGATTAGTTGTAACCAATACTCGCCTCACTTTAGCGGCGAATACGTAGCGTTCTCGTTGACCAGCATCAAGCTGATAGCAAGCACGCAAAATAAAACCATGATGACTCACCTTAGATCAAACTTGTTATGACCATGCTCTCTCCTATTCAGGTGCGCGACATCTCTATTCGACAACTGCGTCAAAACTGTTCAACTTGCAGTTTGCGCGAGCTTTGTTTACCCATCGGGCTTAATCCCGAGGAAATGAGAGAGCTGGACGCCCTCATTACTCAAGGTCGCCCGGTAAAACGCGGCGAGGGCCTTTATCGTGCGGGAGAGCCTTTCCGTTCATTGTTTGCCGTTCGGGTCGGTTTTTTCAAATCGAGCGTCATCTCCGAAGATGGTCGCGAGCAAGTCACCGGCTTTCATATGTCGGGCGAGCTCATGGGCATGGATGCCATCAGTTCTGATATCCACACCTGTGATGCCATTGCACTTGAGGATAGTGAAGTTTGTGAACTCCCTTTCTCTGAAATTGAGAGCCTTTCTCGTGATGTACCCGCTCTGCAGCACCATCTCTACAAGGTAATGAGCAGGGAAATCGTGCGTGACCACGGCGTCATGTTGCTTTTGGGTAATATGAAAGCAGAGGAACGCCTTGCCGCATTTCTGCTTAATCTCTCCCAGCGCTTTGCCTTGCGTGGCTATTCCGCGACCAGTTTCCACCTACGCATGACACGGGAAGAAATCGGCAGTTATCTCGGACTCAAGCTTGAGACAGTCAGTCGGATTTTGTCCCGATTCCAAGATCAAGGCCTGATCAAAGTACAAAATCGCTTGATCGAGATCATTGATCACGAAGGCATCAAGAAAATACTTAGCACCTGTCAAAGCTGATTCACTAGAGGGAGAGGTCATGAATATCGTTATGGCCCTCCCTTCACACCTTCTGGAAGCAGTCACTCGTCGAATTCAATCGTTTCCGCCTCTCGTCTGTAATATCACACTGACTGAGACCTTTAGCGCTGAAACATTCGCGACACTGCAGTCAGGTGATGGTGTTCTAATTTTGCAGCCAGCCGATTTCCGCATTGCAAAAAACACTGCCGAAACTGCAAAGCAAGCCAGAATTCACTATGGTGAAGTCGGCTTGATTGAATCTCCTCAAGCAGTGCAACAAGGCTTTATGGCCTGGGTGGGCGGAAAGGCGGCGGATCTGAGCGTACTTGCAGCAGCATTAAACGCCTTAGCCCCGTACCCATATGGTTGGTGGCATGTTGGTGAAGCAGGTTCAGCAGCTTTTCTACTGGCACTGCTTAAGCAACTCGGCCACGCAATGCAACATCCTATCGACGTATCTTGCCTCTTACCTCAATTAGCGCAGCTGTCTAATACACAACAACAGTGCGCTCTGTTTGCCACAGAATATCTGCAAGCTACGGATGGAGAGCACTTTGAAGCCATCTTTCCAGAACGCCAGAATGCGCTAGCTTCCTTTTTGGATTGCGCGGAATCTCCAGCCAGACAAATTGCCAAGATGATCCAGATGTTCAACCCGTCACGAGTTGGGCCATAAACACTTGAATCAAGCAGTCACGACGCACATCATTCTTTCGATTAACAAAAAACCCCGCGATTTAACCGGGGTTTTTTGAGGTTCTGTGCCAGTTCAGGATGATTTGCGTGCAGACGATTTAGTTGCCGTTTTTGCAGATGTTTCAACGGCAGAAACAGTCGCTTCAGCCAACTCGCTTGCGATGCGCTGCGTTGTTTTTGCTACGGTGCCATAAGCGCTGGTTGCACTTTCTACGGCACTCTTGATCGCAGAGATTGCAGCAGAACTTGCCGGCGCTTGGGCTATGGCGCTATCGAGCGAAACCAACAGGTTTTTGTTGAAATCAATCAGTTGCTCTTCCACCAATTTATTGAGTTCATTTTGAGTAGCACTGGCTGTTTCATAAACGGTTCTTGCAACCGCCATGGTTTTGGTCACCGAAGGTTGCGAAAGCGACTTTTGCAACTCCATCAGATCTTGAACATTTTTAACACCGGCGAGGGACTTGGCTGTCGCTGCATTTTCAGCCAGAAGATCGCGCGCAATCTCAAGCTGCAAATTGAAAAGCCGCTCTGCGCCAGATATGGCGATATTGGTCAACCGGATAGCTTTTTCCAGGTTAGCCTGGCTAAGTTCAGAAAATTGCTGCTGAGGGGTAGTCATGTCATATCTCCGTGGTTTGTGCATAGCAACATAAATCAATTCTTGTATAGCAATCCGCCAAAGTCAAGAAAAAGTTGTGCGGCGCACAATGGCAATTTTGCAAATACGCATTCAATTTC
This sequence comes from Formivibrio sp., assembly GCA_031291275.1. GTDB lineage: Bacteria > Pseudomonadota > Gammaproteobacteria > Burkholderiales > Chitinibacteraceae > Formivibrio. The sequence goes on from JARLJJ010000338.1 coordinate 29,447, forward strand.
CAAGCTGTTTTTGCATAATCGCAAGAACAGCCTGGTTTCTTAACGTTTTCAGCAAATTAAGATGATCAGACGGTATCTTCAACGAATGCGCTTCCGTGCGATCTCCGTAGAAAATTCCTATTGGTTTTTTATCCAAGACCACCGGAAAAATGATAAATGTTTTGGCTGGAACCGTACTTCGAAACCAGGCAGGAATGCGTTCTTTAATGGACTCGGCATCAATATCTTCAATCAAGATATCTGCATTGCGCGCTAAAGCCAGCTGGAAAACATCGTTGGTCTTCTGAGTATCAAAGCTAAAATTTGCAATGATTTTTTTAATATCCGGACCGAACCCAAAGCGTGCCAGCATGCGTGGTTGCTTGATGTCTCGCGTGCAGAACAGCACACGCTCAAAGCCAATACCGCGGAACATGGTTTCCAACGTCATTCGCAACAAGTCGTTAAGGTTAAAACCACTCACCAGGGTATTAGTAATGTCTTGCATCCCTGCAGAGAGGATGGCAGCAGGATCAAGTGGCCCGGATTCATCAACTGAAACCTCTGCAGCAAGCATCGCCTCACCGAACGCCTCCTCTTTTTGGCTTTCATTGGTATGTTCAACCGGAACATGGCTTACCGCTTTACGTATGTGTTTGCAGAAATGGCTACCGCTTTGCTGCACGCCCAGAATCGCAAGGTAATGAAGGTATTGCTCTGAAGCCTCTTGCAGGCAAGATTGGAATTCTCGTTCGGACCAGTTAATCACATTGCCAAAGCGGGCCATGACTTTAGCCAGGAGTTTACTGGCTTCGACTGGTGATTTCTCGACGACAGGAAGCAGCTCCCCGGAAAGATTTGCAAATACCCGTAGCCGTTCAACCTGGTTTTGGGGTGGTTTGACCACGCCTTCCGGCAACTCGCGCAAGCTGCTTACGATGCGATCGGGGAAATTCCAGTTACCAGTAACGCCAATCGCCAACTCTCGATAACTAATCCCCAATACTGCCTGTGCCGCAATATTTTCGTCCTCTCCCGTTTGCTCGATACGCTTGGCAATTCCCTGACTTTCCTCGTGAAAATAGTACAGCGTCAGCAGCTTGCCCAAATAATGAAACATGCCGCAAATCTGCGCTTCTTCCACATCGCGCCAACCGCTCTTTTTGCCGATCATGCTGGCAAGCAGCCCTCCAAAAAAACTCTTTAAAGAAGCTTCACGTAGCTGTTCTGCCTGAACTTTGTCACGCATATGCTCAAACAGCAGCAATGTGATCGCCAGATTGCGAATGTTATCGAAACCCAAAATGATAATGGCACGCGAAACCGTGCTGATCGCACCACCAAATTGGCCATAGGTGGCTGAATTGACAATGCGCAGCAATTTATTGGTCAGCGAAAAATCTTTCAAAATTGCGGCAGACAGACTTTGCAATCGTTCTGAATCCGAATTATTGATTTTATTGATTGCACTGATACTCTGTGACAGCGCAGGGAAATCGGCGGTATGACTCATCCGACGCAACAGAAAATCAAGAGTACTGTGGCGCCCCGTCACCGCACTATCCTGGCCGACCTCTTTATCCATCTCCAGCCAATTCACCAGCGCAGCATGCATGGCGCCGGCATGGGTGTAGCGCTCCTGTGGATCTTTGCACAGCGCCACCATGATTAAATGATCGAGCTTTTCATCGATGCCCGCGCGAATCGATGAAGGCAAGGCAATTGGCGTGTTTACAACTCGATTCAGCGTCGCAAAAAGCGATCCGCCTTCCACAGGCAACCGTCCGGTGAGTATCTGGTACAAGGTCATACCTGCAGCAAACACGTCCGCCTGCGCATCGACCGGCATGTTTTTAATCATCTCTGGCGCCATATAGCCAACGGTTCCACTCATCCCGATCTGGCCAGCTTGCCGCGTTGCTACCCCGAAATCCATGATGCGCGCATGTCCGTTACGATCAACCATGATGTTTTGCGGTTTGATATCGCGATGAATAACCCCTTGCGAATGCGCATAACTTAGACCATCAAGCATACCCAGCATCAGTTCTACAGCACGAACGGGCGTCAACGCCCCTTCGCGATGGAGGAGTGCGGCCAGCGTTTCACCCTCAACGTACTCAAAAACCAACCCCGTACGCCCACTTTCGATGAACACATCATGCAGAGCGACGATATTGGGATGCTGCAGTTTGCTTACCAGACGTGCTTCGTCAAGCTCCGTGGGCTGCTCACTTGAACGCAACAATTTGATCGCCACTTTACGATCCAGGCGAGTATCGACGGCAAGATAAACCGTTCCTTGCGCGCCCTGCCCCAGGTTACGTTCGATGCGAAACCGCCCATTCCCAACTTCAGCCATACTGTCATGTCCCCTTACGTGTAGTTATCAGTATAGCGATGCGCTCCTTTTCTTTGTAAGAATTCAGATGCAGGGCCTAAATCGTGCGTCCATCCACCTTCAACAAAACATTCACCATCAATGCTCACACCACGCACTATGTTATTAAGTATGAGTGATTCGACACATACCGAAATCTTTTTGGCCGCAGCAAGATCAGCGACAAAACTTTGAACCCAGTAATTTCAACCGAACTGACAAAAAATAGGCTTATCCAAAAAACACGTTCTGATATCGAATATCGAACAGGAGTACACACCATGCGTAACAAAATTATTTTGTTGTCGATTCTGCTATGCCCGCTGGCACCAGCCATGGCACAGGTCAGCATCGGGATCGGACTGCCCAACGTCAGCATTGGGGTCCATCTTGGAACATATCCGAAGCTCGTGCCGGTACCGGGCTACCCGGTCTATTACGCTCCGAACCTGGATTCAAATTATTTTTTTTACGATGGCTTGTACTGGGTCTATCTGGATGATGGCTGGTACGCGAGCTCCTGGTACAACGGCCCTTGGCGATTCGTAGATCCCATGGCCGTGCCGCTGTATGTATTGCGCATCCCGGTACGGTATTACCGCCACCCGCCTGAATATTTCCGCGGCTGGAGAAGAGAGGCGCCACCACGCTGGGATGAACACTGGGGCCGAGATTGGGCTCAGCAGAGAAGCGGATGGGATCACTGGAACCGCAATGCGGCTCCCGCACGCCCGCCGCTACCGACTTATCAACGAAATTATTCCGGTGATCGGTATCCTCGAATTGAACAGCAACAAAAGCTGCAAGACCAGCACTACCGTTATCAAGCACGTGATCCCTTAGTGCGAGGACAGCGGGAACAATATGCACCTGCTGCGCCCAATCAACGTGAAACGCCACGCGCGCCACAGGAGAGAAATCCCAGCAATAGCCAGCGTTTCGGCAATACTCCGTCAAACCAACCGATCGCCCCCAACCGGCCTTCGCCAAGAAATGAACCTCGAGGCCAACAGCAGCAACCTCAGCAAGACAACGCCCCAATGCAACAACCATCCCATCAACCGAGACAAGATGCAGGACCACGAGGCAATGGTGCACATCAGGAATCAAGTCCACAACAGCGAGCGGAACCGGGGAATAAATATCGCAAACCCGTTGAAGAAGGCGACCAGAACCGCAAGAACTGATAACGATCCTGCGCGCCGCAAGGAGTAAATCTTATACTTCCTCGCGGCGCGGAGCACCGTTAGCCATTGGACTACATTCCTAGTATTTTCAATCACAGGTGTTGAATCGGCGCGGTGCGGTCTATGTGCCCCTTTTCGATTTCTTTCGCACACCACTCATTTCACACAATTCATCATCAATTTCACGTTATGTGCGACAGCGAACAGAACGCAATCCCGTTCTGACGGACGATGGCTGCAATGAACCTTCGCCTTGAGACGGTATTTAGTCCGGGGCCGGGATGCATTCTTCACATCAGATGCCGCTTACCGCATCCGAAGTCTGCTTCAGGGGATCAGAAGGTTCGACAATGACTGTCAGTATCTAGCCGCTTCTGCAGGCAGTCGGCAAAGCACCCGAAGGCGGAGTACGACACAACTTGAATCGGATAAAAACAATGACATATACCTTCTCAAAAAAACAAATGGTCCTGGCTGTATCGTGTGCGCTAGCACTGGGTGTTCTATCGAACGTGGCCCAAGCAGACACTAGCCCGGCCGACACGCTATACGCTGCAGACCAGGCAGGCAGCGCCGTGCGCAGTGGCACAGGCTTGTGCTGGCACACCGGGACAGGCCCCGCTGTATACAAGGCTGAGTGTGATCCAGCGCCTGTAGTCGCTGCAGTTGAACCTGCCCCTGTCAAGATGGCAGAAGCCGCAGCACCTGCACCCGCACCAGTTGCCCCTGTTCCCGTGATTGAAAAAGTCAAGCTGGATGCAGATACCTTGTTTACTTTCGACAAGGCGGTACTACGTCCAGAAGGAAAGAGTGCATTGAACGACTTTGCCGACAAATACAAAGACATCAAGCCAGAAATGATCATGGTCGTCGGCTATACCGACCGCCTTGGTTCCGATGCATACAATCAGCGTCTTTCCGAACAACGGGCTAGCGCGGTCAAGAGCTACCTGATTGCCAAGAATATTGATCCAAGCCGTATCAACAGTGAAGGCAAGGGTGAAAAAGACCCGGTCACCAAGGATGGGGAATGCAAGGGTGGCAAGAGCGCCAAGGTCATTGCCTGCCTGCAACCTGACCGCCGTGTAGAAGTCGATGTTACCAGCACGCAAACCGTAAAATAAACGCACCTCGCTTACGGTCTGGCTGCCTAAAAATGCCCTGCTCTTGCAGTAATGCCGTTCACTTAAGCCAAGTGAACGGCATTTTGTTTTTGTACGATGCTGAATATGTCGGCGGCGATAATAAGCACACCCTTGCCCTGGTAGGTGCCAAGAAGCGCAGCAAAGCACGGGGGTTCGGCGAGGACTGTTTGAGCGGGCATCGTCCGCGAGTTCCGCAGCCGCCGGGCTTTGCGAGCATCGCAGGGAACCACGAAGGGGCACCGGAGCGGGCTCGGCTTTCGGGTGAAGGGTGCTTTGCCGAGACAAAGCATCCTTCCTGCCCGCCGTGCGGAAACGGCACTCAAATCACGCGCCGAAGGCGCATAAAACCCTTAAGTGAACGGCATTACTGCTCTTGCAGGGCATTTTCTAAGCTCTTGTAAACGCCAGACGAACATTATTATCGGCTATGTACGCCAACAGACAGACGACGCCGCGCACTCCTTCTACGCTTGATTCATCAGAGCAATTCATCACTCTTTGGCAAAGGGAATACATACAGCTCACTTGCGAGCAGCACCCCAAGCCCATGCGTGAAATATGAAAAAACAGCTTTGGTAAACAAGAAACAAACAATGGAAACGTGACATTTCAAAAGAGGCTATCTCATGAACACTATTCAGAAATTGGTACTCCATACCGTGGCAGCAACCTTGGTCCTTGGCTTGGCGGGTTGTGCAGGCATGTCGAAGCAAGGGCAGAACACCGCTGTAGGCGCAGGTATCGGCGCAGTCGGCGGTGCCATTCTTACCGGCGGTAGCGCAGTTGGAACCGTAGGCGGTGCAGCCGTCGGCGGCGTTATCGGTCACGAAGTTCGATGACCAACATGCGATGTGCCAGCCCGAATCAGGTAGACACATCGCTATTGATTATCCCTCTTTCCTTGCCGCGAGAATGACCAACACAGTCTATCTCGCCTCGGGATCGGCACCTTTCAGGAGACATTTCTAATGCGATTCAACAAAACAGTCATCGCCACTTTGGCTGCAGGCGCATTACTGGCGATCCTATCCGGTTGCCAGAAACCAGAAGGCCCGGCAGAACATGCGGGAAAGATAGTTGACCAAGCAGCAGAAAACGTTGGGCAGCAGATCGAAAAAACCGGTGCCGATATCCAGAATGCAGCAAAAGATGGCAAAAAATAATCGCGCTCCTCATGGCCACGGGAGAAAAGCTCCCGGCATGCGCCTGTGGTAAAAACGGTCACCTCTAGATCACCGCAGCTATTTCGTGCCGACAAGCAGACATCCGCATTATTTGTTCAAGATGCGCGTATAAGTAGATGAGTCGCGCTTCGCGGCTTCGGCCGCGCGATCCGCCGGACTCATTCGTGTTTTAACAGAGGTACCGGCCATGTATAGATTGATTTCAACGATCTTCTTTTCGATCGCAAGACAAAACGTATCGCGAATATCTATGTCCCAGGATCACGGAATCAAGCTTTTGGCCATTTTTTCTTGAAAAACACATATAAAAATGCAGCCTGGTTTGTCCTGTCCATCCTGCTGATTGCGATGGGAATGGCGGCGTCATTCTGGTCATTCAGGCAAATCGAAGACGCAGCCAATGCACAAAAACATTCCTACGCGACATTAAAGAGTGCAGACAATTTTCTGTCTGCATTGAAAGATGCAGAAACCGGCCAGCGCGGCTTTTTGCTGACCGGCGATCCCTCTTTTCTGGATCCTTATTTAGAAGTGCGCAATAACATCCATAGTCAATTGGACAACTTGCGCCAACTTGCCTTAATCGGTACAGCCCATAAACATCTGGACGCGCTGACACCTTTGATAGACGCAAAACTGGCAGAAATGTCACGCGTCATCGAACTGCGGCGCAACGATGGGATGGCGGCGGCGCAAGCGGCTGAGATCGGTGGTCAAGACAAATTCTTGATGGATTCGATTCGCGCCGAGATGAATGGCTTCACGCAGATTGAAGAAGATGCACTGGATCAGCGTAATGCAGCGCTTCAATCCAAATTGAATCGCCTGTTTTTCATTACTGTCTTGTTTACCCTTGCATTCGTATTTTTGATCTATCGACAGTGGCAACTGCGCTTTAAAAATCTATTCCACCTGGAAACACAGCATCTTCTGGAAATTCAGGAAGCGACCAACAACCAATTGCAACTGGCCAACGTCACGTTGCAACTCAGCGAGGAAAAGCTCGCCGTGATACTCGATTCCATTGGCGATGCAGTCATGGCTACCGATGCTCAGGCGCGTGTCATCCTACTGAATCCCATTGCAGAGGAACTTACCGGCTGGACACAGGCAGAAGCCACCGGTCATTCCGTAGATGAGGTTTTCCACATCATTAATCAGGAAACCCGCCGACCAGCGACGATTCCCGTGTTGGAAACCTTGGCGCACGGCACAGTACAAGGTTTGGCCAACCATACCATTCTGATTGCGCGCGATGGTAAAGAGCACGCCATTGCTGACAGTTGTGCCCCCATTCTCAATCGCGAGGGACAAGTGATTGGCGCCGTACTGGTATTTCGCAATGTCACCGAGGAATATGCCGCACAGCAAGCCCTGCGCGACAGTACTGCATTGATCCAGACCATTCTCAATACGGTAGTCGACGGCATTATCACCCTCCATGCCCACACCGGCATTGTCGAGACAGTGAATCCGGCCGCTGAACACATGTTTGGCTATTCCGCCACGGAACTGATTGGCCAAAATTTCAGCATCTTGATACCCGAGCTTGATCGTGAGCAGAGCAATGGCTCCTTCGAGTATTACAGTGCCAGCGACGCGGAACGCGCCAGTGGTCTGGTGCGTGAAGTGGAGGGCCAACGCAAAGATGGCATCATCTTCCCGCTGGAAATAGCGATCAGCGAAATGTGGTTGGGAGGACAGCGTTATTTCACCGGGATTTTGCGCGATATCACCGCACGCAAGCTGGCTGAAGAAGCACTCCTCAAGGCTGGCGCCCTGCAGAACGCCATTTTCAACAGTGCCAATTTCTCAAGCATCGCCACGGATGCCAATGGCGTCATTCAGATTTTCAACGTTGGCGCAGAACACATGCTGGGCTACACCGCCGCCGACGTCATGAACAAGATTACACCGGCCGCCATTTCAGACATGCAAGAAGTGATTGCGCGAGCCAAAGCATTGAGCGATGAACTCGACACCCCAATAGCTCCCGGCTTCGAGGCATTGGTATTCAAGGCCTCGCGCGGTATTGAGGATATTTATGAGCTGACCTATATCCGCAAGGATGGCAGTCGTTTCCCTGCCGTTGTATCGGTGACAGCCCTGCGCGATGCGCAAAAGAACATCATCGGCTATCTGCTAATCGGTACCGACAATACGGCGCGCAAGCGAATCGAGGCTGAGCGGACATTGCTGGACCAGACACTGCAGGACAAGAATGCAGAACTGGAATTCGCCAAATTTGTGGCAGAAAGAGCCAACCAGGCAAAATCGGAATTCCTTTCCAGCATGAGCCATGAACTGCGCACACCATTAAGTGCAATTCTTGGTTTTGCCCAGCTTATTGAGTCTGGCACGCCACTGCCAACCCCCACACAGAAACGCAGTATTGATCAGATTCTTCAGGCTGGATGGTATCTGCTGGAATTGATCAACGAGATTCTTGATCTCGCGCTGATCGAATCAGGCAAGCTCTCGCTGTCTGTGGAACCGATAGCGTTGGCCGAGGTGATGCTCGAATGCCAGGCCATGGTCGAACCACAGGCGCAGAAACGCGGCATCAACGTCACCTTTACCCCGCTTGAAATTCCCTATTTTGTCTGTGCCGACCGGATACGGGTAAAACAAGTTCTGATCAACCTTCTTTCCAATGCCATCAAATATAACAAGAGCGGCGGAACAGTTGGCGTGGCATGCGCACTAAGTTCACCCGATTCGATTCGCATCAGTGTCAGAGATTCAGGTGCAGGATTGGCACCGGAACAACTTGCCCAGCTTTTCCAGCCGTTCAATCGCCTCGGCCAGGAAGTGAACGTCGAAGAAGGTACAGGCATTGGTTTGGTGATGACCAAACGATTGGTCGAGTTGATGGGGGGCGTGATCGGAGTCGAGAGCATCGTTGGCAAAGGCTGTATTTTCTGGGTTGAATTGAAACTCACCACAGAACCACAAGCGGCTATCTGCGCAGTTGAACCCACGGAAATCGATCAGCCACAGATGGACACCGATGCCCCGCTCTACTCGCTGCTCTATGTCGAAGACAACCCGGCCAATTTGATGCTGGTTGAAGACCTCATTGCCCGCCGGCCGGATATCCACCTGCTCAGTGCCAGAGACGGAAATCGTGGCGTCGAAATTGCACGTACCGCGTTGCCGGATGTCATCCTGATGGACATCAATCTTCCCGGCATCAGTGGCCTCACCGCGCTGAGAATCCTGTCAAACGATCCTACAACCGCACACATCCCCATTATTGCCCTGAGCGCCAATGCGCTTCCACGCGATATCGAGAAAGGTCTGGAGGCAGGATTTTTCCAATACCTGACCAAGCCGATCAAGTTCCGTGAATTCATGGATACCCTCGATATGGCACTGGAGCACACGCAAACAGAAAATGCCCTCGAACACCTAGACGAGAAACATGATGGTTAGTCCTGCCGATATTCTCAACGCCAGCATCCTGATCGTTGACGATCAGGCAACCAATATCGCGCTGCTTGAGCAAGTTCTGAGCGAAGCCGGTTACACCAGCGTCACCTCAACAATGAAGCCACAGGAGGTTAGTGCGCTGCATTGTCAAAACAACTTTGACTTGATCCTGCTCGACCTTCAGATGCCCGATATGGATGGATTCCAGGTCATGGACAGCCTCCAGCTCAGCAAGCAAGACGACTACGTTCCGATCCTCGTGATCACCGCACAGCCTAGTCACAAACTGCGCGCATTGCAGGCTGGCGCCAAAGATTTCATCAGCAAACCATTTGATCTGCTCGAAGTCAAAACACGCATCCACAACATGCTGGAGGTGCGACTTCTGTACAAAAAGCTCGCGAATTACAATAAGGTACTTGAACAAACCGTGCAGGAAAGGACTGCCGAACTGCGTGAAAGCGAAGCACGCTATCGCAGCCTGACGGAGCTGGCTTCTGATTGGTACTGGGAACAAGACGAAAACATGAACTTCACCAAAGTTTCCGGTCCGGCCCTTGAAATGCTTGGCATCCAGGCAGTCGCGGAAGAAGACGGTAGCAGTGAGATCGATGCGGCAGGCTGGAATAAGTCCGAGCGAGCCGCGGTACAGGCCAGCATTACCGCCCGGCAGCCCTTTCTAGATTTTGTCTTCAGTCGAATCAATACTGACGGCACACAACAGAAATTCCAAGTGAGCGGGGAGCCCATGTTTGACCGGCACAGCCGTTTCATCGGTTACCGCGGAATCGGCGTGGAACTCACCCCAAAGTCATAGAACATGAGACCTCCACGATCCATGCCACCACCCCACAGCCCGAATCAAAATCATCTTCTTGCCGCGCTACCGACAGCGGAATTCGAATCCATCGCAGCGCATCTGGAACTGGTTCCATTGGCGCTAGGCGAAATGCTTTATGAACCCGGCGGGCAGTTACAACATGCCTATTTCCCGACAACCTCTATCGTATCGCTGCACTATGTCATGGAATCGGGCGCATCGGCCGAAACCGCAGGCGTAGGCAATGAAGGCGTCGTGGGTATTTCGCTGTTTATGGGTGGCGATACCACATCCAGTTCCGCAGTGGTGCAAACCGCGGGCCAGGCTTATCGTCTGGACCGCCATTTATTGATGCAAGAATTTAACCGTGCCGGATCGTTGCAGCGTCTATTGTTGCGCTACACCCAGGCCTTACTGACGCAAATGGCGCAGACAGCCGTATGCAACCGGCACCATTCGGTGGAACAGCAACTGTGCCGCTGGCTATTGTTAACGCTTGATCGTCTCCCGTCGAATGAATTGGTCATGACGCAAGAACTGGTTGCCAGCATGCTTGGCGTGCGCCGCGAAGGCATTACGGAAGCCGCCGGGAATTTGCAACGCGCGGGTTATATCAGCTATCGGCGCGGACATATCGCAGTGCTTGATCGATCCGGTTTGGAAAATAGGGCCTGCGAATGCTACGCCGTGGTCAAGACGGAACTGAACCGCCTGCTCAGCGATGAGCTGTATCGCCAGAACACGCAAGACACCAAGTAATCCCCTTACCCAGTTTCGCCCTCCTCACCAAGCGTTGCTGTCGCATACCGTCACGGTATGCACAAACCATTTCCCACGCCTGGATTCGCCTCGCGCTCCCTGGCAAGGCCCTCCCCTTGCCAGGCCCAGAATAGCATGTGAGCTATGTGCGCCACCGTACCGACTGGCTTCAACTGCCCGGATATGCTGGATTTGAGGTTTAGATACAGCGAGCCCCAAAGGCTCTCATGTTCAGTTCGCCGGGATCAGGTTTAACCCTGTCGAGATGGCAATCATCACTGAATTTAACCTTTAACCTGTCCACTACAGTCGTAATCAAAAGTTGGCAAACGTAAATGGACCTGTTTTCGACAGCAGTTTTTAAATCGTGGGCTGAAATCTATGAAGCCCTGAATGATGCACCTATGGAGAATCAACCATGAAACAAATCAACAAGTATGTTTCCGCCGCTTTTCTGGCCATTGCACTGGTTTCCGTTGTGGGTTGTGCTTCCACAGCCAAGCATGAAGGTACAGGTGAGTATGTTGATGACAGCGTCATCACCACCAAGGTCAAGGCTGCCATCTTCAATGATGCTTCGCTGAAGGTCTTCCAGATCAATGTGGAAACGTTCAAGGGTGTGGTTCAATTGAGTGGTTTCGTGAACTCGCCAGCTGCCGTGACCAAGGCCGCTGAAGTGACACGAACCGTCGGCGGCGTCAAATCCGTCAAGAACGATCTTCAAGTCAAGTAATCCACGACTGCATGATTGATCGCGAGCCATTGTCGAACAACAGTTCCGGCAGTGGTTCGCGATATTCATTCCGCCGTACTTTCCAAGCCACCATCAACGGTACCGACCACCCTTCAGTTCAGAATACCCATTTTAATAGAACGATCGTACAATAACGTTTTACCATTACGTGTTGCCACGCCCATGTCTGTGCGCAAAATCATTCATGTCGACTGCGATTGCTTTTATGCAGCTGTCGAGATGCGCGATAACCCGGCCTTGCGCGATGTGCCATTGGCCATTGGCGGCTCGTCCGACCAGCGCGGTGTGATCTCCACCTGCAACTACATCGCCCGGCGTTATGGCATTCATTCGGCCATGCCGACCAAATGGGCTCTTCGACAGTGTCCATCGCTGGTTCTATTGCCGCACTCCTTCGAGCGTTACCGCGATGCCTCCCGCCGTGTGCAACGCATTTTCCGCGATTACACCGAGCGGATCGAACCCTTGTCTCTGGATGAAGCGTATCTGGACGTGACAGGCCTGACGCACTGTCACGGCAGCGCCACGCTGATGGCACAGGAAATTCGGGCACGCATCGAAGCAGAAGTGGGTATTACCGCCAGCGCCGGCATTGCTCCCAACAAACTACTGGCCAAGATTGCCAGTGACTGGAACAAACCCAATGGCCAGTTTGTGATCACACCGGAAGAGGTGGCGGCTTTCATGCCCAGCCTGCCCATTGGCAAGCTCTGGGGCATCGGTAAAGTCACGGCCGAACGCCTGGCCCGCAGCGGCCTGCATACTTGTGGCGACGCGCAAAATTGGACACTGCAACAACTGATGCTGGAATTCGGCAACCTGGGCGCTTCGCTCTATGCGCAATGTCGGGGACGGGACGAACGTGAGGTGAAACAGCGCGAACAGCGTAAATCCCTGTCGGTTGAATATACCTTTGCTCAGGATCTGCCTGACCTGGAAACCTGTCTAAACAAGGTACCGGTGCTCTATGCCGACTTCAAACAACGTTTTCAGCGCGCAAGTCGTGATACTCCGCCCAACAAAGCTTTTGTGAAAATCAAATACCACGACTTTACTCAGACCACGATGGAATGCAGCTGTAGCAAGCCGGAGATGGATCTGTTTGCTGATTTACTGAGCAAGGCCTGGCCTCGGGGCAAGAAACCGGTTCGTTTGCTCGGCGTGGGCGTGCGTTTTGCCGATGCCGCGCCCAGCCCAGAAGAATCCGGCACACTGCCACTTTGGTAAGGAACCCAAAGTTCGATCTTTTATGTGCGGCCGCGAAAAACTGGCAAGGTAATGCCATAAGCCATGGCAAGCAGCCGCAACCCAATAATCAGCGCCATGCCGCACCAGGCAGCGATGACCGATGAGACGCCAACCGCCTGCAACAGAATCAATGCCATCGCCCCCAACCATGCCGCAGAGGCATAGAGCTCGCCATGAACAAAGACCAGCGGTACATCGTTGCAAAGCACATCGCGCAGAACACCGCCGACCACCCCCGTCATCACGCCCAGCAGGCTTGCTGCCAACCATGGCGCATGCCACTGCAAACCTATCTGGGTGCCCACGATGGTAAATAGCGCCAATCCCAGCGCGTCTGGAATCAGGAATAAACGCGGCGGCAGGTGCCAACCGCGTACCAGGAAAAAACTTAATACGGTCGTTGCCATGGCAGCAATCAGATACCACTGATCACTCAACCAAAACACAGGACGATCCAGCAGGATATCCCGGACTGTACCGCCCCCCAACGCAGTGGCCGTACCCACCATGATCACACCCACCAGGTCCATCCGTTTGCGTCCGGCATCCAGAACACCGGTAATTGCCGTCACCGCAACCGCCGCCAACCCCAGCCAATAAAGCAGATCGTCCACGTTCGGTTCTTTCATTTATTTGAAGCGTCACACGATAGTGGATACGCCAATGGCAGGTCAAACTCAGCGTGCGGGCAATGGGGGTTTATGGGCCGCGATAGTGGCAGCAACGACATAGCTTGTAATCGGTTTTGCTGGTTCCCAGTCCTTGATGAACTGATGACTTTCTTCCAGGGGCGTAATGCATACCACGACAAATCCAGTTGCCTGCAACAGCGCCGCAATCTCCGAAATCAGGGGTGCACCTGCCACGCAGCCAGTGTAAAGCGCCATATCCTCCCGCATTTCCTCAGGCATTTCGGCAATGGCTACGATATCCGTGATCGCCAGACGTCCGCCCGGCTTCAATACACGGAAGGCTTCGGCAATTGCGCGCGGTTTGTCGGGTGAAAGATTAAGAGCGCAGTTGGAAATGATCACGTCTACCGAGGCATCGGCCAGCGGCAGGTTTTCCATTTCTCCAAGACGAAACTCAACATTCGGATAGTCCCCTTTTTGCGCATGGGTCCGCGCCTTTTCCAGCATTTCCGGGGTCATATCGACACCAATGACCCGACCAGTATCGCCAACTTGTCTAGCCGCCAGAAAACAATCGAATCCGCCGCCGCAACCCAGATCGAGCACGATTTCACCTGACTTCAGCTTTGCAATTGCTTGCGGATTACCGCAGCCCAGGCCCATGTTCGCACCACTGGGCACGGCTGCAGCCTCTTCTTCTGAATAACCAGTCAGCGGGATCTGCTGCCCAGCGGCAGTCGAATTCGTATTGCAGCAGGTTGGCCTGCAGCAGCCTCCTGCCGTCGCGACCTTGCCATAGTGCCGGACAACGGCATGACGAATTGCATTGCGCTTCGAATCATCCATGGCGATGAGGCCTCCAACTAATCGGCAGCACATTTCGGGTGCTGGTCTTTATCCATCAAGAATGCCTACCTGATTATATGAAGCATGGTCTGCAATATGGTCCGCTCCCCACAGATAGCCCGCCTATCGGTCAAACTGCTTGATAAATTTTCTATATTTCCATTATTATAGAAATATGGAAAACAAAGACACCGTTATCATTCTCGCTGCGCTGGCCCAGGAAACCCGGTTGGCGATCTATCGCCTATTGATAGTACAAGGCAAGGATGGCCTGGCAGTGAGCCGGATTGGCGAAGCCTTGGGCGTTGCCCCCGCTACACTGTCTTTCCACCTGAAAGAACTCGCCCATGCGGGATTGATCAGTGCCCGCCAGGAAAGTCGTTTTATCTATTACTCCGCGAACTATGACGCCATGAATGCACTGATCGGTTTTCTGACCGAAAACTGCTGTGGCGGACAAACCTGCGGCCCAGCTCCCACGTGCGATGGCGCTTGCCTGCAATAATTCGATTTTTTAGAAAGTGAACTATGCCCATGAAAACTTATAACGTCCTTTTCCTGTGTACCGCCAACTCCGCACGCAGCGTGATGAGCGAAGGTGCTTTGAATGTCCTTGGGAAAGGGCGTTTCCATTGTTTCAGTGCCGGCAGCAAGCCTTCCGGCCGCGTTAACCCGCATGCCATCGCCATGCTCGATGCCATCGGCTACGACACCCGCCATCTGCGTTCCAAATCCTGGGAAGAATTCGGCACGGATGAAGCGCCCAGGATGGATTTGATCATCACGGTTTGCGGTAATGCCAAGAACGAAGTCTGTCCGGTCTGGCCCGGGCATCCGACCACGGCGCATTGGGGTTATGAAGATCCGCACGGCGATAACGATGAAGAAAAACGCGCCTCTTTCGAGAAAATTTTCGCCCAGATCGTGCGCCGTACCGAGTATTTCCTGAGCCTGGGGGATGACGCGCTCGCGCCGGGCAATATCAAGGAAACAGCCCGCAAGGTCAGTGAATTCAAAGTCGATTAACCGCAGGCAGTCCGGAGCACAACATGGTCCAACCCCTTAACCGCTTCGAACGTTATCTCACTGTCTGGGTAGCGCTTTGCATCATCGCCGGCATTGTCTGCGGCCAACTCCTTCCCGGCGTGTTTCAGGCCATTGGCCGGCTTGAGTACGCACAGGTCAATCTGCCAGTGGGACTGTTGATCTGGGTGATGATTATTCCGATGCTGGTCAAGGTGGACTTTGGCGCGCTGCATCAGGTAAAGCAGCATTGGCGCGGCATCAGCGTCACCCTGTTCATCAACTGGGCGGTCAAGCCGTTCTCGATGGCGCTGCTGGCCTGGCTATTCGTTCGACACATTTTCGCACCCTGGCTCCCCACCACCCAGATTGATTCCTACGTTGCCGGTTTGATCCTGCTCGCCGCAGCGCCCTGCACCGCCATGGTTTTTGTATGGAGCCGGCTCAGCAACGGCGATCCGCTGTTCACCTTGTCGCAGGTCGCATTGAACGACACGATCATGGTCTTTGCCTTTGCCCCTTTGGTTGGCTTGCTACTGGGCATGGCCTCGATCAGCGTGCCTTGGGCTACCCTGCTGATCTCGGTACTGCTCTATATCGTGATCCCGGTAATCCTCGCGCAGCTATGGCGCAAATCGCTGCTCAAAGGTGGCCAAGCCGCCTTTGATCGCGCCATGGCAAAAATTGGCCCCTGGTCAATTAGTGCCTTGCTTGCCACTCTGGTTTTGCTGTTCGCCTTCCAAGGCAAGGCCATTCTCGATCAACCGCTGATCATCGCCATGCTCGTGGTGCCAATCCTGATCCAGGTATTTTTCAATTCATCTGTAGCCTATTGGCTGAATCGGCGTCTGGGCGAAAAGCACAATATCGCTTGCCCTTCCGCATTGATCGGTGCCTCCAACTTCTTTGAACTGGCCGTTGCCGCAGCCATCAGCCTGTTCGGCTTCGAATCGGGCGCTGCATTGGCAACAGTCGTGGGCGTGCTGATTGAGGTGCCAGTGATGCTACTGGTGGTCAAAATCGTGAATCAATCCAAAGGCTGGTATGAAAACAAACCATAGATTGCCGACCGTTTATTGAAACGGGTCAATGAATCACGTTGAAGCGTATTCGGACCATCAAGTCCGGCAACGGATTGCGTAACCTACCGGTTTTGATAAGTTCGCTGCGGCCTGAACTACCCCAGGCCATTCGCGTTAGCCGTCAAAAAGGAGAACTCATGCTCGAACTTAGACCGACCTGCGAGCACTGCAACAAGGCATTGCCGCCAGACTCAACCGAGGCGCGCATCTGCTCTTATGAATGCACTTTTTGCGCCAACTGCGTAGAAACCATTCTGAAAAACACCTGCCCCAATTGCGGCGGCGGCTTCATGCCCAGACCTATCCGGCCATCGAAAAACTGGCATGGCGATAACTTTCTGGGTGCCAACCCGGCAAGTCGCATAGTGAAGCATCGGCCGGTGAACCTTGAAGAACATGCGAAATTATTGGCTGCACAAAACGATCTTTCGCCTGAGAAACGATGACGCAACCATGAAAATGGCTAACAACGCCATCAATTCCGGCGAGCATCTGCGGCAGGCATGAAACCTTGTAAACTGCAGCGTATTCTTTCGATCCATTTACAAGCGATAAACCCTTCGCGATTTCAGGTCCATTTATGCCCCTATTCAGCCAGCACTTTGATCGCGCCATTGCCTTGTTCGATGCCGCCAACGCCGTCGATCCCAACACTGAAAACGCGCAGGGCAAGGATTGGCCGAAGGAATTGCTCTATGCCCAGCGCATGAGCACCATGCTGTCGAACTTTGCGCCGCAGGCCAGCGAGGCGGTTTGCCTGGCTTGCCGGGCGCAGCATATCGAACGCTGGAAAATCCCGCGCCAGCAGTACCCGATGACACGTGAAGGCTATCAGCAGTGGCGCACCACGCTTTACCAGTTTCATGCCGAAACCGCAGGCCGGCTGATGCTTGAAGCCGGTTACGATGCAGACATGATAGAACGCGTTCAAAAGATCATTGGGAAACGCGGATTGAAGGTCAACCCGGAAACCCAGATGATGGAAGACGTCGCCGGCCTGGTTTTTCTTGAGCATTACATGGCAGGCTTTGCTGTCCAGAAAGCCGATTACAGCGAAGAAAAATGGCTGGTGATCATCCGGAAAACCTGGAAAAAAATGTCCGAACAAGGGCATGCTTTCGCCACATCCGGTCAGGTCAAGCTACCGGAGGCCTTGCTTCCGCTGATTCTGAAAGCCATTCAAGCCGAATGATACGGATGCCCCGCTGATTAGCAGAACGACAGCAGCCAAGGCTTAACGCCGTTTGTGGCCGGACCGGGCTTTGCGCTCGACCTGCCGTTCCGGCAACCCCAGCGCTTGGCGCGCCAGGGCATCGGCTTCCTGGTTGCGATGTTGCGGCACCCAGTGCAATTCCACACAGCCAAACTGGCTGGCAAGCTGTTGCGCACGCGCAATCAACGGCAGCAAATGTGCGGATTGCGTACTGGCCTGACCCTGCACATAGCGCACAGCCACATCGCTATCCCCGTTAATATGCAAACGCTCAGCACCCAATTCATCCGCAAGCTCCAGCAGTGCACACAGCGCCAGCAGTTCCGCTTCATTATTGCAGCCATGCTGTTGCGCCGGACGGCTGATCTCGAAACGTCGGCCATCGGGCGCATTCAAAACCGCGCCCAAACCGATCCGACCGGGATTGGGCAGTGCCGTACCATCAAATGCCGCGGTCCAGATAGCATCCACGGAGGAATTAGGCTCAAGCACTCACAACCTCCTGCATCCAGGCATCCCACGGCGGCGGATCACCCAGCTGGCTCACCATGTAATCGACAAAGGCCCGCACCTTGGCCGAGACATGGCGTCGACTCGGATACACCGCGTACATGGTGAATTCGGGCAAATGATAATCGGGCAACAAAGGCACCAGCCGACCCAGCCGTAAATCTTCGCCAATCAGAAAAGACGGCTGACAGACAATACCTTCTCCGGCCAGCGCAGCCATCCGCAACAAATCACCACTATTGGCTCGCCAACCACCGTCAACCATCACCGACTCCCGACCGGCAGGGCCGTCGAATATCCACTCGTTGCTACGGCGTGAAGAATTGGTATATTGCAGACAAGCATGCTGCGCCAGATCCTGCGGCGTCCGGGGGATACCACTGCGCGCAAGGTAATCCGGGGCTGCGCAGATCACGATATGCACCCTTGCCAGACGACGTGCCACCAGCGATGGATCCAGTTCCGTGGCAATCCGCAAGGCCAGATCAATGCCATCCTCGACCAGATCGACCATGCGATCGGCCAGCGTCACATCCACCACCAGTTGCGGATAGCGCGCCCGAAAACCTGCCAGCAGGTTACCGAGTCGCTCGGCACCAAAGGCAATGGGAGCCGATAGCCGCAATATGCCAGTGGGATTCAACGCTTGCTGCCCAGCCTGGGCTTCTGCTTCTTCCACTTCCGCCAGAATGGACTCACAGCGCTCAAAGTAGCCACGCCCGGTATCGGTCAGACTCAGGCTGCGCGTGGTGCGATTGAGCAGCCGTGCGCCCAGATGCGCTTCCAGTTCCGCCACCATGCGTGAAGTTGCCGTGGTAGATAGCCCCAACTGCTCGGCGGCACGGACAAAGCTGCCGGCTTCTGCCACCCGCATGAAAACCTGCATTGCCGCGATTCTATCCATCTCAATTATCCCGAATTAAGACATTGATATTCACAAAATTACACATTTATCCCGAAAAAAGAAACTAGCATACTTCAGCCATGCCTCAAACGAGAATGCGAGGCAAAACCATAACAAGGAGATCAACATGAACATCACCATCATCGGTCACGGCAACATGGGTTCTGGTTTGGCATTGCGTGCAGTCAAGGCAGGCCATAGCGTCACCCTGGCAGGTCATGATTTGGCACGCAGCAGCGAGGCCGCCAGTAAAGTAGGGGCGAAATCTGCCGCCGTATCTGTTGCCGCGAATCAGGCCGACATCGTCATCCTCGCCACGCCCTACCCGGCTGCAGCCGAAGCACTGGCCGCCGCTGGCAACCTAAGCGGGAAAGTACTGATCGACATCAGCAATCCGGTCAAAGCCGATTTTTCCGGCCTGTCGCTGGGCTTTAACACCTCGGCAGCAGAAGAAATCCAGAAGCTGGCCCCGGGCGCCAAAGTCATCAAGGCGTTCAACACCGTGTTTGCACAAATATTCAGTGAAGGCCCGGATTTTGGCGTTGACGGCAAAGTGCCCGTTCTGATCGCAGGCGATGACGATACTGCCAAGCAAATCGTACAGCAATTTGCCGAAAGCCTCGGTTTTGCCACGATTCAAGCCGGTGGACTTGCCAATGCACGCTATCTGGAACCGCTGGGCATGCTCAATATCACGCTGGGTTACGGCCTGGGTCAAGGCACGGGCATCGCGCCGACCTGGATTCACCGCAGCTAAGCATTATTTACCAGGGGGCAATGCTTGCCCCCTTTATCTCTGGAGAACAAAATGATCGATAGCAAAACGGCGCCTTATGCCGCCCTCGCCCTGCGTCTGGCCCTGGGCATCATGTCTTTGGCACACGGCCTGACCAAGCTGCTGGTATTCACCCTACCGGGAACGGTCGGTTTTTTCACCAAGGTTGGCTTCCCCGGCTGGATGGCATATCCGGTCACAGCGGCAGAAATCGTGGGTGGTATCGCATTGATTATCGGCGTCTATCCGCGCCTGGCAGCTGCAGCCTTGCTGCCAGTATTGATCGGCGCCAGCACCGTGCACTTGGGTAACGGCTGGAGTTTTACCAATGCCAATGGCGGATGGGAATACCCGGTATTCCTGATCATTGCCGCATTAGCCCAAGCCTTGCTGGGCGATGGTGCTCTGGCACTGAAGGCATCACCAGTTTTGGGAAGACGCTAAGGACAACATCATGACAACGCTGCCCGGCCTTTTTGTCTCGCATGGTTCACCGATGCTGGCGCTGGATGCCGGCCGCACCGGACAGGCCTGGCAGCAGCTTGCTGCCAAGTTGCCGCGTCCGCGCGCCATCCTGATGCTCTCTGCACACTGGTCGACTCGGCAACCTGTCGTCAGCGCCAGCCATGCGCCAGAAACCATCCATGACTTTGGCGGATTTCCGCCTGCGCTTTATACCTTGCAATATCCGGCCCCGGGCGCGCCCTGGCTGGCCGAGAAAGTCAGTGCGCTGCTGGACGCTGCCAGTTTGCCTGCTTCGAGCCATCCAGATCGCGGGCTGGACCATGGCGCTTGGGTGCCCTTGCGCGTGATGTATCCGGGTGCGGACATTCCAGTCGCCCAGCTTTCCCTGCAATCACAGATGGGTCCGGCCTACCATTACCGTCTCGGCCAAGCCCTTGCCTCACTGCGTGAAGAAGGGATATTGATCATCGGCTCGGGCAGTCTTACGCACAACCTGATGGATGTCGTCTGGAATGCGGGGGATGACGAATCGAATGTGGCCGCGTATGTGCGCGAGTTTCAGGGCTGGATCCACGACAAGCTGCTTGCCGGCGATCTGGATGCGATACTGGATTACCGCCAGCAAG
This sequence comes from Formivibrio sp., assembly GCA_031291275.1. Classification (GTDB taxonomy): domain Bacteria; phylum Pseudomonadota; class Gammaproteobacteria; order Burkholderiales; family Chitinibacteraceae; genus Formivibrio. The sequence goes on from JARLJJ010000338.1 coordinate 50,411, forward strand.
CCCCGCATGCCCGACGCGCGCACCCAAGCGAGGAACATCTGCTTCCGTTATTCTTCAGCATGGGTTCGGCGGCAGGCGGCCAGGTACAACGCCATTTTTCCGGAATCACGGAAGGCGTGCTGGCGATGGATATTTACAGTTTTGGCGATACGCGTTGAACCCCTTTTAATTACAACAGGAGAGCACCCATGATCATTGATGAAGCCATTCAGCAACAGGTTTTTACCAGCGCCCGCACCTTCAACAAATTCACCGACCAAGCGGTCAGCGATGAAACCCTGCGCCAGCTCTATGACCTGATGCGCTGGGGGCCGACATCGATGAACACGCAACCGGCGCGCTATGTTTTCCTGCGCACCCACGAATCACGTCAACGGCTGTTTCCGGCCCTGTCGCCCGGCAATCAGGCCAAAACGCTGGCAGCACCGGTGACCGTCATCGTGGCAATGGATACGCGCTTTTTCGACCAGCTGCCTACGCAGTTTCCAAGCTACGATGCCAAGCCCATGTTTGAGGGGAATGCGGCATTGGCGCAAGGCACGGCGTTTCGCAACAGCACGCTGCAGGGCGCCTATCTGATCATCGCCGCACGGATGCTGGGTCTTGATTGCGGCCCGATGAGCGGGTTTGATGCCGACATGGTCAATGCCGAGTTTTTCCCGGATGGCCAATTGAAAGCCAATTTCCTGATCAATATGGGTTATGGCGATGCGTCCGGCAACCACCCGCGCGGCCCGCGCCTGCCGTTTGAAACCGTCGCACAACTGCTCTGATCTCAACCCCGGCTGGCCTTGCTCAGAGCAAGGCTAGCCGATCCCAGGCGGGTTCCGGCCCCAGCCATTCAACCAAAAAATCCAGCAGGGTACGCAAGGTCGGCGGAATATAACGGCGCGAGGCATACACGCCGTAGATGCTCATCTCCAGCGGTTGCCACTGCGGCAACACGGCGACCAGAGCACCAGAGCGTAAAAGCGGCGCAGCAAGATAAGTCGGTTGCATGCTGATGCCAGCCCCCGCCAATGCTACGGCGCGCAAGGTGGATGCCTCGTTGGCGCTGATGTTGCCGCTCACCTGCACGCTCTCCTGACGGCCATCCCGGACGAACCGCCACTGGCTTTTACTGAAATGCGCATAAGTCAGGCAATTGTGGTGAGCCAGATCTTCCAGTACCTGCGGCGTACCATTTTTTTCCAGATAAGCCGGTGTGGCGCAAATTACCGATTTGCATGGCGCCAGTCTGCGCGCCACCAGGCTCGGGTCCAGATCGTTGCTGATGCGGATCGCCAGATCGATGCGTTCCTCAACCAGATTGACCGTGCGGTCGAGCAATTGCATATCCACCTGCACCTGCGGATAGCGCGCCACGTACGCTGCAATCGCCGGTGCCAGGTACAACTGCCCGAAAGACATGACGGCCGTAATACGGATCAATCCTTTCGGCTCGGCGCTGCGCAAACCGGCACTGTTCTCCAGATCCCCCACTTGCTCCAGCACCTGTCGGCAACGCAGCAGGCAATCCTGCCCGGCATCGGTCAGACTCAGCCGACGCGTGGTCCGGTGCAGCAGACGCTCGCCCAGCCATTGCTCCAGTTCGGCCAGATAGCGCGTGACCATGGCACGCGACATATCCAGCTTGTCTGCAGCAGCAGTCTGGCTGCCGGTATCGACGACTTCGACAAATACACGCATTGCGGTGATTCGATCCACTATTAGCTCGATTTATGCAATAAATATGTGATTGATACGCGGCTTTTTGCTGCATTTCAAGCAACTAAAATGCAATCACTTTCAACGCACGGCACAAGGAACAAAAAATGAAAATTGCACTGATCGGCGCTACCGGCAAAATAGGTCAGGAAATTGCCAAGGAAATCCTGCAACATCAGCACAGCCTGACCGTACTGACTCGCAGCAATAAAACGTTGCCAACTGAGCTTGCCGGCGCACAACAAAAAGTCGTCGATATTCTGGATGTTGCGGCACTCACCGAAGCCGTGCGCGGCCATGATGTGATCGCCAGTGCCTATGGCCCAGACATGACCAAGCCGATTGCCATGGACCAGGTTGCCGAAACAGCACGCGCCCTGATCGCCGCAGCCCGTGCTGCCGGGGTCAAACGTGTGGTAGTCATCGGTGGTGCCGGTAGCCTGGAAGTCGCCCCGGGCGTACAACTGGTGGATATTCCTGAATTCCCGGCAGCCTACAAACCCGTGGCACTGGCCCACCGCGAGGCATTCAATATTTATCGCAGCGTGACCGATCTGGACTGGACCTTCTTCGCGCCGGCGGCGATGATTGCCCCGGGCGAAAAGAAAGGCAACTATCGTGTCGGTGAAGGCAAGCTGCTGACCGATGCTGCAGGCAACAGTGCAATTTCCTATTGCGATTACGCCGAAGCCTTCGCAGCCGAACTAGAACAGGGCACGCACCGCAAAGCGATCATCACTGTCGCATATAACTGAACGGCTGCAATACGAGGAAACATCATGCCCAGCACCACCCTGCACTACATCTACGACCCGTTCTGCGGTTGGTGCTATGCCGCATCTCCGCTACTGGCCGCGGCACAGGAGATTTCCGGCTTGCAAATCACACTGCACGGCGGCGGCATGATGTCCGGCGCCAATCGGCAGCAGGTCACGCCGCAACTACGCAGTTATGTGATGCAGCACGACGCCACCATCGCGCGCATGACCGGCCAGCCTTTTGGCAATGACTACTTCAACGGCTTGTTGCAAGACCAGGATGCCGTATTTGATTCCAGCCCGCCCATCACGGCGATTCTTGCTGCCAATGCGCTGGGCAGTCGCGGACTGGATCTGCTCAAGCGCATCCAGTCTGCCCATTACGTGGCAGGTCGAAGAATTGCGGATTATCGCGTTTTGCAGGAACTGGCCGCTGAGATTGGGTTGGATTCAGTCGCATTCCGCCGGGAGTTTGATACCGTTTCCGGCGCAGCCACCGAGCGCCACATAGCCGCCAGTCGGCAGTATCTCCAAAAGGTTGGAGGCAGCGGTTTTCCAACCCTGGTACTGGAAACCGACGGGAAATTCGAGCTGCTGGATTTCGGCACGTGGCTAGGGAATCCGCAGGGTTTCAGTCAAAACCTGAAAGATACCTTGCTGCCGGTTGCGCCCGTGGCCAAGGCTGGCGGATTCTCCTGCACCGCGGCGGGTTGCAACTTGCCGGACTGATGCGGGTAGTCTGAAAACAAAAACGCCGTGCTCTGTGGGAACACGGCGTTTTCAATCAGACAGTTGCCATTTACATATGCGGGCGAATCAACTGCAGCATCTGGCCGAACACGCGCGGGTTGCCGCACAGCACATCGCCGCTTTCGAAGTAGTTTTCTTCACCGTTGAAATCCGTCACCAGACCGCCGGCTTCGGTCACCAACAACGTACCGGCAGCCAGATCGCATTGCTTCAAGCCAAATTCAAAGAACCCATCGAAACGGCCGCTGGCCACATAGGCCAAATCCAGTGCAGCAGCGCCCGGACGACGCACGCCGGCGGCTTTTTGCGTCATGTCGCGGAAAATTGCCAGGTATTTGTCGAGGTTCTTGAAGTCGGTATAGGGAAATCCGGTGCCGATCAGCGCATCGGAAAGCTCGCGTACTTTGGATACGCGCAGACGGCGGTCATTCAGGAAGGCACCCACACCGCGAGTTGCCGTGAACAGGTCATTACGACAGGGATCGTAAATCACGCCTTGCGTGATAACACCCTTGTGCATCAGGGCAATGGAAACTGCATATTGCTGAAGGCCATGCAGGAAGTTGGTAGTACCATCAAGCGGATCGATGATCCAGACATATTCGGAATCGCCTTGGCTACCGGATTCCTCTGCTAGAATCGCGTGCTTTGGATAGGCTTCGAGGATAGTTCCGATAATGGCCTGTTCAGCAGAGCGGTCCACATCGGAAACAAAATCGTTGTGTCCCTTTTTTTCCGGCGAAATGGCATCCAAATTATTGGATGCGCGCTGAATAATTGCGGCGGCGCGGCGTGCAGCGCGCACGGCGGTGTTTAGCATCGGATGCATGATGTCTTCCTGATTAACTTAAAGATCGGTAATTTCGCCGGCATTCTACCCTTTTTTGGCCCATGAATAAACCAGACACCTCAGACTCTACCCACTGCCTCGATCAGTTTCGCGTGGTACTTTCACACACTTCGCATCCGGGCAATATCGGCTCCACCGCACGCGCCATGAAAACGATGGGATTTCGTCATCTTTATCTGGTCAACCCGAAGGAATTCCCTTCCGATACCGCACTCTCGCTTGCCTGCAATGCCGATGATGTACTCAACGATGCTGTCGTCGTCAGTTCACTGACTGAAGCGCTGGCAGGGACCACAATGCAAGTGGCCATGACCGCACGACGGCGTGAACTCACTCAACCTTTGAAAACGCCGCGACAACTGGTGCCAGAGCTGTTGGCACATGCCAAACAAGGTGGGCAGATCGCACTGGTTTACGGCACGGAAATGTCCGGACTGACCATGGACGAGGTGAGCCTGTGCAACCGCATGGTGACGATTCCGACCAATCCGGATTATTCGAGCCTGAATCTCTCGCAGGCGGTGCAGGTGCTTTGCTACGAACTGCGCGCAACACTGCTTGACGATGTGTCCTACCTGGCCGAACCGCGCAATTTTGCCAGCCACGAATATATCGAACTGTTTTTCCAGCACTTGGAAGAAGCGTTGATCACTATCGGTTTCCTGAAACCTGCTCACCCCAAGCGCCTGATGCCGCGCCTGCGCCGTTTGTTTCTGCGCACCGGACTGGAACAGGAAGAAGTGGATATCCTGCGTGGCATTCTGCGCGCAGCGGTCGAATTTGAACGTGCGCCAGGGCGCAAAAAAACACCGGACTAAAATTCGCCATCCAAACAGGGTTCTAACTGCTATCGCACAGTTCGAGCCCTGTTTTTCCATCACGGATTTAAAGCGTTATCACTTTCTCCGCCGCCGTTTGCTCTTCCACGATCCGTGGCATATTGCCTATCTCGCCCACGGCCACACAGTCCATCAGACCGTAGTAATCCAGACATGTACGGCAGGCAATCAACGGAACACCTGCGGCAGACAATTCGGCAAGTTCTTTCTGACAGGGAGAACCTTGCGCGACCAGTTTGGCACCACCGGCGTAAAACAACACCGCTTTGGGGAGCAGTCCCAATTCAAGCAGTGTCCGGAAATAATTGATCACCAGCTTGTGGCGCAACGTTTCCTCGGCATGACCCAGGCCATCGTGGTTGAGCACAATGACGGTATTGGCATAATCGTTATTCATCGTATCCTCCTTTTAGACGCCGACATGAATACGTGGCAAACCGGCTTCTAGTCGACCAATGACACAAGCCGCGTCAAATCCGCTCTGCTGAAACAGCGCCAGCACCGCATCCACGGATTCAGGCGCAACGGCTGCGAGCAATCCGCCACTGGTTTGCGCATCCGCCATCATGCGGCGCTGCCAGTCCGGCACTTGCGTGTCAAACATGACATCGCCACCACAGCTGACCAGATTGCGGTTGATCGCTCCAGGGCCAATTTCTTGCTGTGCAAAACCAATTGCAGCCGGCAACAGCGGCAACCGGCTTGCCTCGATCCGGGCGGATAGTTGTGCGCCGCGACACACTTCCAGCAGGTGGCCGAGCAGGCCAAAACCAGTGACATCGGTCAACGCATGCACCTCTGTTAGCGAAGAGAGTTCCGTCCCCACCTTGTTGAGTTGCGTTGTGGTATGAATCAACTGCTGATAACCATCCGCATCCAGCAGTCCTTTTTTCATGGCACTGCCCAGAATACCGACCCCCAGCGGTTTCCCCAGGATCAGCACATCGCCGGCCTGGGCGCTACTATTGCGCTTCACTTTGTCCGGATGCACAAGACCTAATGCAACCAGTCCATAGATTGGTTCCGGCGAATCGATCGAATGGCCGCCGGCAATCGGGATACCCGCAGCAGCACAAACACTGGCGCCACCTTCCAGAATTTTCTGGATCGATTCAATCGGCAACGTATTGATAGGCATGCCGACAATGGCCAATGCCAGGATTGGCGTGCCACCCATCGCATAGATATCGGAAATCGCATTGGTGGCGGCGATGCGGCCGAAGTCGAAGGGATCATCAACGATCGGCATGAAGAAATCTGTCGTGGCAATCAATGCCTGTTCATCATTCAGGCGGTAGACTGCCGCATCGTCGGCAGTTTCAGTGCCGACCAGAAGATTGGGAAACAACGCCGCCTGCGGCATCGTCTTGAGTATGTCGGCAAGCATGGCCGGCGCGATTTTGCAGCCGCATCCCCCGCCATGGGATAATTGGGTCAAGCGGATATCATTCATTGCTCATCCTTTTTCAACAGTTTCCGCATTATCTCGTATTAGGTTCTGTTGACGATGGTTAGAAAGCTGCGCTGGGGCGGAAAAATGCCAGTCGCAAGGCATGCGACGCAGACAATAACCGGTTATTTTCAAGGAGCATAACGCAGTGAATGGCGTTTTTCCGCCCCAGCCCTTCGGGTTTGGGGCATTTCGAGCGGCTTTCCGCGTTATAAACCGTTTGCAATACCCGTATTGCGGCGCGCTTTGCGCCTTGAAATCCATCTCGAACTGCCCCAAACGCAGTTTTGTAACCAACGTCAACAGAACCTTGGCCCATTGTGAATAATCAGCTAGCGACATTTGACGAGATTGAGCGCTTCGACAGCATTATCGACGTACGCACGCCACTGGAATTTGCCGAGGATCACATCCCAGGTGCAATCAATGCTCCGGTACTCAGCAATGAAGAGCGCGTGATCATCGGGACAATGTACAAGCAGGTATCGCCCTTCGAAGCCACGCGGCTCGGCGCGGCATTGGTCGCCCAGAATATTGCACAGCATCTGCAAACCCTGTTCGCCGACAAGCCGCAAAACTGGAAACCGTTGATCTACTGTTGGCGCGGCGGTAAACGTTCCGGCGCAATGACCAGTTGGTTCAACCTGATCGGCTGGCGTGCTCGCCAGTTGAAAGGCGGCTACAAGACTTATCGGCATCATGTTCTGGAACAACTGGCAGAGCTTCCCAGCCATTTCAATTACCGGGTATTGGCCGGACTGACCGGCAGTGGCAAGACCCGGTTGTTGCACGCATTGGCGCATTGTGGCGCACAGGTACTGGATCTCGAGGCAATAGCCCGGCATCGCGGATCGTTGCTCGGTGCCCTGCCCGGTGAAGCACAACCCAGCCAGAAAGGCTTCGATAGCTTGTTGCTACAAACGCTCTCCCGATTTGACTCGGGCCAGCCGGTCTTCATTGAAGCCGAAAGCAAGAAAATCGGGCAGTTGCAATTGCCCGATGCCTTGATGCTATCCCTTGCGCGAGCAGATTGCATTTCCGTGCAGGCCGCCATGGATGATCGGGTGAGCTTCCTGTGCGAGGATTACGCGGCCTTGTTCGACACCCCGCACATCTTGAAGCAGCAGCTTTCCAAACTGACCGAACTCCTGGGGCGACAAACCATCAACCAGTGGCATGCGCTAATCGATACCGGTGACAAACCGACCCTGTTTCGAGAATTGCTTGAAAAACATTATGATCCGGCCTACCGGCACAGCAGCCACTACCTGTACCCCAAGTTGCCCGACGCCCTGCCCTTCACCTTTTACCCGACAGCGCCCGACCTGCAATCTGAGGCCATGCGCTTACTGGATATGCTGCAGCGATAAGCTTGCCTGAATTGACTCATCGCTACGGACTTTGAAACAAGCATGTTTTTGAAGCTACGCTCTCCCATTTGTAGCGATCAATGCATGAATCCACGCAAGAAAATCCGCGCCCATTTCTGTGCTGATTTCGTGATCGATCGGGTAGCGACGGTTTTCGTGTTCAACACCCAACTCGCTCAGCCACTGGTCGGAACGTTGCGCCCACGTCACTGGCAACTTGCTGTCGTACTCCCCGTGACCGATAAATCCGCGCAACGCAGCCAAACGCTCCTTCGAGGCAATATTTGGCCCAAGCTCAGGCAGGATGCGCCCAGAGAGCAGGCCAAAACCGGCCACTTTTTCGGGTGCACTCAACGCCACGCTGGCACTGAGAATGCCACCCTGGCTGAAACCGGCAATAATCGTATGGCGTGCATCAATGCCATAAACCGTCTGCATCTGTTCAAGAAAATGGATCAGGCGACGACGGCTCGCGTCGGCTTCTTCCGCAACGATACGGGGTCCGTTCGCGGTAAAGGCCACCTGAAACCAGCCAAACTGCCCTGGTGCAAGCTGCAACGGGCCACGCGGAAAGACAATCAGTACATCGGGATCGATTCCCGCAGCGAGTTCAGCAAGGTTTGTTTCGTTACCGCCAACGCCATGCAGTAGCACCACACAGGCTTTGGGCTTTTCAGGCAGGGACTGTCGCAACCGGAAGGCAAGCTCGAAAGTGTCATCCTGCTGCAGCGGGCCTATCCGATGATTCAAGGTATTCATATGTGATCTCTCTATGAGGTGAATGCACGCCAAGACCAGTGCCCCATCGTCTGGCATGAATGCACTCTAGGCGGTACCAGCAATGAAATAAACAGTCCATTTCGAAACCCACTATTTCATAAAACGGGACAATGAAGTCAAGATTACAAACACCATTCTGTGATGATGGCAAACCCAATCTTCACTATTTGTTTGCATGCCGATAAGGTCAAAACCAGTTACCATTGAACTCGGGTAATCGACCCCTGCCATTTGCCCGGTACCTATCGCGATTCAAGCCTACTCCACGCCGAACCAGCATCCATTCCCTAAGCCAGCTTATGATTTCTCCTTCTTCACTGCGCACATTTCTCGGCCTTGATTGGGTCATCGCCCGCAAGGCGCTTTCCCTGGCCCTGGCGGCCTGGTTATCGTTTGTGATCGCCGCCTTGCTGCATGTTCATAACGCCTATTGGGCTGCCATGCCGGTATGGGTACTGACACAACCATCGCGGGGCTTGGTGCTGGAGCGCTCGGTATTTCGGATCATCGGCACAGTGATCGGCGCAGCCGTTGGATTTGCACTGGTCAATTTGCCTGTCCCACCGTATGCGCAGCTGGTTTTATTGGCCACGTGGATTGCACTTAACGCCGGTCTGACCCATGTTCTGCGTGGCGTAACCAGCTACGGCGCACTGTTGGCCGGCATGACGGCAGCTGTCGTGGTGATTCCGTCGCTATTGGCGCCTTCAATGACAATGGAACTTGCCCTGGCACGCGTGGACTGCACGTTGATCGGCGTCATTGTCAGCGCTGTAGTGCTGGCGATATTGACGCCTGAATCCTCATTGACTGATTTTTACGCCCAGATAAGAACGGTCTCCGCAGAAGCGGTTGCCTATGCTGCACGCATCCTGCGCGAAGGAAAATCGGCAGTTCATGGCAAAGAAGAACGGCGGATTTTGGGCTTGATCAGCCAGCTGGAATCGTCTGCCCGGCTGAATGCGGCAGGTTCTGTCGAGGGATATCGGCGATTGAGCGAAGTGGATTTGCTGGTGGTGGGTTCGCTGTCAACCATGGCTGCGGCACAAGCGCTTCACGACGTTGACTACCAATGTGACACTGCACTGCACGCCACATTGGCGCGCATTGCTGATCATCTGCGGACGGCATGGAATAGTCCCATGCCGGAAAGCGAGCGACACATCGAAACGTTGAATGATGCAAGGTTAATGCATCTGGATAGCGCGATCGGACAAATCCTCGATGCGGACATAGCACTGTCACATCCGGAGAGCGTTCAGCCTCGTTCGTCCAAACCAAGACTAGCCTGGCTGGCGCCACATCGCGAATGGCCATTGGCATGGCGTACGGCAGCGATGGCTGGCATCGCCAGTTTCCTGGCTTCGGCACTTGGGCTGTGGCTGAAATGGCCACCAGCAGAACTTGCGGCCTTAGGGGTATGCATCTTCGTCATGGTATTGGGCTCCATGCCACTGCCCCAATTGATCGCGCCCAAGCTGCTAACGGGCGTCATCGTTGGGGTTGTATTTGGCATCATCTACCGCCTTGCCGTGCAACCCTACCTCACGACGACCAGCGGATTGGTGCTGACAATCATCCCCTTTCTATTGCTGGGCGGATTTGCCCGTGCCAATCCGCGCGTTGGCGCGGCAGGCGTGGATGCCAATATGTGCTTTTTACTGGCATCGCAAGCCGGCATGCCCGCCATTGCCGATATTGCCCAAATATTCACAGGCTCGATGGCACTGACTGTGGCTGCAGGAATCATGGCCAGTGCCTTCATTCTTTTCCCGCGACGCATGCGGCAGCAAGCTGAAGATGCCGCCGATGTCATCCGGCGTGATTTGCGACGAATTATCGAATCCGACTCGGACAACGACCCGGCGGATTGGCGCGCACGTGGCACGCGCCAGATCCTGCGACTGACTTTGCATTTGGGTCGGGCAAAAGAACTGGGAGAACGCTGGCCCAAGGGATTACTGGCCGTGCTCACGCTTGGCCAAGCCATGATCGACTTGCAACAACAGGGGATGCCGGAGGCAGTAAAAGTCCTGCTAGGAGGATTGCTGCAACAGAAAATGTCGCCACAGCAAACAGCACAGGCCTTACATGCCTTGGCACTTGCGATTGATGAGGGCCCAATCAAGCCAATGATCCAGCAACTGGCCAACACACTGGTACTGGCGACGGAACCATTGACATTGGGGCTGGCGAATTAAGCGCGTTGCCAGCAGATACAGGATGCGAATATCAGCGCCCCGCTTCGGGCGAGGTGCTAGCTTTTGGTTAAGCTCAAACCTTATTCAGCCTTCCTGATTTGAATATTGGTTTTAACCGAAGTAACGCCTTCAGTATCACGGGCAATAAATCCGGCGTTATCTGCCTCTGCTTGAGTTTTGACATCCCCGCTCAAGACCACTGCACCACTCTTCGTGGTATCCACATTGATGTGATCCAAACTGCTCATCTTTTCATCCGCCAGCTTGGCCTTGATCTTGGTCGTGATAATTGAGTCTTTAACGAATATTTCCGTATTTGCGAGGCTTGAGTTTTTATTAACGACAGGAGTCACGGGCACTTTCTCGACCTGAATATTGGTTCTGACCGAGGTTACGCCTTCTGTTTCACTCGCAAGGGCAACGGCTTTATCCGCCTCTTCCTGGATTTTGACTTTACCGGTTAATACCACCACACCCTTGCTGGTGGTATTGACACTGATATTGGTCAGGCTGCTCATTTTTTCACCAGCAAGTTTGGCCTTGATCTTGGTGGTAATGACCGAGTCATTGACGAAGGTAAGCGGATGCAGTTGATCCAGATTGGCATCGGCCGCATAGACCGTAACCGGTATCAGCAAAGTATTGATGACGAGGTAGCTTGCCAAGAGTTTTATTTTCATGATCGCTCATTCTTCAGGATAAAGGATAAGAACGAATGATCAGGCCATTCATTGGCATTATCCGTTCGTTTGCGCACATAGCTTGCGGTGGACTGGTTATTCGCCATAGATGAACTGCGTTTTGTTCAAGTCAATGCTATGTGTGTCAACGGACAGACGACGATGTGCTTTCTTTCTAAGCTCGATTTATCGAAATCAATCTCTGCTTGATAGGTAAATACATACGGCAGGTTTTTGGGAGAAGGGAAATGCATGCGCAACATTATGATGTAAGTACATCACTTCAAAGTTCGTTGCACAAAGGAATAGTCGTGAACAAATTCATCGTCAGTATGGCCGTGCTTGCGCTCGGGCTTACCTTCAACACGGTTTCGATGGCCGCAGACATCTCAAAAAGTGACTACGTCGCCAGAAAAGATAGCATCACGGCCGAGTACAAATCCGCCAGAGAGGCCTGCGCTTCATTGGCTGGAAATGGGAATAATGTTTGCGCGGCTGAAGTTAATGGCAAGGAAACCGTTGCCAAAGCCGAGCTTGAAGCCAGCTACAAACCTACTCGAAAAAACGACAACCAGGTGAGTGTCGTTAAAGCAGAGACCCGCTATGCCGTTGAAAAGCAACGCTGCGAGGCGCTGACGGCTAATGCCAAGGATGTATGCGTGGAGGAGGCAAAATTGGCGAAGACCGCGGCCATTGCGGATGCAGAGGTTAAAATGAAAACCTCGGATGCCAATGCCAAGGCCAACGAGACATCGGCAGCAGCGCACAGCAAAGCAAACGACAAGGCAGTCGATGCCCGTAAAGAAGCTACCGAAGACAAGCTTGATGCCGAATATTCGTTGGCAAAAGAAAAATGTTCAGCCTATGCAGGCAGCCCCAAAGATCAGTGCTTGGATCAAGCGAAGCTCCGCTTTAACAAGTAGCAAACCAAACTCGAATCCTGCCGGAGTAACCGAAAAGTCTGGCAATGCCGGCATATTGAAGCGAAATCAAACCACGGCTGGCGGTGTGTGGGTATCGGTGCGGTTGGCGGCACCTAAAAGGAGCAAGTGCAATCGCACTTGCCCTTTTTATTTTGCCTGTGCCCAGCGTGGGGCGAGCTACTTTTCCTGCTTGCGAAGAATTTCTTCTTCGCGTTTCTGATCCACGCGATCGTTTTTCCTATCCTTTGGATCGACCACATCCGGCTTGCCTTTTGGGTCCTGCGGCGCCGCTTCCTGCGGTACCTTCTGGGCGGGAAAAACAATTTGCGCGGGTGGCGGAACCACTCTGGAGGGGGATGTCAGGACTTGTCCGCGTGACTCTCCGTTTCCACGCGGCTCCGGCTTGCCGCGTTGTTCCTGTATTGGAGTAATGGGCGCAGCGGGTACAGTTTGGCGCGGAGCAGCTGCAGGAGGAGCAACGGCTGGCGGTGATACAGGAGCCATTTGAGGTGGCCTGTGTGCTTCAGGGTTTCCGCGCGGTTCTGGTCGACCTCGTTGCTCTGACATGGGTGTTACCGGCGTTGCGGGAGTGATTTGGCGCGGAGCGATCGGCATCGGTGCCGCACCTTGAGGTTGGGGCGAACGCAACTCTATCCGGTTTTTTTGCTCTGGCACCGGAACAGCCGGAGCAGATGGCGTTGTCGGATGCGGGGCAAGCGTGGCCGGGGGAACGATCTGCGGCTGAGGTGAAGGAGATGCTGGTCGCCCGCGCAGCTCAATGATTCCACGTGGTTCTGGCCGACCCTGTGGTTCCTGAGCTGGAGTAGTAGGTGCGGTAACGCGTGGCGAGACCGGAGTCGTTCGTGTATCGGGCCTCCCGCGCCCCTCCGCTGCCCTGCCAGCGGGAGCTGCAGGTGGAGGCATTACCGCTGGAGACATTGTTTGTGTTGGCAGAATCAATTTCACAGCAGGTACAGGTAGTGTGCCCTTAGGTTTCAAATCCTTGCGTGCCGCCTCGTCGAGCGGCCGACCCGGTTTTTCAGTCAACTGCTGCTGTTGTTGTTCGAAACCGGCATGCGCAGGAGGAGGCACGGTCCGCGCAACCACGGGCTGCTCAAACACATGCGACGGCGGCGGCTTTCTTCCCTGCCTTGCATCACCATGGACGCTTTGCTGTGTAGGCGCCACGGGGGGCGCCACTGCCACCGCGCCACTGACAGCCACATCACTGGATACCCGAATCGCGGTTCTGGACACAGGCTGCGATTGCACAAAAGTCGTTCTTGGGACGGCAATAACGGCACCAGGCACATGCCGGTTGGCGTAATCCACATGCATCACCTGCTTATTGGTGTAGATATTATTGATGATCGTGTTATTGATCACCGTGTTGCTGCGATTGATATTCTCGAAATAGCCACGACTGACAGAATAAGCCGGGCGATAAACCTCGCGCGGCGCCAGAGGGAACCAAGCCACCCCACCCACACGGCCACTGGAAAGCGTTAGCTGAAAATTGTCTCCCCCGACAAACACCACCAGCGCAGGGGCATAGTAAGCCCGAGTATGAACCGGGCCAGGCACCCATCCCCATGTGCCATGCATATTGGCCCACCGGCCATAGTGGGATACCGCAAATCCCCAAGGGGCGTCATCCACCCATGTCCATCCCCAAGGATCAACCCAGGCCCAATGCCCGTCACGGTAAGGTGCCCAGTCTGTAGCCACTCGATTAGGAATCCAGACGTTGCCATAGGTCGCATCGAGACGCCAACTTCCATTCGCATCAAGATCCTGATAACCAATCACATCTTGCGATACGTAGCGGGCCGAGATCGAGTTATCGAGTAGACGATCACGAGCATTCGACCAGCGATCGAACTCATCGAAACGCGGTGCATCCACATACTCGTAATCATGCAGATCCGTCCCCAAAAAACGATACGCTTGCCTTGAATCGATCATATACGCAGTATTATCGCCATACACTTCGCCTTGCCCTTGGCGCACAAAGATAGTCGTTGCATTGCCATCCGGTTCTGCTTCAATCCGGTATGCGCCGGGTTGGCGCAGGGTAAACGCCAGATTCGGTGTATCCACCTCAAAAAGTTGACCGGGGGCAAGGGAGCGGACACGGACATTCAGTGTGCCTTCCGTTAATTGCAACTGGGTAATTTGATCGTCGAGATTGAGAACAGAAACCCCGCTATTGGCACCCATTCGAACCATCGCTCCGCCCATCTGGATTTCAACGCGCGCATCCTGATCGGCCCACAGTCGATCCCCAATAGTCAATGGTCGATTGATATTGGCCTGGCCCCAATCGCGCTCACCGGCAGGGGAAAAGCTGACCGCTCCAGAGAGATAACCCAGCCGTGCGACGCGCGATGGTGGGTCGGCGCTCACCAAGCCACTGCACAACAACATGGCAATTCCCGCGATAACGATAAACAAATAAAAACGGAAAGTGTGCATAGGAATGACAACTCCTCATGAAAATCGCTCTGCCAAGGCTTACTCTGATTCGATGGACCGGCGTATTTCATTGTAGATGTTGCCATGGCAGACGTACGCCCTATTCGGCAGCGGCAAGCATTGCTCTCATATTCCAGGCCATTTTTGCTTTGCTGCGCCGCTCGGAGCACACTCGGAGGCGCACCTTTTCTGTGACGGAATGCCTATGCAAACATTTCACTGTGACCATTGCGGTCATTTGGTGTTCTTCGAGAACGTTTTCTGCGAGGCATGTGGGCATACGCTCGGGTATTTGACCGACTTGCACACGATGAGTGCACTGGAACTCACAACGGATGGACTCTGGTCCAGCCGGCATCCGAACGCGACCGGCTATCGTTATCGAATGTGCAGCAATTATGCACAGGAAAATGTCTGCAACTGGATGCTGCCCGCGCACGATCCGCACACCCTGTGCGAATCCTGCCGCCTGACTGAAATCATTCCCGCCCTCTGCTGGCCGCAAAACCGTGCTTACTGGTATCGGATGGAACAGGCCAAACGCCGGCTGCTCTATACCTTGTCAACACTGGGACTGGTCCCTGTCGGCAAGGCGGAAAATCCCTGGCAAGGCCTTGCCTTCCACTTTCTGGCTGACAATGCTCAAACCGGTCAGGTCGTGACGGGGCACGATAGTGGCGTCATTACCCTCAACATTGCCGAAGCAGATGATATTCAGCGCGAACGCACGCGCTCGCAGCTGGGCGAACCCTATCGCACCCTGCTTGGCCATTTCCACCACGAAATCGGCCACTACTATTGGGATCGCCTGATCAACGGGAGTTTTCGGCTTGCCGCATTCAGGCAGCTGTTCGGTGACGAACGGGCCGACTACGATGCGAACCTGCAGCGTCATTACAATCAAGGCCCACCGGCGGACTGGCCGCAATATTTCGTCTCAGACTACGCAAGTGCCCATCCATGGGAAGACTGGGCAGAAACCTGGGCACAATATCTGCAAATGGTCGATGCCCTGGATACAGTCCAAGCCTGCGGCATGACACTGAGTCCTACGCACCCGGATGATCCAACGCTGATACACAGCAATCAAGCGTGGGCACGCGGGTCTTTCGACGACATGCTGGAGCGCTGGTTTCCCTTGAGCTACCTTCTGAACAATCTGCACCGCAGCCTGGGCATGCCCGATGGCTATCAGTTTTCTCTTGCGGCGCCTGTCGTCTCCAAGTTGCGATTCGTGCACGAGGTCGTGACAGGCCAATGAGGCCAAGCAATATTCGTCCAATAACTGAGTTTTCAAACAGGCCTAGCTATGAGCGCTAGCGTACCGATTGAAGGACAAAGTGCGCGTAGAGTTATCGCCATCGGGGATACTCCGCTGTTAACCCGCCCCCCGCAGAGGGATGGTCTTAGCGCCATGGTGAGTAACAATGCGTATATGGCTCCGGTGTGTGATGCTCTTCACATGGCCGTTCGACTGCGAGAACAAATAAACGTAACCTCAGTCTTAAATACATATGAAGCAAGCTTGAACTTGCCTGTTCGCCCACATCACAAAATTGAGAGGTTCATCATGAAACGTTTACTCTTCGCCGCTGTATTGGTTTCTGCCGCCACGACGGCGCTGGCTGCCGATGTAGGTGTATCGGTAAGTATTGGTCAACCCGGCTTTTATGGTCGCCTCGACATTGGGGACTATCCACCACCACAAGTACTCTATCGCCAGCCAGTCATCGTCGAGCGGGTACCGATCGAACGCCCACCGATCTATCTGCGCGTTCCACCAGGTCACGCGAAACATTGGAGCCAGCATTGCCGTGAATACAACGCCTGCGGCGAGCGTGTGTTCTTCGTTCAAGATAATTGGTACCAACAAACCTATGTTCCGCACTATCAAGAGCGGCATGGCGAACGTCAGAATGATCGCGGTGATCAATGGAAAAAACACAACAAAGAAGAAGACCGTGGACATGGTCCCAAGCGTTAAGGCACCTTCATGATGTGGATCATGAAATGTCAACGAATAGCCTGTCCGAACGTTTAGTACAAGTCAGTGCTTGATTGTCTGACTGTATTGTCATGTAGGGAGAGCATCATGTTCATACACAACATTGTTTTAAAAAAAGCTTTATCGGTCATTGTGGGTGGTGTCCTTTTGGCCATTACCTCCGGCTGCGTCATTGCACCAGCCCCTTATCCCGCGACGGGCTATGTTGAACCCTACTATGCCAGCCCTGGGGTAGGCTGGGTTTGGGAATTCCAGCCAGATTTTGGCTGGGGCTGGCATCATCCACAGCACGGATGGTACAGAGATGGTCACGACGAATATAGGCATGGCGGCGGCAGGCACTAACGCTTCACGGCACTTAGTTAACCTTTGGTATCGCAACTGGCTGCGCACCAACAAAACTCCTGAAAAGGAGTAGTCAAAACCAAGAGCCATCTGACCCATCAAATTTAGAATTATTTGTGTCAGATGGCCCGCTTGTTATGCCCTTTCACTTTTCATCGTTTCCCAAGTCAACTCTTTCCTGTATTGCGCATCCACCTTCGACCTCAAACCACTCTTGATTGTTACTTTTCACAACTTGGCCGCATCCTCGTTTGAACTTTGCAACTATTTGTATTTTAAATAGTAATGAGAATCATCTATGATTAATTATAGATATGTTTTTCCAAGAACCAAGACATGCGGCACTTGGATGAAATATCGATGAATGACACCTACTTGCTCGATTGACATCGGTACGCCAACACACAGACGTTGTCTGATCAGACAAGTATCTTGTCCATATCCGCCATTTCCATGCAATAGGTTGTGCTTGTCTGTACGTGATGGGCCCAAACTTCATGTTGCATGCTCCTACAGCGGATAGCTTATTGGTTACTCCACCAATTAAGTACCGAAAGGAAGGGGACTGATATGAACTGGGAAATTGTCGAAGAGAATTGGCAAGATTACGCGGGCAATATCAAAACACGCTGGAACAAGCTCACCGAGGATCACCTCGCGTTGATTGATGGCAAGCGCGTCAAATTAGCAGGCAAAATCCAGGAGGCCTACGGCTTCACGGATAACGAAGTGGAACAAGAGCTCAAGTTCTTTGAACGGACAATCGATCAAATACTTTGAACAGGTAATCCACTGTTGCAGCCTTTTTTCTAACCAAGCATCAAACCGCTTGGAGAGGCATCGTATCGATCAAAACCATGCAGAAATATACGAATTAGCAGATATTGTGCACAGCTCAGGTGTAGCCACAAATTTGCAAATCCTGCTAGCTGAACATGAACCCATCATCGAAGCTCAAGCGACGGCCAATAAACACATCCCAAGCCAGACGAACGTACAACAATATCCGGCAGAATCACTGTTTAGCTTGGTGTAGCCTCTGCAGGCAACTTCAATTCCAACTCAGCGATCAACTCAGCCATTGCTGTGCTGAATTTTGCCAGGCAATCTTCCACTTGGTCTCTGGGCTGTTTTTGCTTGAGTAACTGCTCAAGTTGGCTTGCCAATAACCTGAGCGATTCGGCACCAAGCATGCCCGCCAATCCTTTGATAGTGTGAGCATGACGTTCCGCCAACGCCAAATCGTCCAGTTCGAGTGCATGGACAATTTCCACAGGTACTTTTTTATGCAGAACGCAAAACTTGCTCAGCATGGAAAGATAGAGCGGAACCTTGCCAGAAACCCGACGTAAACCGGTTGCACTATCAAGGCCATTGATGCTGGAGAGAATGGCTTTGATCGGACCTTCATCATCTGACGTTTCTGATTCACGGAATACATCTTCCCGAACCTTGATCCAACGCGGCAGAATCGCCCATAGCTCATCAGGTTCTATCGGCTTGGCAATGAAATCATTCATCCCGGCAGACAAACAAAGATCTCGGTCTTGCTGCATGGCATTGGCAGTCAGTGCAATGATCGGTAACTCGGCACATTCCGGCAGTTTGCGAATTTCCCGCGTAGCGGTTACGCCATCCATGACAGGCATCTGCATATCCATCAAAACAAGGTCGTAACGCATCTGCTTTACTTTTTCCAGTGCAATGACGCCATTTTCGGCAATATCAACAAGCAGTCCACGTTCGCGCAATAAATCCGTAGCAACCTCCTGATTGCTTATATTGTCCTCAACCAACAGAACCCGGGCATCGCGCAAAGCCATGGAGACAACGTCTGCGACAGGCGCTATTGATGCCGGACAGAGCTCAGTGGAGACCACATCGAACAGACGCAATACAGTGTCAAACAACGGCGTCGCGGTCACGGGCTTGATCAGCGTATCCGCAATAATAGGGTCAGCCATGAATGATTCATTACTTTCAGAATCGGTGAGCATCACCAGTCGTGATGAGTGCCCTTGCCTCATACGTTGGGTTTTCAGCACGGAGGTAATCTCTCCTTCACCCGGCATCCGCGCATCCAAAAAGATGACCTCATAAGACGTGCCTGCGGCAGCAGCCTGATCAATTTCATTCAAAGCTGCCACGGCAGTGGCAACAGTCGTTACAAGGAAACCAAATTTTTGCAGCAGGTTGCTGAGCACCGTGCGCGCATGTTCGTTATCGTCCACCACCAGGATACGCTGCCCGAGCAGTTCCGGCGGGAGCATCAAACTCCGCCCCGAGGCTTCGCCAAGTACCAGGCGCACGGTAAACCAGAAGATGGAGCCCTTCCCCTGCGTACTCTCCAGGCCGACTTGCCCGCCCATCAGCTCAACCAGACGTTTCGATATCGCAAGGCCAAGACCGGTGCCACCAAATTCCCGCGTAACAGAACTATCTGCTTGTTCAAAGCTATTGAATAAGTGCGTGCTTTGTTCCTCGGTCAAACCGATACCCGTATCGTGGACGGAAAAAAGCAAGACAACTTCGCGACCGGCCTGCTGTACAAGCGTAATGCGGATGGCGACTTCACCGGCCTCGGTAAATTTAACCGCATTATTCGCGTAGTTGATCAGGACTTGTCCCAAACGCAACGGATCGCCAATGAGAGAAGCCGGCACATCGGTTGCAATATCAACAATAAACTCCAGCTTCTTGCTTTCAGCCTTGGCGGCAATCAGGCTGATCACATTGTCGATTACCGCTTCAATATTGAAACGGATGCGCTCAATGGTCATCCCTCCAGCATCGATTTTAGAAATATCGAGAATGTCATTAATGATGGACAGCAAGTGGCGGGCAGAATTTTCGATCTTGTCCAGACGAGCAGTCTGTCTAGCGCGAGGATCTTCGCGTTTGAGCAAGTGGGTAAACCCAATGATGGCATTCAGGGGAGTGCGGATTTCATGGCTCATATTGGCCAGAAAGGTCGCCTTTGATTTATTACCGACTTCAGCAGCTTCCTTCGCAGAAAGCAATTCACGCGCAGCCAAACGAGCGTGAGTCACATCTTCATAAATCAATAACCAGCCTAATGGTTTTTTCTCGCTATCTTCAACCAGATGGCAACGTTGCGTCAGTATCCGGCCATCTGCCAGCGTCAGCTCCTGCTTCTGACCATTTTCTCCAGCACTTGCAGTATCTGGCGGCAGCGAATTTTGCACTTGAAATACATCAACCAAGGACTGCCCGATGTAACCTTGGGAGGGATCAGTACGCCACACCCGATGGAAACTCGGATTTTCATAGATCACCCGGTACAGCGGATCGACGAACAGGATGCCAGCATCCATGGCACCGAGCAGGGCGATCATGCGAGAGTGTTCATGTTCCAGGCCTGCAGCCAATGCAGCTTGCGAATCGCGCGCAGCGGTAAGATCATTGACTCGCTCGGCGATAACTCGCGACATGGCATTGAATGCGGCACCCAAGCGGCCGATTTCATCCTCGCCCTCAGGAACCGCCCCCGGCGTCAAATTGCCAGCAGCGACCTCGCCGCTGGCACGGGTCAGTTTATCGAGATGACGTGTCAACCAGAAACCCAATCCTGCCAGCAATCCCGTCGAAAGCAGCAACTCGACCAGTGCAATAGCCACACCCTGAGTAAGTAATTGCTTTTGTGCCGCCAGAATCTGTGACAGATTAAGACCATATCGCAAAGTGCCAAGCCGCTGTCCTGCCAGAATGACCGGCACAGCCACATCATAACGGGGCGTTTCGGTCGAAAAAATGGATAGATTTTTGTCTGGTGGTGGTAATGGAGTTAGGGGGTTCCATCCCGACATGGCAATCGGCCGATTCTCGACATCCAGAACAGCGAGGTAATCAATACCTTTCGACGTTCGACTTTCGTCCAGAACGGCTTGCACTGTCACCTGATCATACTGAGCCAATGGTGCGACCAAGGCCGCAATCAGCACGGGTGAGATTTGTTCGGAATGGCGTTGCACCTGTTCCGTCATGTGTCCGTACAGCAAACGCATGCTGTTGCTTACCAGCAAGGTGAGCATGATGAACTCAACCATGATGGCTGCCAGCAGCAGGCGACTACGCAGCGTTTGCAGAGGCTTGATTCGCTTCATGTGTTATTTTTTCTGCGCTTTCAGTTGCATGCGTACTTCCGCAGCATAGGGATTCATGGATTCAAGTTCCCCATGTCTGAGCTCACGATAACCCCCGAGCTGATATTTCTCAAAATAGTCCTTCCCCACCGGGCTCCTGGAGAAATCCCACAGCGCACGATTGACCTTGCCGCGAATGCTTTTCCAGTGCTTATTGAGCAGATAGACCCGGCCGGCCATCGCATCGCTTTGGGCAAAGATATGCAACTGCGACTGGATAGTAGGCGCCAGTTGCTGATAATTAGCCAGCGAGGTAAACCCGACGTTCGCCTCCCCGGTCAGCAACAGGCTAGCCACACTGTCTGATGCACTGACATATTGGATGTTCATATCATCCAGCTTGTTTTTTCTCAGCCAATGCAACCCCCACAATGTCACTAGTGAAGTTTCCGACAAACCAAGTGCTTTGCCTCCGTGCAGATCCGCAGTCGTTTTAATCGAACTATTACCTGCCACCAAAGCTACGGCATAAAAATCCGCACAATAGGTTAGTAAAGGAGTGTATCCAGCGTCCGTTTGCAACAACCGCGCCTGATGGCCTGTGGTAATCACCAAATCGTATTTCTGCGCAATGGCTCGTTCAACCGTGTCGGTAAAATTCGGTGCTGTAACAATTTCAACCGGCATCCCCAGCGCCTGGGCCAAGTAAAAACGCAAAGGTTGATACATTTCGATAATGACGCGCGCGCTGGTGTGGGGAGCAACGCCAATACGAAATATCTCTGTCGCGCGCGCTGAAGAAACGATCAGCAAACCTTGCATCAGGAATAAAAAGAAAAAACAGCGCGCTATTTTCATCATCATTCAGCTATATAAGTGAGCGAGTATTTTGACATGTCAAACCACTTCATCCCAATGGTGAATATTAAGAATGGCAAAAGCAGGCATACAGATAGATTGAGCAATGCTTGATGCCAAAATATCAAAGGCGCAAGGAAATGCAGATCAATACCGCGCCAATCGAGCCATGACCACGATTGTCTGAATGACGCTTGAAATTCATCTGGAAACTCATTCTTGCTGCGCGATAGCTTGGCGATATACACAGCACCGTTCTCATCAACCCAAAAACAAAGGGCCCACCGCAACTCTGCAGTAAGCCCTTAATTTTTAATCTGGTGCGCCCGACAGGAATCGAACCTGTGACCTTCAGCTTCGGAAACTGACACTCTATCCAACTGAGCTACGAGCGCAACGGGAGGCGAATCATAGCGCGTTTGGATTTTTTCGTCCATGCTGGAACTGGTTCGGGCCTATGATTCACCTTATAAATATTCTCACTGGCTCAAGCTCCACGAAATAATCAAGAGAAGGGGTAGTGGCATGGCCAACAGCGATCCCAGCAAATCAAAACACTTGACCGTCATCATTTTGGTGGTACTGATCGGCATTCCTTTGTTTTTCTTTCTGCTGATCAAATTGTTCACTTCTGGTACTTCGATCGATACCGCCAGCCCAACCATGACTCAAGAAGCCATTGCGGCTCGCCTTCAGCCGGTCGGCCAAATCAAGATTGTGGACAGTGCCCCTCCTGGCTCCCGTAGTGGCAAGACGGTCTATGAGACGGTCTGTTTTGCCTGCCATGCCACGGGTGCAGCCAACTCTCCCAAATTCGGCGATGCCTCAGCCTGGGCGCCCCGTATTGCCAAGGGTTACGATGCATTGATCAAGAGTGCATTGAACGGGTTTAACGCCATGCCGGCACGGGGCGGTTCTCCCGATCTGACTGATGACGAAGTCAAACGTGCCATTGCTTATATGGCCAATGCGGGCGGCGCCCAATTCCAGGGACCGGCCATAGTTGCGGCGACTGGCTCAGCGATTGATCCGAATGGAAAAGGCAAAGAGATTTACCAAACCATCTGCGTTGCCTGCCATGCGACTGGAGTAGCCAATGCTCCCAAATTTGGCGATAAGGCAGCTTGGGCGCCCCGCTTGAAGGATGGCGTGGATAATGCCGTTGCCATTGCCATCAAAGGCCTCAATGTTATGCCCCCCAAAGGCGGTTATACCGGCTCGGATGAAGAGTTCAAGGCCGCCGCACTATATATGATCAACAACTCGAAATGAGATTCCAGTTTAGTTAAGCCTTCACTTTGCCTTCCAATGGAAAGACCATTTCCTCTCCAAGCGACCGGGGAAATGGTCATTTGATCTGATGGTAGCTGTGCCATCTCACCTAATGCCCAAAAAGCAATAACCACTCCGCCATATCCTTATAACCAGATCGTCCTTTGAACCGCCGGTTAATTCCTGTAAATTTTGTTTCTAAGAATCGTTTGCAATTAATTGATCCAACATCCGGAAGCGTTATCCATGACTCCGCTCGACGAACATCGCCTGACTCATCTCAAACAGCTTGAGGCTGAATCCATCCACATCATCCGTGAAGTCGCGGCTGAATTTGAAAACCCGGTCATGCTGTATTCCATCGGCAAGGATTCGGCTGTAATGCTGCATCTGGCGCTCAAGGCCTTCTATCCGGGCAAGCCGCCGTTTCCGCTGATGCACGTGGATACCACCTGGAAGTTCAAGGAGATGATCGCGTTTCGTGACCATACCGCTGAGAAATATGGTCTGGACCTGATCATCCACGTTAACGAAGAAGGCGTTTCTGCCGGCATCAACCCGTTTGATTCGGGCTCGGCCAAGCATACCGATGTGATGAAAACAGAGGGTTTGAAGCAGGCGCTGAACAAATACAAGTTCGATGCAGCCTTCGGCGGCGCGCGGCGCGACGAGGAAAAATCCCGCGCCAAGGAACGCGTTTACTCGTTCCGCGACAAGAACCATCGCTGGGACCCGAAAAACCAGCGTCCGGAACTCTGGAATATCTACAACAGCAAAATCGACAAGGGCGAAAGCATCCGCGTGTTTCCGCTTTCGAACTGGACCGAACTCGATATCTGGCAATACATCTACCTGGAAAATATCGAGATTGTGCCACTTTACTTCTCGGCCGAACGCCAAGTCGTCGAGCGCGATGGCACGCTGATCATGATTGATGATGACCGTATCCTGCCGCACCTTGCGCCAGATGAAAAAATTGAAACACGTTGGGTGCGTTTCCGTACCTTGGGCTGTTATCCATTGACCGGCGCTGTGGAAAGTCACGCGCAAAACTTGCCTGAAGTCATCCAGGAAATGCTGCTGACCAAGACCAGCGAGCGACAGGGTCGTGTGATCGACCACGATTCGGCAGGCTCGATGGAGAAGAAGAAGATGGAAGGCTACTTCTAAGGAAGCAGCCGTAGGGTGGGTTTGGCGAAGCCGTCACCCACCAAGAACAGATACTGGCGGGTGACGCCCCGAACGGCTAACTCGCCCTACATTGGATTATGCATATGACTCACCAATCCGAACTGATCGAAAACGATATCCTGGCTTACTTGAAGCAGCATGAGAACAAGGACATGTTGCGCTTCATCACTTGTGGCAATGTCGATGACGGCAAATCCACGCTGATCGGGCGGCTGCTGCACGATTCCAAGCTGATCTTTGAAGACCAGCTGGCTGCCATCGAACGCGATTCAAAGAAGTACAACACCACCGATGATGAAATCGATCTGGCACTGTTGGTCGATGGCCTGCAAGCGGAGCGCGAACAAGGCATTACCATCGATGTGGCGTATCGCTATTTCAGCACTGAAAAGCGCAAGTTCATCATTGCCGACTGCCCCGGTCACGAGCAATACACGCGCAACATGGCCACCGGTGCTTCGACCTGCGATTTGGCCGTGATCCTGATCGATGCACGACGCGGCGTACAAACACAAACGCGCCGGCACAGCTTTATCGTCAGCCTGCTGGGCATTCGGCACGTGGTCGTCGCCATCAACAAGATGGACCTGGTCGATTTCAGCGAAGATACCTATAACCGCATCCGCGATGAATATCTGGCTTTTAGCAAATCGCTCAACATCGCCGACATACGCTTTGTGCCGATTTCTGCATTGCGCGGGGATAACGTGGTCACCCCCAGCGAACGCATGCCCTGGTATGCCGGCCCAACGATGATGCAATCGCTGGAAAATGTGGCCATCAATAAAGAT
The DNA here is from genome assembly GCA_031291275.1 of Formivibrio sp. Lineage (GTDB taxonomy): Bacteria > Pseudomonadota > Gammaproteobacteria > Burkholderiales > Chitinibacteraceae > Formivibrio. The sequence continues at coordinate 75,759 of JARLJJ010000338.1, forward strand.
CAGGCACTCAAATCCTTCCGCTTGCCGGTGCAATACGTTAACCGGCCAAACCTGGATTTTCGTGGCTTCTGCGGCACCATCGCAGCAGGAGAGATTCGCCCCGGCGATGAAGTAGTCGCCCTGCCCTCGGGCAAACGCAGCAAGGTAAAGGCTATCGTGACGGCCGATGGCGAACTGCCACTGGCCTTTGCCGGACAAGCGATCACCCTCACGCTGGCTGATGAAATCGATATCTCCCGCGGTGACTTGATTGTGCGTGCAGACAGCGTGCCGCCCCAAATGGCCAATGCATTCGATGCAAACATTGTCTGGATGAACGAATTACCCTTGGTCATCGGCAAAGAATACGCGTTCAAAATGGCCGGCAAGCCAGTATTTGGGCGAATCAGCGCCATTCATCACCGGGTGGATGTGAATACGCTTGAACATCTGCCTGCCACAATGATGTCGCTAAACGAAATCGCACTTTGCCGTATAACGCTCAACGCACCGGTGGCATTTGATGTCTATAGCGATTGCCGCGGCACAGGCAGCTTTATCGTGATCGACCGCCTGACCAATGCCACCGCCGGCGCCGGCATGATCCAGCGCGCCGTTATCGACAAGTCATCCGAAACATATGACCACACAGAAGAGGTATGGGAAGCATTTGAAGCCGACCTGAATCTGCTGATTTTGAAGCACTTCCCGGATAGCAACCCGGCAGAGATTCGCGCCAAAATCAAACATTAAGAACGACCACCTTGAACTTCGTTTAACGAGAAAGAGGCCATGCTACCAAGATGGCCTTTTTCGTTCCGCCCACAAATAGCAATGATTAGCTAAAGACCATTATTTCCCACGCCATCCCGCAGCGCATTCCAGGTTGCCAGAACAGGGGAAAAACGCATAGAATGCGGGTCTTCGCGGGCGTCGTATAATGGTAATACCCTAGCTTCCCAAGCTAGAGCCGTGAGTTCGATTCTCATCGCCCGCTCCAGATTAAACGCTTTAGCTATGTCTAAAGTGCAAAAAAGCCAACTTCTCCAAGTTGGCTTTTTTGTTGCGCTTCAGCGATCGTCGCTTATGTAGCATGATGGCTATATGAGGTCATTTTTCCCGCCTAAATGTCCAGTATCCGCATGGCTAGTCAATTGCGTACCATCGCGCGCCTTGATCAGTTCGGCGGTGCAATCGACAATTTCCTCTGCCATTCGTTTTTGTTCTGAAATATCGGTCAGCGTGATACGCACAGTAACCTGGCCATCGCGCGATTTCAGGCTGGCCCCAGTTAATCGCGCGTAAAAACTTGAACCATCATTGCGCAAGAGGCGCAATTCACAATCCATATTTTTTGTATTTTTAACCAGATCAAGTAGATAGAGATACCAATAGTCACGGTATCCAAGCATGACAAAATGGGAAAAACGTCGGCCAACCACTTGTTTACGCTCGACATTCAACAGGTTTATCCCAGTGAAATTCGCTTCACTGATGATCCCTGCCGGGGTCAAGGTCATGTAGCCCACCGGGCAAAACTCGAATAGATCAATGTAGCGGTCGCGTGCCTGCTCAAGGGAAAGCTCAGTTTGGCGCAAAGCCTCGTTCTGCATTTCAAGTTCAATCTGGTACACACTCAATTCATGCAGCAATGCTTTCATCTCGTGAACCGGCAGGTTTGCGTCTTTTTGCCCTATCAACGCGAACTCAGCTTTCTCCCTGAGTTCACGTACCCACTGCGGCCCATGCCTCTGTTCGTTATACATCGTGAGCCCCTTTGCTTCCGCACCGATCAAGCGGACCGTGTCCGTAGCGCATTATTAGCTTTTTGTGAGGCCGCTAAACTATCAACAGCGCACATCGGCCTTTAACTCGCCGGGGTAACGCAATCAATACACCATATCACGCGAAACACCATAGCGCCGCAAGATACGGCGCAATTGTTCGAGCGCCTCAATCTGGATCTGCCGTACCCGTTCACGAGTCAGATTCAGGGTTGCAGCCAAACATTCCAAAGTGCATACCTCGTAGCCATTCAGGCCGTAGCGAAGCTCAATCACCATCCGCTGTTTCTCTGATAACTGCTTGAGCCATTCGCACACATAACGTTCTATTTCGGCATTCTGCAGCATGGTTTCCGGACCATCATGCTGATCATCGGGTATGGATTCGCCAATTGTCAGCATGGGATCGATATCCAGCGGCGAATCAAGCGAAGCGACCCTTTCATTCAAGTGCATTATCCGGCGAACATCTTCAACATCCTTGCCCACCATGTAGGCAATATCTTCAACCGTCGGTTCCTGCCCGTTATGCGCTTCCAGATGGCGTTGGGCACGCAGGTAGACATTCAGCTCCTTGATCACATGAACCGGCAAACGGATGGTGCGTGATTGATTCATGATCGAACGTTCAATATTCTGCCGAATCCACCAGGTGGCATAGGTCGAGAAGCGGAAGCCACGCTCTGGATCAAACTTATCCAGCGCATGCATCAAGCCAATATTGCCTTCCTCGATCAGATCAAGAAGAGTCATGCCACGATTGATATAATGTTTGGCGATATTCACCACAAGCCGCAAATTACGCTCGATCATTGTTTGCCGGGCATGAAAATCACCCTGTACCACACGCCGAGCCAATGCACGCTCTTCATCGGGCGTAAGTAGCTTGCATTGACCAATCTGGTTGAGATAAATCTGTGTAACATCTCCAGTTGAATCACCAGTAAAAGTGGTGCTTTCTTCCACAGCTATCTGTTCAACTTCCACGCCCACATCGATCTCAGCATCGACATCGACATCCGCATCTACCTCAAGCTCTTCCAGTTCAGCATCCACATCCGTATCCAGAAGATCGTCATCCAATGTTTCATTTTGCTTATTCATGGTTTATCTGCCGTGATGAGTATTGTTGATTGGACCCGCCGGTTTTCCAAATTTGCGCAAATGGATAGATGGCAATATCTGGGCTGAACCGGAATAACTTATTCAGATGATTCTTGTGCTTGATGTATTTTTTAAACACTCCTTCTTGCTTCACCCGAAAATTTTTGAGGTTTTACATGATTTCCAGGGGGATCCAATTTTTCAATCAAGTAATTTTCCAATGCACATGCCAGATAGGCCGTTTCATGAGGAAATCCAATCGTTGCAACCAAATCAACAGCGGCATCTAGCCAACGCTCTTCAGGGATAAAATTGATATCAGAATCCGCTGGGGCAATTTCCAAAACATGCGCCAGAAGCTTTTTACCAATGCCATGTTTCTTGTTGTTTGCACCATGGTTATGGCCATGATCCGAACCAATGTAGATTAGCCTATCACCGCTAAATAACGCATAGACTCCGCTCAGATCATGATTAGGAATGGAGCCACACCAATTCCATGTGAAATTCCATGATGGTTTCTCTGTTCCACCCCAGTGACGATCAAAAAAAATGCCAGTTTCTTTCTCTAGCTTTTCTTTATTTGCCATGTTTGCCCTGCGTCTCCCAAGATTGACCGTAGCGATACCAACGACACTCCTGAATCAATAAAAACCGTCCTCCCTTTGATGAGTAAAAATCTGTGCATGCTATTTATTCGGCACAATTTCCGGTTCATCTATTGCCTATTTCAATATAAAAATTGCGTATTATCCATACAAACATCAAGGCATCGAGGTATAACAGACAATACATCCTGACGATCAAATGTAAGTGCTAAGGGAAGCTGGACATATACGTGCGAACACGTACTTGTTTGTTTTTCCTTGCCACACATCAATAAATGTAAGTATTTTATTGCATAAACATGAGGGTTCCTTACGAAACAATTAACCGGTATTTTTAATTTTCCTATATTAGATCATTCATGATAAAAAAAATTGTCCCCGCATATTGCTTAGCTGACGTGCCATGGTTGATCGGGACGGCGGCTATTTATGCATTGTTTGCCAAAATAATCCTCGCGCTTTACTCGACCAATAGCATGATTTCCGTTTTTTGGCCCGGCGCAGGTATTTCCCTGGCCGTCGTGCTGTTGGGTGGAAGAAAATTCTGGTTGGGTATCTATATCGGCGCATTGCTTGGCGGAATGTGGGCAGGCCAATCTTTGACCACATCCGCACTTGTTTCCATTGGAAGTGTTTTAGAAGCTTTGCTCGGAGCCTGGCTACTGTCACGAAAAGGGAATTTCGATGTTTCGCTTAAATCTCCACGAAACTATTTCCGTTTATGTTATTTAGCAGGCGCGATTAGCCCATGTATCAGCGCAGCCATTGGCATTGCCACCCTCTGGCATTTCGGTCGCCTGGGCACAAGTAACATTGCCCATGAATTCGTCCTTTGGTGGATGGGAGATGCACTAGGGATCATCTTCATTGCCCCGCTAGTCTTGGCCTGGCGTACCCTGCCGATCAAACCAAAGTGTAATTGGCTGGAAATATTGGTTTTATTGATGTGTTCATTTTTTATCGGGCAGATCGTTTTTTTGGACTGGTTCCATGAATTGTTTGGTCTCATCAATCATGGCTACTGGGTATATTTGGTCGTTTGCTGGGCGGCCATCCGCATGGGATTGCATGGCGTACTCCTGATCATGCTGATAACGACCATGCAAGCGCTAGTGGGAGCCCACCTTGGAACCGGCCTCTTCGGTAACGATCTGGCAAGGACCCAACTGATCAATTTCTGGTCGTATACCGTGATCCTTGCCTTGATCGGCATACCGCTGGCCATTATTTTTGCCGAACGAGAACGGATAACTGCCGAATTGCGGGCAAGCGAACGTCGCTACAGCACATTGTTCGAAAACATGCCAGACGGGCTATCCCATTGCCGAATGATCTTTCAAGACAACGTCCCCATTGATTACGAGTTCATCACGGTCAATCCTGCCTATGAGAAAGTCACTGGCTTGCGGGATGTGATCGGCCGAAAAATGAGTGAAATAACCCCTGGATATGCACAGGAAAACCAGATTTCTTTGGACACTTTTGGCAAAGTTGTCCGAACAGGTGAGTCCATCCGCTGGGAGCATTATTTCAGTGCGCAAGATCGATGGTTTTCGTTCGCAGTTTATCGATCCACGCCTGAAGAATTTATCTGCATTCTGGAAAATATTACCGAACGCAAACGTGCCGAAAAAGAGTTACGCAAACTGTCATTGGTCGTGGAACAGGCTCCAGTGAGTATCGTCATTACTGATCTGAACGCGTGCATTGAATATGCCAATCCGGCATTTAGTCTTATTACTGGCTATGCCACATCAGAAGTGTTGGGTCAAAATGCACGTATCTTCAAATCCAACCGGACTCCGCAAGAAACCTACCAGGCTCTTTGGGCGACACTTGCTACTGGAAACGTCTGGCGTGGAGAATTCATCAATCAACGCAAGGATGGGACCACCCTGATTGAAGATGCCACCATTGCCCCCTTGCGCCAAGCAGACGGCACGATCACGCATTACGTCGGCATCAAAATTGACATTACCCGGCTCAAACGAACGCTATCTGAACTCAGAGAGAACAAGGCCCGCTGGCAACTGGCAAAAATGACAGCGGGACTCGGCATATTCGATCACAACATCGCCAGCAACACGATTGAATGGGATGAACAAGCACGGGAATTTTGGGGAATTCGACAGAATGAACCGTTCGGCTATGCAGAATTCATCGCCGGCATCCATCCGGATGACCGGGCAGCGACCCAAGCCACGATAAATCAATCGCACGACCCTGAAAGTACCGGAAAATATTATGCAGAATATCGTGTCATCAACCGAATCAACCAATCTGTGCGCAATATCGTGGCCAGCGGACACGTTCATTTCGAAAACGGTCGCCCCATTCGGGCTTTCGGCATACTAAGAGACATTACTGCGCAAAAGCAGCTTGAGAAGGAAGTTCAGGAACGGCGGCGCGAAATGGAAGTGCTCGTGAATCGGCAAATCGCGGTGCAAACGGCAGCGGCCATTGCCCATGAGCTCAATCAGCCATTGGTCGCGGTTTCTGCCTACAGCGAAGCAGCGCTCCGCCTGCTGACCCGCAGCACGACAAGTCCAGAGAAACTCTCACGCGCACTGGAAGGGGCCAGGGACCAAGCACATCGTGCAGGCCGGACACTGCACGAATTACTCGACTTCCTGCACCAAGGCGAAGTAACGATAGAACCGGTCAATCTCAACGAGATCATACGAGCTGCGCTTGCGATTGCAAAAGAGAGCGGTTACTCTGGATTTCATTCCGTGATCGAATTGGAGCCCGGCTTGCCTCCTGTTCTGGCCAATCGCGTCCAACTGCAAAAAGTGCTGGTTAATCTGCTATATAACGGTGTCGAAGCCATGCGCAGCATCAAGACTCCCACTGCCGCGCTGACCATCAAAGTAAAAACCTCCGCAGAGAGAAACATGGCGCAAGTCACCGTGCAGGACAGTGGCCCCGGCTTTAATGCCGACACAGCCCACCGCATCTTTGATCCTTTCTTTACCACCAAACCCAATGGTATCGGGCTGGGACTTGCGATTAGTCGCTCGCTTATCGAAGCCAATGGCGGACAGCTTTGGGCCGATATCGAATCAGGCCCCGGTGCCACTTTTCACTTTGTACTGCCTTTTGCATCATGAACGAACACGCGACAATCTTTGTGGTTGACGACGACCCAGCCGTGCGGGATTCGTTGAAACTCTTGCTCGAACAAGAAGATTTCTCGGTTATAACCTTCGAGAGTGCGGAAGCATTTCTCGCCGCATATCAACCGACACCACGCTGTTGCGCCATCCTAGACATTCGTTTGGCCTCCGGATTGGATGGTATGCAATTGCAAGCAGAACTGGGGAAACGAGGCATTCTGTTGCCGATCATCTTTCTCACCGGCTATGGCAACATCCCAATGAGTGTGCAAGCGATCAAGAGCGGTGCGGTCGACTTCCTGACCAAACCCATCACCAGTGCCGCACTCTTGGTCAGCATTGAGGCCGCGCTTTGGGAAAGTGAACAGCGATATTTACAGGCCGATACCAATAAAAAAGCGACCGAATGCATTGCCGGTCTCACCGAAAGAGAACGTGAAGTGATGTGCCTGGCTATTGAATCGCTGTCCAATAAAGAAATTGCACGTCTACTCAACATCAGTCACCGGACAGTCGAAATACACAAAGCACGAATCATGGAAAAGACCGGCGCCAACACCTTGCTCGACTTGCTGCGCATCGCTGAATCCAGTGGTTTACGATCTGCCGAATTAGGAAAATAGGTAATCCAAGCGTATTTCCTGCTCTGCCTGGAAAAAAACAGGGGAAATCCTCCCACGTCACCAACAGGGCGATCGCTGTCGTTCACATGAAATAATTGCCCCGCTTCCTGACAATCTAAACTGCCCGTGCAAGCACTTCCTTGGTAGCATTAGCAATCATCATTTTTGACGACTGTCAGCGGACTCGAAACCCTTGAGTTCGTAGACATGTACAGTCCATGACCTCAATAGATAATTTGGTTCGTGCACTAAAACAGCTTCAAGTTCAAATGGCTCCTCGTCTTGTAGTCATTTTCTCAGTGGTTTTGGGGCACCTGCGGCACCCCACTTGGCGCGGCATCCTCCGTTTGATAGCGGCCGGACCCATTCTGTTGCTGCTTTACACTCTGATCCTGATTCCTTTCACCCCCAGCATCAGTGACATTACCAAGGCGACAACGGAACGCCCCGCGCAAATACTTTTTGCAGACGGCAAGAAGATGACCGAGTTCAAGCAGTCCAACCGTGAATGGGTCAAGCTCTCGCAGATATCGCCACAGGTCATCGATGCCCTGATTTCGACCGAGGACCAGCGATTTTACGAACATCATGGATTGGACTGGCGACGCCTGGCTTCATCGACCTTTCATACCCTCTCCGGCGATCGGCAAGGCGGCTCGACGATTACCCAGCAACTGGCGCGCAATCTCTATCCTGAAGAGATCGGCCGCGCACCCACCATCACCCGCAAGCTGAAAGAAGCGATCACCGCTCTAAAAATTGAATCCGTACATTCCAAAAGCGAAATTCTGGAAACCTATCTCAATACAGTGCCCTTCCTCTACAACGCTTTCGGCATCGAAATGGCGGCGCGCACTTATTTTGGCACGTCGGCCAGCTCGCTCAATGTACTTGAAAGTGCCACGCTGGTTGGCATGCTCAAAGGCAACAGCTACTACAACCCGGTACTCAACCCGGAACGTGCTCTGGAGCGCCGCAACACCGTCCTGGCCCAGATGGTCAAACACCAAAAACTGACGACGAAAGATTTCGAGGTGCTCAGGAAAAAACCGTTGGGCGTCGATCTGGAACGGCAAGCTGAACCGGCAGGACCAGCACCTCATTTTGCCCAGCAGCTGCGCCAGTGGCTGATTGATTGGGCTGACCGCAATGATTACAACATCTACAGCGATGGACTAGTTGTATACACCACGCTGGATTCCGAATTGCAGACACAGGCGGATCAATCCGTTGCACATCAGGGCGATCAATTACAACGCCTGGCCAACGAGGCTTGGCACAATCGTTCTATCTGGAACGCCAAGAATGATCTGGTCCAGACATTCATACGTGAATCTCCCCAGTATCGCACTGCGAAATCCAATGGATTGACGGATGAGCAGGCACTGAAACAGTTGCAGGCGGATACTGCCTACATGCAAAAGCTTTATGAACAAAAAATCCAGATTCAGGCAGGTTTCCTGGCCATTGACCCGAGTAATGGTTACATCAAGGCATGGGTGGGGAGCAGGGATTTCGCGCAGGATGGTTTCGATCATGTGCAACAGGCACGGCGCCAACCCGGTTCTACCTTTAAAGCCTTCGTTTATGGTGAAGCCTTCCGCCAGGGTTTTACTCCAGACGATACGTTGATCGACCAGGCAGTTGAAATCCCGGTCAGCGCCACGGAAGTTTGGCGACCTACCGATGGCAAACCGCCCAGTGGCAGAGCCATGACGCTACGCAGTGCCCTGACCTACTCAAAGAACACGATCACCGCCCAGCTGATGCAAAAAGTTGGCCCAGCCAACGTCGCCAAGCTGGCACGTGCAATGGGTGTTCGCCAGAGCAAGCTTGAAGAGGTTCCCTCGCTGGCTCTGGGCACCAGTCCGGTGACCTTGAAGGAAATGGTGACCGCCTATGGCACGATTGCCAATGGGGGCAACTACATCGAACCCGTGTTTGTCACTCGCATTGAAGACCGCAACGGCCGTGTCCTTGAGAAATTTGCACCGTCCAAACCCGAACCCGTTCTCGCACAAAACGTTGCCTATACCCTGCTGGATGTCATGCGCGGGGTAGTTGACCGCGGTACCGGCAACGATATCCGCAACCGCTTTGGCATCTACGCCGATGTTGCCGGCAAGACCGGCACCACGCAGGACAATACTGACGGCTGGTTTATCCTGATGCACCCGCAACTTGTGGCAGGTGCCTGGGTCGGTTTCAATGATGGGCGGGTCACGCTGCGCAGCGACTACTGGGGCCAAGGGGCCAAAAGCGCCTTGCCTATCGTTGGAGAGTTTTTTAGAAGTGCGCTGCGCACCCACGTTATTGATCAGCAAATCCGCTTTGGCACACCGGAACAACAAGCCGCATTGCGATTGCCCACACCACCGGTAGCGTCAGAGCCGACAGAACAAGCATCCGAGGTAGCCGCATCCAGTCCGGCAGCACAAACCGATTTACCGACACAGCCGGAAACGGCGCTACCGCAAAATAACAATGATCAAGCTCCGGGGACGAATGTTAGTCCCAGCAATACAAACTGAACTTCCTGCATGGATCAATGGAAGAATTTGATGATCCGCAGAAGGTATTCAACACAATAAAAAAGCCGGGATTCCCGGCTTTTTTCATCGAGACCATATCGATAACGCTGTTTTTCAAAGCCTGTGGTTGGACAAGGCTTTTTCGATTTTCTGGTCGGTTTTATATTGCCCAAGAGCATAGACCGCCCAAATGGCAGCGGGAAGCCAGCCGATCAGGGTAAGTTGCAGGATCAAACAAATGATCCCTGCGATGGGGCGGCCAATTGTAAAGAAAACAAAGAACGGTAAGAAAATAGCCAGTAAAAGACGCATGCTTCCTCCTTCCAGGAATGGTGTTAGCGAAAATTCCCCAGCGTGCAAACTTCGGCATATTGCCGGACGGCCAAGTCAGCACAAATATAGCACCAAGTTCTCACGACCGCGCTGGGCAGATCAACCACAGGCCGCCTTCAATCGAGCGGGATCGGTTAACAGCGGATTGCCAGAACCCTGCCAGTGAACGATGCGTTCATTGCGCTTCATTTCCCAATCATCAATCGGGTAGGTCTTGGACCAGGCGCACATCAATTGTCTATCTTGTTTGCTTATTTGCAGATCGTAGGTTTGAACCATGTACAGCGTAATTCGTGCCGCCCTGCCACGCACTTCTTCGCGTGGTTGCGCCCGCCTTCCCTTGAAGTCGACGATGGTTTTGCATTGCCCATACATGGGCTCGGGGTTTCGGGTCCATACGCTATAGGAAAAATTATTGCGATCACCATTGACCTCCCCGACGGCAGGAACCAGATTGTTTAGATCACCTTCCGCTGCTTGGAACACGGCATCATTGCTTGTGCAATTTTTGCGGCCACCATCCTGCCAACATTGCCGCTGATGGCCAATAACCCAAGCCGGTACGACATGCTCCCACTCAATCCGGCCCGCACGATCGGCATTCTTGCGTGGTTCATAACCGCAACTCGAAAAATCGACATTCTTGCCGGTATAGCGGCAACCGCAGTAAAAATCCTCTTCTTCACCGGCAAACACCTGTGGCAACACTTTCTTGGCATGCACAAAATCGCGATGACCAACGGCTGTTTTACCATCGACCAATTCAAAAGAGGGGCCTGAAGCCACGGATTCAGGCAAGAGGCCTGCTGACGTTGAAAAACTGAGTATCGACTGCCCCACTTGGGCTAGCTGTTTAACGCCAGGTGAGTGAGCAAAGGATGAAACCTGACCAGAATCGCAACCAGTCAGAAGAGAAATAACCAACAGAGGGAGGTATCGCATTACGGGGAAATCTATCCTTGGGAAAGGCACGAAGCGAATCCGGGGCTACAGAGAACAGAGCCATGGCGGGCGCATTCTTACCGCCATAGGGATTACGAAATTTTGTCGCGGGTATTGATCAGGCAGGGTGCGTTTAAATTGTGTTTGAGTGAGGCCAACAGGGCCCATGTGGTCTTCAATGCATATCGTGAATCTGACTTTGCATTTAGTTGGGTTTTTACCAATTTGAGATGAAAACAAAAGCCCTGATTGCTCAGGGCTTTTGAGAAAACGGATCACAAAATCAGCTGCTGAAGCTGTATTTCATAAGCGAAACTTTTATTTTTCGACTGTATCCAGGACTTCAGCCAGGGACGGAGTTTACAGATGCTCATCATGCACAGCCAGTAAACTCGTTCCCTCTCATCCATTAGCTTTTGGCGTTATCCGCAGAGACCAAAGCCAGCGCTTCTGGGGAAATACTCACTTTGTCTGCTGTACTTGTGGGCTTGGCTGTACTGTCCGTCGTTTGAGCGGCAAGTTTGTGCTGGGTTGCATTGGTGCTTTTGGCAATATTTGCCGGGTGAGTGGCGACACTGTGCTGAACTTGCATGAAATTTCCCCTAAGTAGAAAGAAAAATGGTTTAAACGCCAGCAAGAAGGAGCATGTTCTATGCCCAATTTGGACCGGGAAATGTAAATGAATGTTAACCAGACCCCAGCAATAACGCGGCCTTCACGCATTACTGTTTGCGCGGTATGCGACTCCACCTATCCGGCAGCACATCACTCATCGTCGATACCAGGCCGACCGCGTACCACCACGTGATGTCTCGTTCTCGAATGCGCCATGCGCCTTGAGTTATCGCAACTACACCCCATATCTTTGGCTAGTACTACATCCAACAAAAGTCCCGGGACGACGGTAATGAATTCATTTCTTGAAAGTGCAAATTGTTCTCTGACCACGGAGTACGGGAATTTCACGCTGCATGGATTCCGAGACAAGCGCTCCGGCCTTGAACATGCGGCACTCTCATTGGGTGAGTTGTCGACGACCAAGCCAGTACTCACTCGACTTCACTCAGAATGCCTGACGGGCGACGTATTCCACAGCTTGCACTGCGACTGTGGCGAGCAATTGCAAGCAGCGCTTGAGTTAATCGAAGCAGAGGGATGCGGCGTTTTACTGTATCTGCGGCAAGAAGGACGTGGTATCGGTCTGCTCAACAAGATACGGGCGTATAAGCTTCAGCAAAAGGGTGCGGATACCGTGGATGCGAATCGAATGCTTGGATTGCCAGACGATGCGCGCGACTACGGCGTGGCCGCCGAAATGCTTGCCTCTCTTGGCGTAACCAATGTACGTCTCATGACAAACAATCCAGCCAAGATCAAAGGCCTCATGGAGCACGGCATCCGGGTGGAAGAAAGAATGCCTTTGGAAGTTGCACGACAAGCACGCAATGCCGCCTACCTCGATACCAAGGCTGCACGAATGGGTCATCTCGTTGCAAGCGTTGAAGTAACCTCGACACAGAGCGCCACATCGTCCAATTCCACGACGGATCTGCTCGACCCACGTTGAAAAATTGGTTTGCGTGGCGGTCTCACGTGCTTTTGCCACACCAGCGTAGAAACGCTTCACGAACGCTGGACTTGTGTATCGTGCGGACAATGCATCCACTACTCGCTCGATCCTGTTTTTCCTGCGGCGAACCCAAGGATTCACCGCAGGAATTTCGATACATCAGCGAGCGGTCATCCAGTGCAGCGGGACGAGGACGATAGAAGGGAAGAACACCAGCAGGAACATCACGACCGTTTCGGCAAGCAGGAACGGCAACACGCCCCAGACTACCTTGCTCATCGGCATCTTGCCCACCGTACTGATCACATTCAGCACCGCACCCACCGGCGGCGTGATCAGGCCCAGACACTGATTCAGGATGTAGACCACGCCAAAGTACACCGGATCAATCCCGGCCTTGGTCACGATCGGGATCAGCACTGGCGTCATGATCAGGATGTTCGGCGTGAAGTCGAGCACGCAGCCCATCACCAAACCGAGCAGCATCAGTACCACCATCAGCATGGTCGGATTGCCCATGAACGGTTCCAGCACGTCACCCAGTTGTTGCGGAATGTTCACCGCCGTCACCAACCAGGCCGAAACCGAGGCCGCAGCCACCAGGAACAGCACAATCGCCGTAGTCTTGGCGGCAGCCAGGAACAGGGGATACAGGTTCTTGAAGCTAATTTCGCGATAGATGAACAGGCCGACGAACAGCGAATACCAGGCGGCAATCACTGCCGCTTCGGTCGGGGTGAAGAAGCCGGTCTTCAACCCGCCAATGATGATCACCGGCAGCAACAAGGCCCAGAATGCGCGGCGGGTTTCGGCAATCCGTTCGCGCATCGGGACTTTGGGTTCCACCGCAACATCGTCTTTGCGCGCCACGATGTACCAGGTGCCCATGATGGCGATACCCATCAGGATGCCCGGGACTATCCCGGCCAGGAACAGCTTGGCAATCGAAACCTGACCCGCGACACCCAACAGGATCATGCCGATGGAGGGGGGAATCACCGGGGCAATAATGCCGCCGCCAGCAATCAGACCGCCGGAACGCGGCATGTTGTAACCCGCGCTCTTCATCATCGGCAACAGGATCGCCGCCAGTGCTGCGGTGTCGGCCACGGCCGAGCCCGACAAGGACGCCATGATCACCGCAGCAATCACCGCCACGTAACCCAAGCCGCCCTTGATTTGCCCGACCCAGGCCATCGCCAGCCGGATGATCCGTTTGGTCATGCCGCCGGCATTCATGAATTCACCAGCCAGCATGAAGAACGGCACTGCGAGCAGCGGGAAGCTGTTGGCGCCATCCCACATGTTCTGTACCACGATCTGCGGATCCATCATGCCCAGATGAATCATCAGGGCCAGGGCGCAGCCCAGCAGCGCGAACGAAATCGGCGTGCCGATTGCCACGAAGAACAGCAGCGCTACCACATAGATAATGAGGGTCATTGTTTTTCTCCTGCCTTGGCGCGCGCGGCTTCTTCTTCCCGGGCCATGTCTTCACCGACTTTCTTCAGTTCGCGTGCAGCGAGCTCTTCCGGATCGTCTTCATGTTTCTCGGCCAGTTCCTGGTCGGTGACACGGCCCAGAAAGAGGCGGACCAGGTTGGCGAGGGAGATCAGTACCAGTGCAGGACCGGCAATATAGGTCACGCCATACACCCACAGCATGCTGATCTGCAGCACCGGCGAGGCATTCTGGGTGATGATGTCGTTCAGCATGTAGGTGCCTTGGGTGATATAGGCACCGCACACCAGCACCAGAAGCTGGGTGATGGCATAGAACAGCTTCTGCACCGGCTTGCTGACCATGTGCACAAACATGCTGACGTTGATGTGGGTGTTCTGCTTCAAGGCCACGACCGCGCCGCAGAAAGTCATCCAGATAAACATGAAGCGCGGCACTTCTTCAGCGAAATCCACGCCGCTGTTGAAGCCAATGCGCAAGAAAACGTTGAGTCCCACCAGAATCAGCATGCCAATCATCATGATCACCATGATGACTTCCAGGGTGCGGATGAACCATGCTGAAACAGAGTCGAGAATTTTTCCCATTTCTGTTGTCCCAGTATCCGCCCGTGACGAGGTCAAGCCACGAGCGGTCATTGAAATTCGCCCGGCAGCGGGCTGCCTGCCGCCGGAAAGTGTGTTTAAACCACCGCTGCACTCACTGCCATCGCGCTGAGTGAAGCCCGCCGGAGTACAGAGGGGAGGTATGCACCCCGGCGTGATGGCTTACTTGGCGGCTTTGCGGGCGGCGTCGATTTCGGCGTAGAAGCCCTTGACGAACTCTTCACCAATTTGCGGAGTGAACTTGGCCACGACCGGCTTGACCTTTTCCTGGATCTTGACGAGGTCGGCCGGGGCAATCGCATCGACTTTCACGCCAGCGGCGTTGAATTTCTGGATCACGTCCTTGTCGCCGTCATCCAGCAACTTGCGTTGGTAGAGACCGGCTTCGGTGGCGGCTTTCTGAACACCTTGCTTGTCGGCCGCCGGGAGCTTGTCCCAGAACTTCTTGGAAACCACCAGCGCCACCGGGGTGTACACGTGGTTGGTCAGGGAAATGTACTTCTGCACTTCCTGCATCTTGTTGGAGTACATGTGCTGCAGCGGGTTTTCCTGGCCGTCGATAGCCTTGATTTCCAGTGCGGTAAACACTTCGGAGAACGCCATCGGGACTGCATTGGCACCAAGGGTCTTCCAGGTATCCAGCGCCACCGGGTTGGCCATCACGCGGATCTTCAAGCCTTCGATGTCGGACAGGTTGCGTACGTCATGCTTGCTGTTGGACAGGTTGCGAAAGCCCATGCCGGTCCAGGTCAGACCCACAACGCCGGTCGGTTCCAGCTTTTCGAAGATCTTCTTGGAAGAAGCGCCATCGAGCAGTGCGTAGACTTCCTTGGTATTGGCGAACATGAACGGCAAGTCCCAAATCTGGACTTCCTTCACGCGGGTGGAGAATGGGGCCAGCGTACCGATGTAGAACTCCTGGGTACCGGCTTGCACGCCTTGCAGTTCTTTCTCGTCGCTGCCCAATGTGGCATTGCCGAACACCTGGATCTTGACGTCGTTGTTGGTGTATTTGGCTGCCAGCTCGGCAAACTTGTTCATGGCGATGGCTTGCGGATGGGAATCCGGCATGGCGTGACCCAGCTTGGCGGTAAATTACGCCCAGGCACCGCTGGACATCACCGCCGCCATGGCGGAAGCCAAAACAACACGTTTGAAAATTGCCTTCTTCATGCTCACTTCTCCTCAAAAGTAAAAACACGACTTCCAAAACATCTTTGAAGCTACTTGTTTTATCTTTTCGCCTTGCACGCATGATTTGCTGCAAAATCAAAGCACGACAGGCGACCAGATCCAACCTCGGGTTGGATGGGCGCGATTGCAGGCAAAAGCGCCATCCATTTGCATCGTTCGTATTACGGCACTTGCAGCGTTCCATCCACCAGACGGGTCTGCGTCCAGGTGGTCACGGTTTTCTCGCACGGATATTTGGCGGCTTCGGTCTCGTTGATATCCACGCCAAGTCCTGGCTTGTACAAACAGGTACGGCAAGGAGGTGCAACAAAGTCAGGGGCGTTTTGTTAGTGATTCCTACAGCACCGACAACCAGCCTCCATCCACGTAAATCATCTGGCCATTCACATAATTCGAAGCTGAAGAAGACAGATAGACCGCAGTACCGATCAGTTCTTCCGGCTTACCCCAGCGACCAGCCGGGTTGCTGTTCTTCACCCAGGTATCGAACTCGACGTTTTCGACCAATGCGGCACACATGTCGGTGAGGATGTAGCCCGGGCCAATGGTGTTGGCTTGGATATTGAAGTGCGCCCATTCTGCGGCCATGGCACGCGTTAGCATCTTGATACCGCCCTTGGCGGCGGTATACGGCGCGACCGTGGCACGAGCGGCTTCGCTCACGAGCGAGCCGATATTGATAATCTTGCCGCCGTTGCCACGCGCAATCATGCGTGTAGCTGCGGCTTTGCCGACGATGAAGGCACTGGTGAGATTGGTATCAATCACGCGCTGCCAGTCTTTCAGTTCCAGCTCGACCATCGGCTTGCGGAATTGAATGCCGGCATTGTTAATCAGAATGTCGACAGCCACGCCATCTTTGTCCAGGGCATCGAAGGCAGCAGCGACAGCTGCTTCACTGGTGACATCGAAAGCCAGACCGCGGGCGTTGTAGCCTTTGGCTTTAAGCTTGGCCACAGCATCAGTCAAGTTCTCTACGCGCAGATCGTTGATCACGACAGCAGCACCCGCCTCCGCCAAGCCTTCGGCATAGGCGAAGCCCAAGCCACGCCCGGACCCGGTAATCAGTGCGGTGCGACCAGTCAAATCAAACAGTGCAGACATCTTGTTTCTCCTGTTGTTAATCACTTAAATCCGCCTATGCGACGGGTAATACGAGACATTGAAAGAATTACAGAAACAGTTTTTCCGAACACAGCCATTCCATTACCGTCAAATCGCCAGCCTTCCAGGCACCCAAGCTATTTATCGACTCATTCAAACTTGAGGCGTGCATTCAGGTCATTGGTGGCTTGGTCTATCAACGCTAACGCAGCTTGTTCTGCGGCTCGTGCATCGCCAGCTTCAATGGCACGACACAGTGCCTCGTGCATGGGCAAGGAAAACGCGGGTCCACCGGCTTTTTGGGAAACAATTTCAAAACTGGTCCGCAGAATCGCGGACATGGCATCCTGCATCTGCCGGACAAACTGGTTGCCACAGGCGGCCAGCAATACCGCATGAAAAGCCAAATCGGCGGCGACATAATCGCCATCCTCGGCAATCGCACGCTCCATGGCCAAATAGGCAGCGCGCAAGGCTTTGCGCTCATCGTCGCTGGCTCGCTGCGCTGAAAGGCTTGCTGCAGCCGGCTCCACAATTCGCCGCAACTCCATCAAATCACGCGACAAGGTCTGATTCAGGACTGAGGGATGGGCACGCCAGGCGATGATGCTGGGATCAAACAAATTCCAATGATTCGGATCGAGAACAGTGGTGCCGACTTTCCGTCGCACAACCAGCATTCCCTTGGCAACCAAGGACTTGATCGCCTCGCGAATCACGATGCGGCTGATCCCAAAGCGTTCGCACAACTCAGCTTCCGAGGGCAAAACCGCGCCCGGCGTATAACGCCCGGAACAAATATCCTGACCCAAAAGATCAAGTACTTGCTCCTGGAAGGTGCGTCGCGATGTATAGAGTGTCGTATTCATATAGCATATGTATCACATATGATCTTTTAAAGTCAAACAACAATTTGCTTATTGTCTAACAATCAAAACATTAAATCAGACCATGCATCACGCAATCACGCCAAAATGGCGCAAAATATGCATTTCCATGACGAGCAACTGCAAGATCACAGCCCTGCCCTGGCAACGTTGATACAAGGGGCCTGAACGATGAGAATGTTGTTTAATCACGGGCATCAGGAATACCTTCGTAAAAACCGCCTCTTGAAGGCAATACTTTCATGCGGCTCGGTAAAAAATTGACTTGAACAACCCGCAACACGCGCTATTTCCAGTGTTATGAGATACTGTTGCACTGCAATTTTTTGTTAATTAGAAAGACATGGCCATGAAAGAAACAGGAACAAAACTTGATCGCATTGTTGAGCAATTTGGGGAGCAAATCGTTCATGGCGCATATATCCCGGACTCGGCTTTACCGTCGGAAACAGAACTCTGCAAAACCTATGAGATATCCCGAGCGACCTTGCGCGAAGTGGTCAAGGTACTCGGCGCAAAAAAACTGATTGATGTCCAAAAACACAAAGGGCTGCTGGTCATGCCCCGAGAGAAGTGGAATTACCTTGATACGGATGTGCTCAGATGGGTTCTGGACTCTGAGGACAACTATGAATTCATCCGTACCTTGCTGGAAACTCGTATTGTCGTTGAACCTGCCATTGCAGAATGGGCCGCACAAAGGGCGACGGCTGCGGACTTGGCCAAAATGGAAGCCGCTTTGTTTGATATGGAAAAGTATTATGAAGACAAAAATGCGTTCAATTTGGCGGATATCCGATTTCATCAAGCATTGATCGCATCCGCCCACAATTTTGTCATTGAGCAACTTGGCGATGCCATCAGTTCCCTGCAACGCGCCGTGTTTGATGTTACTTATTTCCCGGACCATGCAACCAAGGAAATAACCATTGCGCAACATCAGAAGCTGTTTGATGCCGTTCGGCTAAAAAACCCCAAGGTAGCAAGAAAAATAAGTTCCACCATGATTGAAGGGGTCGAGAAACGTATTACCCAGAAGAGAATGGAAAAAACTAAATCTACATTTGAATAAAAAGCAGCTCGCTACCAGCGAGCTGCTTTTTTCATGGCCGATCAGAAGGTTAACTGCACCTTCATCTGCGAACGACGATCCGAAGCCAGCTCGAACGCTTCCACGGCACGCTCGACAGGCAGCGTGGCAGTGATGATCGGCTTCACATTGATGCGCCCTTCCTTGATCAAGCGGGCAGCCAGCGCGTATTCGGTATTGAAGCGGAAAGCGCCGACCAGGCTGATTTCCTTACCGACGATGACGCCGATCGGGATTGGCACTTCGCCGGTTACGCCGACCTGCACGATGGTGCCGCGCGGCCGCAGTGCCGGGATCACATCCTTCAAGACCGGACCCGCACCGGTGCATTCGATGGCAACATCGAAGTAACCCTTATCTGCAGTGAACTCGTCCGCTTTCAGACCCGGTTCAATCGACACGTTTACCGTGCGGGTCGCCCCCATTTCCA
>JARLJJ010000339.1 GCA_031291275.1 Formivibrio sp.
ATGGCTCAGACCGCTGAAGGCGCGCTGCAAGAGTCGACCAACATTCTGCAGCGTATGCGTGAACTGGCTGTTCAGTCGAGTAACGGTACCAACGGCACTGCTGACACCGTTGCGACTAACCAAGAATTCGCTCAGATGTCTGACGAACTGTCTCGTATCGCGGGATCGACCAACCTGAACGGCAAGAACCTGCTGGACGGTAGTGCGGGTACGATGATCCTGCAAGTCGGTTCCAACACCGGTGCGGCCAACCAGATCTCATTGGCACTGAGCTCCAGCTTCGACGCCGTCTCCCTCAGTGTAGACAGCGGTACTGTTGTAATTTCCGGTACTGACCCTGCCACTGCTCTGGCGAACAGCCAAGGCGCGATTACTGCAATCGACGCTGCATTGGCAGCAATCAACGCCACTCGTTCAAGCCTCGGTGCTTCGGAAAACCGTCTGACCAGCACTGTGAACAACCTGCAAAACGTAACTCAGAACGCCACCGCGGCACTGGGTCGTATTCAGGATACCGACTTCGCTGCTGAAACTGCTAACTTGACCAAGCAGCAAACGCTGCAATCAGCTTCCACTTCTGTTTTGGCACAAGCTAACCAACTGCCAAACGCTGTACTGAAGCTGCTTCAGTAATTTCGGTTTGAGTTTTAGCGGGGGGGTGCGTTTATCGTGCTCTCTCGCTTTTTCAGTTTTAAGGAGGTGATGGGCATGGATATGAGCGTCAAGTTGAATTTATCTTATCCTGCTGTGGCCCCGGCGAACACTGTTGTGGATCAGCCGGCGGAGCCTCAAGTCGAAGGTATCAGCACAAGCACAAGCACAAGCACCGGCGCTGAGACTGGGAGCTCAGGCAAGGATGCAGATGCGGAAAAACTGAAAGCCGCTGTTCAGGAAATCGAGAAGTACGTCCAGTCTATCAAGCGCAACCTGGAGTTCTCGATTGATGAGACGTCCGGCAGGGTGGTGGTAAAAGTGATCGCCACTGCAACCGGTGAGGTCGTCCGGCAAATCCCGACGGAAGAAGTGCTGAAGTTAGCGGACAATTTGAGCACTGCGGGCAGCGTGTTGTTTAACAGAAAAGCCTGATGCTGGCATGAATTGTGTTGGTGAGTCCTTTTGATTGCAGTGCGGGTCAAAAGACTGTCGTAAAAACGAAAGGGGATACTCATGGCAAGTCCAATTACTACGTCCACGGGCCTTGGTTCTGGTCTCGATATTGGTTCGATCGTCAGTGCGTTGGTGGGGGCCGACACGGCAGCTGCTACCAGCCAAATTACGACTCAAACCGCGTCGGTCACGTCGAAGCTGTCTGGTGTTGGCCAGTTGAAAAGCGCTTTGGCGGCTTATCAAACAGCCCTGACCAACCTTGGCAGCACGACCACTCCGGCGTTTGCGGGCTTTACGGCGTCTTCGTCCAATACCAGCACCTTGACCACGACCTCTGATAACACGGCGGTTCCTGGTTCTTACACTATCGCCGTACAGAATCTGGCTACCTCGTCCTCGGTTGCGAGTGCTTCGTTTTCTGGTGGTGCGACCAGTGCCATTCCGACTGGTACCTTGACCATCAGTCAAAATGGCACTGCCTATAACGTTACTATCCCTAGCGGTTCGACCCTGCAATCGGTACGTGACGCGATCAACACTTCGCAGAACAGTAACGGTATCTCCGCCAACATCGTGACGGACAAAAACGGTGCGCGTCTGGTGTTGAGTTCGACGACCACCGGCGCGGGCTCGGATCTTACGGTCAGCGGTATCGCTGGGCTGAACATTGATGGCACCCAAACGTTGAGCAGCACTGACCCGACCAGCGCCGGTAACATTAGTGGTCTGGCTCAGGATGCCAACTACACGGTCAGTGGTTTCCCGATCACCAGCAAGAGCAATACGGTCACGCCTATCGGCGGTATCACCATGACGCTTTTGGCGGGCTCGACCAACGGTGTTCCAGCGACCTCGACTGTCACCGTTGCGCAAAACACCAACGGGCTGCAAACCTCGTTGCAGTCGTTCGTCAGCGCCTATAACTCGCTGATGAAGACGTTGAACTCCCTGACTGCCCCGGGTACTCAAGACCCTACTACTGGTCAGATTAGCGGCAGCGGTGCGATGTCCGGTGACTCGCTGCCATCCAACCTGATTGCTGCCCTGCAAACTCAGTTGGTGACGCCGGGGCCGGGTAGTCAGTTGTCGGTATTGTCTCAGTTGGGTATCAACACCAATCAGACTGACGGTACGCTGACTCTGGACACCACCAAGTACGCGGCAGCAATGACCAATCCAACGATTGGTGCTCAGGTGCAGCAGATGTTTTCCGGTACCAACAGCACCAATGGTCTGATGGCACGGATGACTGCAGCGCTCACACCTTACACCCAGACGGGTGGGGTGCTTGATATGCGCACCACCAGTCTGAACCAGCAGCAAAGTGATCTGAGTAATCAACAGGCTAACCTGACTCAGCACACGACTGACCTGACGGCCCAGCTGACGGCGAAGTACAACGCCATGGACTTGATCGTGGGGCAGTTGAAAGCGACGGCGACCAGTCTCACGTCGTTCTTCGATTCGTTGAACGCCTCGAAGTCGGGTTAAAAGCTGCGTAAGCGTTAAAGGCCCGGCTGCGCTTCACCGCGGGCCGGGCTTTTGGCTTTCCGGTCTAAAGTTTTTTACGCACGTGTCGATAGTCTGCTTATACGAACTTGTTGTGATGAGGTAGAGCATGAACCCGATGTTGGCTCTTCGGCAGTATCAGAAGGTTGAAGCACAGGCCCAGGTTTCTGAAGCCAGCCCGCACCGTCTGGTGCAGATGCTGATGGAAGGCGGCCTGGATCGCATTGCCCAGGCCAAAGGTGCCATGGAGCGCAAGGACGTCCCGAACAAATGCATCCTGATCAGTAAGGCTGTAGGTATTATCGGTGGCTTGCGCGAAGGTCTGGATATGACGAACCGGAGTGACGAGCTCGCCAGGATCGACAATCTGTACGTCTACATGATGGCGCGCCTGACTGAAGCCAACTCCAAAAACGACTCGAAAATCCTCGACGAAGTCAGTGATCTGTTGACCACCGTCAAGGAAGGCTGGGATGCCGTCGCTGTTTAATTGCCTGCTGTTTTGAGGAGTGCTCCATGAGTCTTGTACTGCAGCGTATCGAAGAAACCCGTGAAGCGTTGGTGGGTGCACTGGCCGAGCGTGATTGGGAAGCTATCGGTCAGCTGGATCTGGCATGTCGAGCCTGTGTTGACGACGTTATCAAGGAGGCTCCCATCGACGAAACGGCGGTGCGCAGTAATCTGGAGGGGTTGCTGGGTGTGTATCGCCAGCTACTTGAAGCAGCTACCGGCGAGCGACAGGCAATAGTCGACGAGATGACGCAGATCCAGCACGCCAAAAGCGCAGCAAAGGTTTACCATCTGTTCGGTTAAAAGCTGGGTAGATCGAAAATTGGTGCGCCATAAATTTGACTATGTACGGTTTTTTGACTTAACTAGTGATGTTTACTATTTTCTGGCGTCTAAAAAGCCGTATTGGCCATAGATGCCAAGCTTGCCTCCCATTCATGGGCATTGAGTTGACTAGGGAAGTTGCTATTGCATGTGGCGTGAAACCAAAATCCTGCTGATCGATGATGATAGCGCTCGCCGCCGCGACCTGGCGGTGATTCTCAGTTTTCTAGGCGAAGACAATCTGCCCTGCACCAGTCAAGACTGGCAGCAGACGGTCGATTCTCTGTCGTCCAGCCGCGAGGTATTGTGCGTGCTGGTCGGTACTGCCAGCGCCCCCGGCGGTCTGCCTGGTTTGCTTAAGACAGTGGCTGCCTGGGATGAGTTCCTTCCTGTTCTGCTTTTGGGCGAAATTTCTTCTGCAGACCTCTCCGACGACCTGCGTCGCCGGGTTCTCTCCAATATCGAAGTACCGCCCAGCTACAGCAAACTGCTGGATTCGCTGCACCGTGCCCAGGTCTATCGCGAGATGTACGACCAGGCCCGTGAGCGCGGCCGGCAGCGCGAACCGAACCTGTTCCGCAGCCTGGTCGGTACCAGCCGTGCCATCCAGCATGTGCGCCAGATGATGCAGCAAGTGGCCGACACCGACGCCAG
>JARLJJ010000048.1 GCA_031291275.1 Formivibrio sp.
AGCGGGATCTGGCGCCGGCGCTGGGGTACAACGCCTGATCGTTCAGGTTCATGGGAAGCAAAAGGCCGCGTGATGCGGCCTTTTGTTTTGGTCGTCATTCCGGCGCAGATGACCGAAGGGAATGCAGAGCACGGAATCCAGAGGTTTTATGCGTCTGCGGCGCGGTTGTTAAGTGCCGGTCCCGCCCGGCTTGGCGTGATACTTTCTTTGCTTCTGCAAAGAAAGTATCCAAAGAAAGCAGCCCCCGCCTGGCGGCCCTCCGGGCTTCCCTCAGTCGGTCGTGAGCCAAATTTGTAAACAAACTTGTCTCCCTCCACTCCTTCGGCACTTGGCCCAGGGGATAGGAAAACCGTCTGCTCTTGCCTGCTATGGAGAATGCCCGATGGTAGGGCGGGTTTGCCTCGCTCGCGAGGCGTAACCCGCCGCCCCGGAATTTGCCGCAGGCTGAACATCAAGCGTCGTCCTGCGCGGGTCAATTGACCCGCCCTACAATACTGTCAGCCGGGATTGAGTACAAAAAACCATTCGGTCACCCGAGCCGCCTTTCTTTCCTTCCTGCAAAGTCATTGACTCAGGATACAGCCCGCTTACAATCCACGTAGTTGCCGCCGTCCAACAAGGTTTATCCGCCGCCATGATGCAGCAATCTCATCAACCGCTTCCGCTGCGGCGGATAATTTACGTTTTTTACTCAACCAAAGAAAGGCATCATCATGGGTAGCTATGTCGAAGGCACGCTAAGTCAAAGGCGAAAAAGTGATTTATGAAGGAAAAACCAGCATCTGGTCGCTTCTTCCTTTGATTATTCTTGGTTTCATTTTTATTGGATTTTTCGGCATTGGTATCTTGTTTTGGATTGCAGCAGCTCTTCGCTACATCACCACCGAGCTTGCATTCACAAACAAAAGAGTAATCGCAAAGTTCGGTTTTATTAGCCGCAGAACAATTGAACTCAATCTCACCAAAATCGAGAGCGTTCAAGTAAATCAAGGCATTTTCGGAAGAATCTTCAATTACGGAACGCTCGTTATTTCTGGCGCTGGCAATCCTCAAGCACCCATCCCTGGTATTTCCAACCCGATGACATTCCGTCGTTCATTCATGGAATATCAAGATCAAGCGCGAGCAGCCTAACCATTCCGTCGAGAAGGACCGCCCACAAGCTGCGCTTGTGGGTTCCCTTCGCGGCTTTGCCGCTACGGTGGCCCCTCGCGTCAAACGTTAGCCCCAAACTTTCCCATAGCGAGCCTCTGATGAAAAAATTGATTCTTGCCGCTACTTTGGCTGCGATAGTTCCAACGATGGCAAATGCCATAACGCTGATTGACTGCAAAAACGAAGACTCAAAGAACTCAATAACATCTATTTGGCCGACGCCTTACCTATCTGACTCTGGTTTGCTCTGTTTTGATGTCAAAGGGTGGCCCGAGTTTTCTGGATCAAATTGCGTCGCTAATGGTAAAAATACTCGCTGGACAGGCTTGGTAATCGTGTCGGAAGACGATGAATCACAAGGCAGAGACTCAACCAACTTTCGCGTATCAAAACCAACCGTCAACGAAAATAATATTGAGTACATCATTGAATGGTCTCGCGGAGGCGCGTGGAGATCCATGCAGCATGTTGCAATCAACCGTTTTACAGGCGTCGCGGTAAGCTATTTTGTGCGCGAGCACGGTGGGGAAACATATCAGTGTCGTGCTGGCAAGAAAGTATTCTAACTTTGTCCAATGACGAAAAGGCTCGAACATAATAGGGACCACGGTTTTCTGGTAGCAAGTAGCCTGGATAATGGCCGCAGCGCGTAGGTTGGATAAGCCGCAGGCGCCATCCAACGTCGTCCACCCCAATGCCGGAAGGCGCTTCGCTTTTCCGGCCTACGCGACTGAACGAAGTGAAGCCCAATACGCAACGCATCAAGAGCTGGTTAACGTTGGGCTTCGCAAACCCAGCCCAACCCAAGTGCTATGCTTCAACCAGTCTGTACAACAACCGTTTCGGTTCAATAAAGCGATAGAAATGGAAAAATTCTCAAAGGAAGAACTCTATTGGCTGCGTAAGGTGCTCAATGATGAATTGGGTGATGAGGACATTCCGGATGACATTGCCGACAGCCTGGCCACCCGCGAGTTGATTGCGTGGTCTCACGCCTCCGCCACTTATATCCGCGGGATACGGGCGTCGTCCTTGATGCTGCCGGATGAGTAAGTGTCCTGGATGACGTCGATGTGTAGGATTTTTCTTAAGTGAACAACAGTACCGCCTTTGCTGTGATTGTTCTCTGTCCCCAACATGATCACAATGCCGCGCCCGGGTTTCGCATCTGGGCTACCGGCTGCGGTGCGATCACGTACACTGCTTGTTTCTAATTGGCAGAAAAGCGATGGTTTCGGATTCACCTTGCCTTGACTGTGGCGCCTGCTGCGCGCTTTTCCGTGTTTCGTTTTACTGGACCGAGGCCGACGATGCGCCGGGCGGTTGGGTGCCGGCCGGGCTGACCGGGCAACTCACCCCGCATCTGCGCTATATGCCGGGAACCAGCCAGAAATCCCCCCATTGTGCCCAATTGCAGGGCGATATTCCCGGTGCACGCTGCGGCATCTATGCGAATCGCCCCAGCCCGTGCCGCGAGCTGGAGCCTTTCACCCCCAGCGGGGAAGTGAGCGAGCAATGCGCCAAGGCGCGGGCGCACCATGGCTTGCCGCCTTTATTGCCACAACCAGTACAACGCGCCTGAGCCGCAATCTCGATGGGCTCGTCATACCGGCGAAGGTTGGTATCCAGTCACGATGCGGGTGAAAGCCACTGGAGCCCGGTTTTCTCCGGGGTTACGGCGCTATACATAATCGGGCCGGGTCAATAGCAAGCACGACAGCTTGGCATGGATTTCTTACATCCCACTCGATCATCGGCGCCCGTGGTAATTCCTTAGGCAAAAACGACAGTCCCATTCCCGGTTCAACGGGCAAAGAAAAAGGCCGCGTGATGCGGCCTTTGGGGTATTTGCGCTCAACTGCAGCGCCATACGCAGAATCCATCAAGCCGGGTTTAGCTGCTCACGCAGGCTATTCACGGCGTCGTTTTCGCCACGAACGCGGAAGAACGTGCCTTCATCGTCGGAGCGCTCTTCCAGTACGGTGCAGCTGGCGTAGATTTTGCCGCGTAGTTGCTGGGCCGACCACGGCAGGAAAATCTCGGCTTCGGCCAAATGTTGCTGAAAATACGCGACGATCTGTCCGTGCAGCCTGGCTACATCTTCGGGATTCTTCGCGCTCATCACGATGCAATCCGGATACTGCGCCCGCAGTGCCGCTTCACATTCTGCTTGCGCCGTGGCATCGCCCACATGATCGATCTTGTTGAAAACGCGCAGGCGCGGCACTTCGTGTGCGCCGATTTCCTTCAACACTTCGTCGGTGACTTCCAGCTGGCGCTGGAAGCCGGGATCGCTGGCGTCGATCACATGCAGCAGCAGCGAGGCATCCAGCGATTCGTCGAGCGTGGATTTGAACGATGCGACCAGGCCGTGCGGCAGGTTCTTGATAAAGCCGACCGTATCGCTCACCAGCACACGCGGCTTGCTTTCCGGGTACAGCATGCGCACGGTGGTATCGAGCGTGGCGAACAACTTGTTGGCGACCAGGACTTCGCTGCCGGTGAGCGCGCGCATCAGCGTGGATTTGCCGGCGTTGGTGTAACCGACCAGCGCCACGCTGGCCAGTGTTTGATTTTCCAGCCGGCGCGCGCGTTGGGTGCTGCGTTCGGCATCCATCGCGACAATTTCTTTCTGCAATTCGGCAATGCGGTCGCGCACCTTGCGGCGATCCAGTTCGGTGAGCGATTCGCCCACACCGCGGCCGCCAACGCTGCTGCGCTGCCGGCCTTGCTGCCCGGCCAACTTGGCCGCTTCGCGCAGGCGTGGTGCCATATAGCCAAGGCGGGCAATTTCCACCTGGGTGCGCGCGGCGCGGGTGCGGGCGTTGCGGTGGAAAATCTCCAGGATGACCATGGTGCGATCCATCACCGGACAGCCGACTTCAATTTCAAGATTGCGCGCCTGCGAGGGCGAGATTTCGTGATCCACCAGCAGCGCTTCGATCTGCCCGTCAAACGGCGCGGGGGCCTGCGTGGTTTCAGCCAGATCGGCGGGCAGGGGTTCGTTGTTCACGAAGCAGCGAATTTCCTGACGCTTGCCCCCACCTATGTAGGCCGTCATATCGAAGGTATTGCGCCTTTGCACGAAGGTGTGCACGACCTTAAACCCGAGTGTTTTGGCGAGTTCGCGCAGCTCGGTCAGCGATGCTTCGAATTCGGCATCGCACACGTTCGGCCGTTGTACGGCGGCCACGACAGCGTATTTTGGCTTCTCTTGGACTTCTTGTTGCATGCGCAGACTGCTTCTCTTGATTGGGCAAAGGCAGATAGTACCTGCCTATTTGGTAGTTGCCGGCATTGAATATGCACGGGCCGCTAAACGTGAACGGGTGGCGGAACGCGTGAGGGGTAATCCGATGCAGTTAAACCGCCCAATTGGGTCAGGTGCGCGGCCCGGTGGCAGCAAGTGAGGTGCTGATTAAATATCAACAGGAAATAATAAAAAATTACAAACCTTTAAATCCTGCGGAACGATGCTGACGAGTCAGTCGAGTATTCTTCTATGGGCAATTTGTTTCATTGGGATGTGCCTTCTGAGGGTTCAAAAGAAGCCTCCAATGTTCGTATATAAGGCCAATTCTCGGGTGCTGTTCCTGTGCGTCGAGGGTTGCCTCAGCACATTGCCATCAGCCCCAATTTCGTCAAAGGTGATCATCGATGTCTATAAATGTGTCCACGTTGTCCATGACTGTAACTCTGTCGAGCGCAAGTCAAAGTGCACAGACTCCAGCCAGCACTGCGTTACGCAACTCGGCAGCAATAAGCGACAGCACTGAACAAGGAGCCGGGCAGGAAACTGTGACCATCCGCAACCAACAAATTGAAGAGCTCACCTACAGCAAGCCCACCGTTGCCGGAAATATGGCAAGCACGAGCGAGATTTCTGACCAGGATGTGGACGAATTCTTGAGCTTCATTAGCCAATCGTTGGCGCAACAGGGTTTGGTTTTGACCGGCGCGGGGAATGGGCAGGATCAAGGAACGGTCGATCAGGCCACGGTGGATGCTGCCAAGGCTGCTATCGGAGAAGATGGCGAAATGGGCGTCAAAAATGTATCGGAGCAAGTTTTAAGTTTGGCTAAATCAACGATTGGCAGCGATCCAACCCAATTGAAAAAAATTCGCGATGCAGTGGAGCTTGGTTTTGCGCAAGCCAAGGAAGAACTTGGCGGGACGCTGCCCGACATCAGCCAAAAAACACACGATGCCATCATGGCCGAATTTGATCGATGGGAAAAAGACGGCATACCGCAAACTGCAACGGCAAGCGTGGAGCCATCCGGCGTTGCCAACGGGCCAGGCAATAGCTGATGCCTGGACGGTGGTGGCGAGGCCATCCCGGCGCTTATTGAAGCCAGGACCGTGCCGCTGGAAGCGGATATTCTTGCGATACGGTGGCCGGCCGAACGAACTTCAAAATCTGTGGGCCAAGACTAAAAAGCCGGCTTGCCCACCCGGATCACCACGCTTTCCCGCAGGTCTTTTACCTTGGCGACAAATTCCACCATGTGCTTTGCCTGCGAGTGGACGTCGATATCTTCTAGCGATTCCCAGCGTTCGATCAACGTTACCCGGTGGGCATTCACCGGTTCTTGCCGGGTCATGGCCGTGGGCATTTCAGTCATATAGTCATAGGCAATACAGCCTTTTTCTTCCAGAACCAGCGGACGGACCTTGGCGCATTCGGCAATGAATTCGTTCAACTTGCCTTCTTTGATCACCATGGTGACGATGACATTGATCATTTTTGATTCCTTAATGTGGGGGTGAATCGTTTCAATGAATGTTCTTTCCATCTTGTTCTTTCCATCTGGTGTAACGGGCTTGGTGCACAGATTGGAAACCATTGATTTTAAGGTGCCGATCGGCAAAGAGATACCTGCATACGGATGAGTGCCGTGCCGGGGGCAACGTGGCTAGTCGTCGGGTGGAGGGCCGGTTTACAGGGGCTTGTGTACAATCCGCCGAAAACCCCTATCGATAGAGGGGCAACGTTGCCCCTCCAATTAAAACTTCAAGCCGCCGCACCAGAGACGGTATTGCGCCGATAAAACCATGCATATTGAACAGATCGAGGCGCTCAAGGCGCGTGTTTTGGCCGATGGCCAGATTAGCCAGGATGAAGCCCTGGCATTGGCGGAAACCGCTGAAAAAGAAACCCTGTATGCGGCGGCGGACCAGATTCGCGCGCATTTCATAGGCAACGGGATCGACCTGTGTTCGATCATGAATGCGCAATCGGGGCGCTGCTCGGAAGACTGCAAGTGGTGCTCGCAATCGCGCCACTTCAAGACTGGCGTGGCCGAATACAAATTGGTGAGCGTCGAGGAAGGCTTGAAGCTGGCGCTGGAAAATCGCAGCCAAGGTGTGGGCCGTTTTTCGCTGGTTACCAGTGGCCGCGCGCTGAAGCCGAAGCAGGTGCTGGAAGCGTGCAAGATTTACGAGGCGATTGGCAAGCACAGCGATATTGCCCTGTGTGCCTCCATGGGGCTGCTGCGCAAGCCGGAGTTGCAAAAGCTCAAGGATGCCGGCGTCGGGCGTTATCACTGCAATATCGAAACGGCGCCTTCGCATTTTCCGAGCCTGTGCACGACGCATACTTTCGAGGAAAAACAGCGCACGATTCGCGAAGCGCAGGAACTGGGCATGAAAATCTGCAGTGGCGGTATTTTCGGCATGGGTGAAACCATGGCCCAGCGCATCGAGATGGCATTTGCCCTGCGCGAGATGGCTATCGACTCCATCCCGATCAACGTGCTCCATCCGATTGAAGGGACGCCGTTGCAAGGCAGCGCACCGCTGTCGGATGACGAGATCCTGGTCAGCATTGCCCTATTCCGCTTTATCAATCCAAAGGCGCATCTGCGCTTTGCCGGCGGGCGCAACCTGATTGCCCATATCCAGGAAAAAGCCCTGAGCGCAGGCGTGAGTGCGGCATTGGTGGGCGATTACCTGACCACGCTGGGTGCCAGCATCGAGCAGGACAAAGCCATGTTTCAGCGCATCGGCAGAGGCGGCAGCCAGGATGACGGCAGCAAAACTGGAACGGCCGTGCGTTCATAGGCCGTATCTTATAGATCACTCTCCCGGATGCCCACGCACGGCAGCCGGGATTGTGAAGCATCCAACTTTCTACCGCTAACCGTTCCGGTCTATCGATCCGGAGCAGTGCCTGCCAATGGTTTATCCCCTTCCTATAAGCCCGTCGAACCAACAAGCCATTGTTTGATACAGGTATTTTTGCCAGCCATTTCGTGACAAAGTTGCGCGCCCAGCCGGCGCATTGCTTTTTATTCTCATTTAGAATTTTCGCTCAACCATAACAACATAGAAGGGAGCATCCCTTGAAAAAATCCAGGGTTGTGATTGTGGGGGCGGGATTTGGCGGTCTGGCAGTGGTACGGGCACTTAGCAAGGCAGATGTGGAGATCGTGGTCATCGACCGCCGCAACCACCATCTGTTTCAGCCCTTGTTGTATCAAGTCGCGTCGGCGGTGCTTTCGCCGGCGGAAATTGCCATACCGATTCGCAGTTTGCTGACCGGTTTGCCGCATGTCACGGTAATGATGGGAGAAGTCGATAGTGTCGATACTGCCGGGCAATCGGTCCGGGCAAAAATCGGCGAGAGTTTCGAGAATATTGATTATGACTATCTGGTGCTGGCCACCGGCGCGCGTCATGCCTATTTCGGCAACGATCACTGGGAAGCCCTCGCGCCCGGACTGAAGACCATTGATGATGCCACGGCCATTCGTAACCGGATTTTGATGGCCTTCGAGCAGGCGGAAATGGCTGACGATCCCGATGAAGTTCGCCGGCTGCTGACGATCGCGGTGGTCGGCGGTGGTCCGACCGGCGTGGAAATGGCGGGCACCATTGCCGAGCTGGCGCATGCAGCGCTGAGCAAGGAGTTCCGTCATATCAATCCGGAACAGACCCGCGTCATTCTGGTAGAGGGCGGACAGCGCGTGCTGGCTTCGTTTCCTGAAGAGCTGTCGATTGCTGCAGCGCAATCGTTGCGCAAGCTGGGCGTGGAAGTGCATCAAGGTGCACGCGTGACCGACTGCAACAAGATTGGCATCGTTATCGGCGACAAGCAGATTCCCGCAGGCACCATCATCTGGGCGGCGGGCGTACAGGCCTCTCCTGCTGCATCCTGGCTCGGCGTAGCGGCGGACCGCGCTGGCCGGGTCAAGGTGGAAGCCGATTTCCATGTGGCCGGACATGAAAATGTCTTTGTGATCGGCGATACGGCATCGCAGACCGATGCCCGCGGCAAGGTGGTTCCGGGCGTGGCTCAGGGGGCGATCCAGGGGGGCGCGCATGTTGGCAAGCAGATCCTGGCGCGTATTGCCGGCCAACCCGCTCCCGCCCCTTTCCGTTATCGCAACATGGGCAATATGGCCACCATCGGCCGCCATGCCGCCGTGGCGGATTTTGGCTGGTTCAGGATAAAAGGCGGGTTGGCCTGGTGGTTGTGGGGCGCGGTGCACATCTTTTTCCTGATCGGATTCCGTAACCGCATCGCGGTCATGCTGCACTGGCTGTGGTCGTTCCTGACCTTCAAGCGCGGTGTTTGTCTGATTACCGGGGGAGAAACGGCGCTGAAGAGCGATGGGTTTGAATCCCGCGATATTCAACCAGCGCTGCCATTGGGTGTGCTTCAAACCGATAGCAAGTAAATTCGGTAGTCAGGAATGCTGGAGAATCACGCGTAAAAATAAAAACCCGGCCTGAGAAAGCCGGGTTACGTTACCAAGAGCGCGATATTGGCGGCTGATGCCGTCACTGATACCGATCAGGCTTGGGTTATATCAGGTATGCGATTTGCGTTGCTGAAACAGAACGGCTTCCAGTTTTTTCAGGACAGCTTTGGCAGTTTCTTTATCACCATGATAATTGGCTTCGTAGAATTCGCGACGCAGACTCTTTTCCTGATGTTGCAGATTACTACTGGACATACTGATTTCTCCTTGGGGGGTAATGCGCAGCCCGGCCAATCCGGGTTGCGCCGGGAAAATGCGGCAGAAATTCCAGCACACTTTCCACGGAAAAGTATGGACTCAGGGAGTACGACGTTTTTTGAGGCAGGCTAAAAAATGTTTTTCGCGGGCAGGGAATATTTACATTTCATGAAAGTACCGCAAGTTTGTGGTGAGAAATGAGGCAAACCTTGATTCAGTAACCAGTATTCCCCTTTCGGTACCCCCTGCGCTTGCTGTTAACATAGCGTTTTGTCTCTTTCCAAACGCTACCGCGATGCCCATTCTCGAAGTTGAAATCTCTACCGAATATATTGCCCTGAATGACCTGCTGAAAATTTGCGGTGTGGTCGATAGCGGCGGTGCCGGCAAAGCCATGGTTGCCAGCGGCGTTGTGAAGGTGGATGGTGTGCAGGAGCTGCGCAAAACCAACAAGATTCGACCCGGCCAGCAGGTGCAAGTGGCCGAAACGACGATCAATGTCGTGGGTTCGGCTGAGGGCTAGGCACAAATACTGGCGGCCTGTTTGTTTGTTGCGCGGATGTTTTAAAGGCACGAGTTCGGTATTTAAATCGAACCCGTGCCTTAGCGGTACACCAACATCCATATTAGTGCGGCAGGTTCAGACGGGTGATGTGCTGCGTTGGGCCGTAATGGTCGTCAAAGCCCCAGAGATCGATGTCCACCTTGCCGCTTGCCCTGACCTTGACCTGTGCCCACGCATACATGCGATCGGTGTCCAGGCCGGTGGGCTGAGTGGCTTCAAATGGCGAGCCTCCAGAGCCGACCATCACCTGCCAGGCGCTGCCCCCCTTGTCCTTGCCCGGCTGGCTGAGATTGAAGATATGTTCGTGACCGGCAAAGTAGGTGGCGCCATATTGCTCGATTAAGCCCCAGAATGCTTGCTGATGCGCCGGATCGCCTTCGAAACCGGCGCTCATCTTCGGATCGGCACCCTTGAAGTGGTAGGTATACGCCGGTTTGTGCCCAAAAATGAAAAAGTGCTGCATCCCGCGCGCCTTGGCTGCGGCCAGATCGCTCGTCAGCCAGGCGAGCGGTGCATGGCTATTCTTACCCACCGCATCGGTATTGATCACGGCAAAGTGGATACCTTTTACATCGAAACTGTAGGAAAGTTGGCTCTGATCGGTGGTTAAGCCGTCTTCATCGCCGGGATGGTTATTGACATTGAATGCGGCCGGCGGCGTGCCGAGGATATGTTCGAAACGACTACGGTCCAGAATCAGATCGCCCATATTGGCGCGCCAGGCGTCTTCGTTTTCCTTGACGGCAATCTTGCCGGCTTTCTTGTACTGCACTTCGTGATTGCCCGGCACCGGAACCACGTAGGTGCCGTTTTCAAACAGCCGCGCCACCATGCCACGCCAGAAGGCAAATTCGCGGTAATGGCGAACAAGGTCGGAATCGATAATATCTTTGACTGTACTGGTGTTCTTGGGCACTTCGGCTTTGCCGTAGCCCATGATCATGTCGCCATTGAAGAACAGCATGTTGGCGTGCTGCGCCGAGATACTGTCGATAATGCGTGACCAACCGCGGCTGTTTTGAAGCCAGATGGCATCCTGTGCGCTGAGGTCGCGCATCTCTCCCGCTGCAAGCGGCTCTTCACGCGAATCGCCGACGGTGGCAAATGACAAAATGACCGGGTCGGATTCATTTTCTGGTGAAGACAAGTGCTGGCAGCCCGTGAGCAGGGCTAAACCCAAAATTGAAAGCAGTGCGCCTGAGCGCAGATAGCGGGACGCGGGAAGGTGCATGATCACTCTCTTATCTGGGAAGCAAGAAAGCGTTGACTGTATGATTTGCTTGTTGCGAAATGATGACGATTCTCATCGGAGGTCTTCTGACATTTTGCGACCTACCAGAAATGACCATGTGTCATAACGCTATTGGATACATGCAATAAAAAACCCGGCAATGAGGGCTGGATTGGGCAGGGAAGGTAGCGGTGTACGGGTTTACATCAGTGTTGACGGTTTAAGGTGCGATTTTCGCTGCTGGAACAGGACGGTTTCCAGCTTTTTCAGGGCGATTTTGACGGCTGTTTCGTCGCTATGGTAATTGGCTGTATAGAATTCGCGACGCAGAATTTTTTCCTGTGCTAACAACTCGTTCATCAACATAATGATTACTCCTTGGTGAGGTGTATCGCTTAGTCGGCAAATTTGTTCTTGTCTTGCGCGCATTGGCTAAGCCGCATTTATGAACAGGCCCTTGGCTTGATCTTCACCCCGGAGAGACGGCGTGTCTGTGCGGCAGGGCACAAAAGCAATGCACCTCCTGTCTTCCTTTTTCATCCGTGATGCTTGTTCTCCTCTTGTTTTGATGTTGAAAATGCCGCTTTGCGCAAGGCTTGGCGTGTACCTGCATTTTTATTCCTACGGGAATATTTGAAAAATATGGTGCAACCTTACGAAAAATATACGGGATAAATTTGGTTAATTATTTTTATTAATAAGCATTAGAGCGGGTTTTAGGCTGCTTTATGATTGTGGCGCGAATAGGCTTTGCAAGGGTCGGTAAATGTAATACCGTTGCGACAATTACATATTATTTTACGTAAGGATGAATGATGAAACTTTCTACCCGCCTGGGTTTGATTGTGGGTTTCGCTGCCTTGGGCGCACTGGTACTGGTGCTGATAGCACTGCAGACCATCCGGACGTCGATGCTGGAAGACCGGCAGGCGCAGATCCGGTTAATGGTGACGCTGGCCGGTAAACAGGTCGGCGTCTATCTGGCCGAGGAAAAGGCCGGCAAGCTAAGCCGTGACGAGGCGCAAGCCAAGGCCAAGCAGGCGCTCTCCGGCCTGCGCGATGGTGATGAGTATGTCTTTGTGCGCAATATGGATGGCATGACACTGCTTCATCCTGATGCGCGCAAGGAAGGCAAGGTGGATATGGGGGCCAAAATGCCCGATGGTCGAACGACATTCCAGATTTATCTGGATGCGCTCAAAACCTCGGATCTGGCGTTGGTGGATATCAAGACCAAAAAACCCACCGGCGATGAGTTGCTTCCCAAGATCAACGGCCTGTACAAGATCCCGGATTGGGGCTGGATCGTCGGTTTTGGCCAGTTTGCCGACGATATCGACCAGGCCTATTGGCACAATGCGCTGCGCTTCATCCTGATCGGACTGGTAATTTTTGCCGGTGTGGTGGCGGCTGCGGTGCTGATGGCCCGCAAGATTTACCGGGCACTGGGCGGTGAGCCGGAATATGCCGCGGCCATGGCCAAGACCATTGCCAGCGGCGATCTGAGCCAGCAGATTCAAAGTAGCGGTGTGGCGGGCAGCCTGATGGAATCGATTCAGTCGATGCAGACCAGCCTGCGCGGCATCATCGAAAGCATCCAGCACAATGCGGAC
>JARLJJ010000340.1 GCA_031291275.1 Formivibrio sp.
CAGTCGTCTCCGCTTTATGCGGGCGCCTGATTCGTCTGAAGATTGTGCCGATTGGCTCAAATACGATTCGCCGGACAAACACAGTGAAAGGCAAAGAGGAAAACTGACGTCCGCTTTCCAAAGCGACCAACGCCTTAACCTTGCGGCTCAACACTAAATCTTCCGGCGTCATTTTGTGCTCATTACAAGCGCCCGTGATCGCAGTGCAGAGGGCGGTGCGATCAGCTATATCTTTAAGGGTGATTCTAACGCTCTCACCGGGGCGTAGCTCGCTTGGGTCACGGTCATCGGGTACTTCGGAAAGGACAGTATAAGGGTTGCAGGGCAAACGCATTTCAAAACATCTCCAGTAGCCTGAACAAGAATCGGTCGTCCCATCCTGCGCGTTTGAATTTGCCGCTCAGGGAGCCTTTTGATCCTTCTTTTTGCATGGCGTTGATAACCATGTGGCGCAGTACGGCCAGATTTTGTGCTCCGTTTCCGGCTCGGGTGCGGTCCTGATCCTCGTTCATCACCACGTCGAGCCGCCAGTGCAGGCTGTTTTCTATGCTCCAGTGTTGGCGGACAACCTCATTGAATCGCTCCGGTGTCAGTTCCGAACTGAGCAGATAGTACGCGGTTTCGGTGGTGGTTTTCTCCACCGTTTCCCGTACTCGCGCCACCTTCCCGATAGCTTTCAGGCCTGGCCATTGGTGCTGTTTCTGGAGCCAGCCGATCTCGGTCGACACCGTTGCCGTGCGTGTCTCGATGCGTCCGTGATCGGCCTCTACAAGCGGCGCGGAGTGACTCGCTTTCAACTCGGGATCATCCAGAAGAAGGACTACGTCGTCATGCAGCGTGCCTTGATTCCCTTTCAGCGCCAGCGCATAGTCTCCCTTCTGCTCCACGATTTGCTCGGCGATGGCGCGCTGACAGTTCAGCGCGTCGGTCGTCACAATGGCGCCCTTCAGCGTCAGCAGCTTGAGCAGCTTTGGCACTGCGGTGATCTCATTCGATTTGGCATCCGTGGCGATTTGCGCCAGCACCAGCCGCTGCTGGCAGCCCCAGGCCGAGACCATGTGCAACGGCGACTTGCCGCTGGCACGATCAAACGAACGGCGCAACACCTTGCCGTCGATAGCTACCACGCCCTGCAGTTGCTCCGAGAACTGGCCCATAAATCGCTGAAACGAATCCCGAAACTGGTCCGGATCGAGATCGCGAAACAACCGATTGAACGTATCGTGGCTGGGAAGCCCATTGGCCAGAGTGAGAAAGCTGCGCAGAAAGGGCTCCTTGGCACGGGCAAACAGAGCCATGTCGGTTGGACCGTGACCACCGCACAATGCACAACAAAGCCCTATCGCCAGCAATTCGTGAAAATCATGCAGACCAGCATTACCGGACCGAGGGTCTTCAAGACCCTCCCAACACTCCACAAACTGCGCCAAACTCTCCTGCGAAAACCTCGAAGTTGTCATACAGACAACCTCGGGCCTACACACGCTCCCTCAAAGTACCTTTATTGGTTCAATCGATTCTCAAATGCGTTTGCCCTGATAAGGGTTGGGATTTCTCTTGACTTTCACCGGCCAGTCAAGCGTCTCCAGTTGGATTACCGTTTTGTCGATCTTGAAGCCGACCGCAGCAACTCGGACTGGGAATAGGGATCGATTTCGAATCAAGACGTCCATAAGCGGTATCCCTGACGGATCTTTGGCAATGACTTGCTCTCCGCCCAATGTGGGATAGTGGTCAATGACCTTTTGGACGATCAAGCGTTCCTGATCCCGACGCCAAGTCCACCAAAAGAGAAGTACCGCCGGAACCCCGGAAAATGCTGCACCAACACACGCGACAATCGTTTCTTTCTCCAACTCAGTCATACGCTGCTCCATTCCACGAGACTATGAACTTGTACTCTCAATGGAATTCTGCTCGTCGAGC
>JARLJJ010000049.1 GCA_031291275.1 Formivibrio sp.
CAAGACCAAATAGGGTTCCATATGACGCGGCCCGCGTTGGAACCGGGTAGGTTGATAAAGGTGTCCAGTGATGGCCATCGTAGACGAATGACTGTTCACGACAGAACCCGGCTTACAGATCGACTCTCCACCTTTCCCCCCTCTCGTTTCAATCAATAGCCGAAGCGATTTGTAATACCAAAAAAATCTTACTCTTAACAAATCACTTTAACTTCGTGACGTAGCTCCTTGAGTTTACTTCGCTTTGCCCCCTCGTTTTGCCTGGAAATCATTCCCAGACCTCAGCTTTGTGTCGTAAATCGCCGATCTGTAAGGGTTTTCCTTACGAGCGTGCCTTGACGGTGGTGCGGGCGCATTCCTATAGTGTGCGCAAGTGGCGGAAAGTGGCACAAAGTGGGTTTTTCGGGTCAAAAAAGTTAAATTTGAGGGGTCGCATCTGTGTTTCGCGTAGCTAATGCCATCAGTCTCGATGCTAAAGGCCGGCTTGCCATGCCGAGCCGGTATCGCGACGAACTGGATTCGCGTTGCTCCGGGCAGTTGATCGTCACCGTTGATGCCATCGACCTATGCCTCTGTGTCTATCCGCTCGACGAGTGGGAAAACATTGAAAAGAAGCTGCGTGCACTGCCGTCGTTACGTGAAGAAAACCGCCGTCTGCAAAGGTTGCTGATTGGCAATGCGGTTGATCTGGAACTCGATGGCAGTGGGCGTTTTCTGGTGCCTCCAAGGTTGCGCGAACATTCCGGATTGGACAAGCGCGCAATGCTGGTGGGCCAGCTGAACAAGTTCCAATTGTGGGACGAGGATGCCTGGAATGCTGTCTCTGCAGCAGACCTGGTGGCTATTAAACAACCGGGCGCCATGCCTGATGAACTGCGTGATTTGATTCTGTGACTATAGATAGCGGCTTTAACCACATCACCGTATTGCTTGACGAAGCCGTCGAGGCTCTCGCCGTACGCGACGATGGCTGCTATCTGGACGGTACGTTCGGGCGCGGCGGCCACAGCCGGCTGATCCTCAAGCACCTGGGCCCCAATGGCCGGCTGCTGGGGTTCGACAAAGATCCTCAAGCGATTGCCACCGGGCAAACGCTGGCGG
>JARLJJ010000050.1 GCA_031291275.1 Formivibrio sp.
CTAGGTTTACCAAGTGGTCAATATCGAATGCCTAGAGCATGCCAGAGAACCGGTTCGGGCACAAGAAAAAAGTTCTCCTATGCGAGAACTAAGTAGTTTGAACTTCAGTAACTTAGGGTTCGAATTACGGAGGTTACCTGCTGAGGAGTTCCGGCAGTGGGGGCTGCTCGGTGTAGTCGCGTCACCAGCCGACTGGCATGCCGACCGCGATCATTTGGTGTTCAAGCTGGACGGTTAAAACAAATAGCCCGGACACTTCGCGTAAAGCGCAATGTCCGGGCTAAACCGCCAACTAAAGGGACTGATGGAACTACAGTGCGAAGCGGCGGCGTGCAAACACGCCGAGCCCCATGAGGCCAGTGCCGAGCAGGAGCAGGCTGCTGGGTTCTGGCGCTTGCCCCCAAGACATGTCATTAGGATTTGCTAGTTGCCATCCATTTGCAACACCGACATCGAAGAATTCATTGTTGGCTATGCCGGCGCCACCATACCATTCCAAAACCACCTCATAATCCGATCCGACCGGCACGGCAAAAAGTGCGCAGCTTGTGAATATTGAACCGGTTCCGCCGCAGTCACCTTGAGCGAAGTTGCCCGAGAGACTTGTCCCCTCGATTTTTGCCCCCCCGTTAGCAATGGTGTTCCAATCCGGATATTCGACAATATACAGGGCGGTGATTGCTGCGCCTGTCTCGTTCTGGAAAATGTTGTTCGCGTTGCCGAGGAGGGTTACTGGAGTTGTGTTGGGAAACCCCGGCAAACTGAATACCTGGGTACCAGTCGTCGAGGTCGTAGTTGACACAAAGATCGAAGGGTCGGTGTCGATAGTATCTGCCATCGAGACACCCGTGAAGACGAACGTCGAGAACAGTAGCAAAAGGGCCGATTTCTTCATTGTGATTTCTCCTGTGATCGGGGTGCGTGACCGCAGGGGAACGAACGTCGGCGCGCGGTCGTTAGCGCTGCCGTCGGGAGCTGTTGCTTCAGACTGTAGTGATGGCTAAGGGCGGGAGTGAAGTCGCTGGTGGCTAACGAATGCTGCTGTACGAACGGGCCCATTGCATGGCGCTCCCGGGGTAACGTGCCCCCCCGATGAACAGTTTCGGGACGCAAGCATATTGCTGTCAGGCTGTGCGCAATCACAAC
>JARLJJ010000341.1 GCA_031291275.1 Formivibrio sp.
ACGCCGGCCGAGGAGGGCGAGATCGTTGAGCGAATCAATGCCGCCCGGCCAGACATTCTCTGGGTTGCGCTGGGGATGCCCAAGCAAGACATCTGGATCCATGAGCGGCTCGCTAGACTTGATGTTCCCGTGGCGATAGGTGTGGGTGCTGCTTTCGCCTTTGTGGCCGGCACAGTTCCCCGCTGCCCGGAGTGGGTGGGGCGCGCGGGTTTTGAATGGGTCTTCCGCTTCCTCAAGGAACCCCGCAAACTGTGGCGCCGAGACCTGTTGGACGGACCACGCTTTATTCTTTATGCGGGAATGGAGTTATTCCGCCGCGAGACATCGAATGCTACAACATCAATTCGTCCTAAGTGATTCTCGCTACTCTCTCTGTTTTTTAACGAAGTTCCAGAAGATAGATGACCGTAACTAAGGCCAGGACATTTCGCAACATCCTCTATACCGCCCTTGGTAAGGGATTGACATTGGTATGTGTCGCCTTGGCGAGTCTGGTGGTAGCACGAAACCTCACTCCGTCTGATTATGGAGTAGTTGGGTTCGCCGGCATCATTATCGGCTTCCTGGCCCAATTCAGTGATATGGGGGTGGGCAATGCAGTTGTGCGAAGCCCGGAGCTTCATCAGCGCGATCTTGATACTGCATTCACGCTAAAAGTCGTTCTCGGTTGTGGCGCGTTTGTGCTCGCGTTTTTGATCGCGCCGTACGCACATCATCTTTTCGAGCACCCAGCAACTGGCAATGTAATCCGCATATTGGCTCTGAATTTTCTGGTGAGTTCGATCGGCTTTGTTCCGCAGGTCATGTTGACTCGCGAAATGAATTTTCGGGCATTGGTGGTTCCAGGAGTTGCAAGTGCCTTTGTACAGTGCATTCTGACGGTTGCCCTGGTTCTGCACGGCTGGAGTTTCTGGGCGGTGATCGCCGCTAATGTTGGCGCAACGCTTGCAAGCGGTATTGTCCTTCAACTCGCGAGAAAATCTGCTATCCGATTCCGTTTCGATTGGGCGGTTGCGCAAGGATACCTACGATTCGGCATTCCTTTGTTTGGAAGCGGTGTTGTGGGTTTTCTCATATTCAACCTGGACAATTTTCTCGTCGGTGCGTCTATGGGAAGCGCTCAATTGGGCTACTACGCACTAGCCTTTACCTGGGGAAGCTTCATTTGCGGACTTCTCTCCAGCACTGTGCATAGTGCGCTTTTCCCTGCGTTTTCCGCCATTCAGAACGATCCGGTCGCGGTTCGGCGCTGGTATCTCAAAACTGTCGAATTGGTGGCCTTCATCGCCGTCGTTGCCAATGCTGCGCTCTTCGCAAATGCACACTTCTTTCTGGTGACCTTTCTCGGCAAAGGAACCGACAAATGGCTTCCGGCTATGTTGGCTCTTAGGATTCTATGCGTGTATGGGATAGTGCGAGCGGTGACCGAACCCCTGGCCCCATGCCTCTTAGCACGTGGGCAAACCAAGAAAATTCTACACGCTAATTTACTGGCTGGATCTCTTGAGTTGGCGATGCTGCTGTTCGCTTTGCGATCGGGAAGGATTGAGGTAGTGGCCAGCGCCGTCCTGATAGCCTACGCTTCACAATTCATGATTTACCTGCCATTTTTACGTCGCGAGTTTTCTATTGGTTTTGGGGACATCCTAGCTAAAACCTGGCCAATCATTCCATCATTTGGCACTGGCTGGCTGATCACAGCCCTGCTGCCCTCTTCCTTTGGCTCCACGTTCGTCACTCTCGGTATCAGGGGTTTGTTCACTGCCGTGGTTGTCGGTTTGACACACGGGCTCTTAAGCCGCTTCCGCTGCTTTCATGAGGCAGGCCAAATGATTTCTCAAAACTTCGCTCGATAGGTTAACAGCCTATAACTCTCCAGGTGTAGGAATGCAGCAGACTTGGTAGGACTCTCAAAGGGACAGAACATAATGTTTATTAAAAGCGCACTCAAACAATTGCTTGGCCGCCGTGGTCTGCTGTGGGTACGCCGCCTTAGAGCCCGGCGTTTCCCCATCAGCAAACCCTATCGAAACCTGCTGCGTCGGATGAAGGCGCTTGAGATAGGTGGACCAAGCGATCTTTTGGGATTTGCGGGTGCACTTCCCATTTATTCCTGTTTTGAGAGCGTAGATAACACTAATTATGCCGCGCAGACTTTGTGGCATAGCGATGCGGTAAAGTTTCGCCGGACCCTTGTCTGTGAAGGGACGAAACTGCAGGTGGATGAAGCGACCTACGATTGCGTGATAGCGTCACATTGTTTAGAGCACATCGCCAACCCGATCAAAGCACTGCTGGAGTGGAAGCGTGTCCTTCGACAGCGGGGACTCCTGCTACTGATACTTCCCCATCG
>JARLJJ010000342.1 GCA_031291275.1 Formivibrio sp.
GACTTCGTCTCCGTTCGAGCTTATCTGGGTCAGTTTTACGCTGCCGGACTGAAGGAGCACCAGATGCCTGACCGGTTGACCTTGGACGAATAGAAGCTCGTCGCGCGCAAAGGTTCGCATCCGGGCGCACGACGCAATTGTCATGCAATCTTTTTGCGAGAGGCCAGCGAACAGCGCCGATGCGCACATCAGCACAACGCGCTCAACGAGGCTGGAGTCAGAAGTCAAGTGTTGTGCGCTAGAGTTCAAAGGCAACAAGGACCCGTGTTTCGTCGTCACGATCTTCACCAAGGACAACCGGTTCAAACTGCGGCAACCGCATCGCGTACCTGCTCCATGGTCTGGCTCAATTGCAAACAAATGCCATGATTCAGCGCGATCCAAATGAAATAGCTTCCGGCTGAAGGGGACCGTCCGGGCTTAGCGTCATTCAAAAAGACATTCGGTTTTCAGTTCACAGTAGCGACGTGTCTCCGTTGATCGTATCCCCAGAATGCGAACTCGGTGAGAAGGGCAGATTGCAAAGCCATTCATACCGGCTCTCGGTAACAGATAGCATAGTGAAAATTCCG
Source organism: Formivibrio sp. (assembly GCA_031291275.1). GTDB lineage: Bacteria > Pseudomonadota > Gammaproteobacteria > Burkholderiales > Chitinibacteraceae > Formivibrio. The sequence continues at coordinate 573 of JARLJJ010000342.1, forward strand.
AGTCAAAGAACTTTTGATGTATACAGGGTAACCTGGAAGTGCACTGCGGCCTCCCATGGGAACGCCGCGCTTGACTATCAACTAGTACATTTCTGCGACTTTAGCAGGTAAGTGCTAGACTTCCCGGCCTAAGCACACATCCCCCGAGTATGAGTGTTTGCTCACAAGCAAAGATGGAAGCCATGATAGCGTGACAAGATCCCGAGCAGTCGGCACCGTGATGACCTTTGATAAGAACGTAATCTCACCATATCGATTTCATGTTCATGCACGAATAACTTCGCATGATACGCGCCACCGTGCGATGTGTTGGTCAAGACGCGAGCAGTATCTTCCTGCGCATCGAACCCGCGAAGTGTTGTTCATAATTCAAAGGGCGGAGTCAATGTGCCCCGACTCTCCAGTGCGTTGGCGCGACGCGCTTCCATTTGACTCATTCTCGACGTGGTGTCTGCAAGGTGAGCCAATTTCGGCGGCCGAACGCATTTTTTGGGATTATCATGCCCGTCTGCTGAAAAAACACAGTGTTCTCATTTTTTGTTCTAAGGCCTTTCGATATTCGAAAGCATGAAGATTCGACGGCGCGGCGCGAGATCCTATTTTGTATAAATATTCATCGCTCCGGACTTGCGCCCCCGATTGATTCGCTAGCGGCACGCAGCCAGACCATGGAAAAGATTATAGGACTTAAGCTGTGCCCGGATGACCATGTCGCGAAATATTTCGACAGCTTTTAACCGCTGGCGCGCATCGAGGCTATTCTGCGCCGTGCGCCTACTGAATTGGCGGCTGCTACCTCAAGCGCCTCGATCTATTACAAGTTCGGCCCCGTTGTGATGGATGTTCGAAAAGCGAAGGTCAGGCGTGCTCACGAACTTGTGGGTCTTATCTCGCATTAGCTTTGCATGCTCCGATATCTTGCGGAGCATCAACGGATGGCCCCGACATTTGATGAGGTACTCCGTCAAGTGGGCCATAGAGCGGGCGCATTTCCGCGGGCTTTGGATATGGCACTTAGCCAGCTTGCTTCAGATACTTGAGACGTGCCGCAAAAATGCCGGAAATGATTGTCACAATTCCGGGGACGGGATACAAGTGTCTGGGGTGATGGGCGAGGGAATCGGTTTTCTGGATCTCTTCAAGCTATCATCGCTCACTCGTGCCTTTGCGAGCCTTCACTTAGAGGATTCTTCCGCGACATGCGGGATGTTCATTCGTTGCTTCCTATATATGAGCATCGACCAGTATGAGGCGTTGGAACATGCGTCGCTTCGCTGACTAAGAGTGGTGTGAAGGTGATGCGCGCTCCAATTGCGATTGCTTCCCATCTAGCTCAGCCTGCAAAACCCTATGAACAGCATCCTCTTGCGAGCACTTCCTGGCAATTTCAGTCCGCCTCAGGGTGGTTCGCGGTAAGCAAGCATTCAAAGATTACAAAACAGTCGTCTTGATGTCACGATTCCTGACTCGTATTTGAGCTAACGCAAAATGGCGATGTCCTTCCCAACCAATACTTGGCGAGACGAGGACAGCGGCGGCATGGACTGAGATGCAGTAAAACGCGTCGCTGGCGTTGAGGAGGAGAGCGCATGACGAGCAGAATTGTGAACACATTCGTGTTGGGGCTTATCGGGTGTGCCACATTGGTTGCGACAGCGCAGTCATTCCGGGTTCAGTGTCCGACAAGCACCATAACGCACCCGAATGCAGCCAATAACAACTCGGAGCCGACGTACACAGCTCCCACCGTTCAAACTCTCGGCAGCGGAGGCTACCTGACGCCAAGTTCGAATGTAAACGGCGCCGTCAAGTGCCAGCAGATTTCCGGCGGCGACGGTTACTCGACCATGGCTAACGGTACGCAGACGTTCATGTTCTCGTTCGGGCCGTTGTCAGGATTGGCAGACATCGCCGCTGGATTGCCCGGCACGGAATACCCGAATGTGTTTAACGCCGTGTACCCAGGGATATTGCAGCCAGGCGATCCTGCCGCAACCGACGGATCGACCACGACCACGCCCTATAACTTCTTTTCGAATACGAATCCAGGTGCGATCACGCCGCCGTTTTCGTGGAACGGCGCTGTTGGGCTGATCGGAGATCCGGATGCTCCTCCTATTCCGACTCCGCAGGGCGTGACGGCGACGGGCACGGCCGTAGTTGCTGGCGGCGGCGTTGAAACCGTCACGATTACAAATCCGGGCAGTGGGTATTATGGGCCGACAACTGTTACCTTCAGCCCGCCGACTGGATGCGGAAGCAACTGCCTAACTGCCGGTGGGACCGTGACCATTCAGGGCGGGCAGGTTGTCAGCGTCGACGTATCTAACACCGGGATAGGCTATACGACGACCCCAACAGTTTCATTCAGCGCGCCGACGACCGGTTGCACACTTTCCAGCCAGGCGGGATGCATCGATGGTCATGTCGATCCGCGGCAGATCATGGACGTCGGCGTAATGAACGGAAACATTCCCGCACCGCTGATGGCGATCGACGAAGATGACGAGTTCTTCCTGACGCTGAGTAATGTGGGCATGATCATGCGGCCCGACCTGTTCGAGCAACACACAGTTCACTTCCACGGTTATCCAAACGCCTCCTCGTTCTACGACGGCGTGCCTGACGCTTCAGTCGCTATCAATATCGGCGGCAGCTTCACCTATTACTATCTGGCGCCGGATGCGGGCACTTACTTCTTCCACTGCCACATCACTCCTCCAGAGCACTTGCAGATGGGCATGGTCGGACAGATCTATGTTCGGCCCAGGCAAAATCGCGTGCCCCCGAGTACCACAGTCAATGCCAGCCTTCTGGCCCAACAGGCTGATTTGCGAACGGCGTGCAGACGGCCGGGAGACGGTGGATTGAATCCTGTTACCTCCTATCCGGATATTCTCTGCACCAACCCGATGCCAGCGTCAACGGGTGCGAATCCTTCGGGTGGGTTTACGACAAGCAGCGCCTCCCCCACTACTCCAGTTGCCACGAAGATGTACGCCTACAACGATGGCGATGGTTCGACGGCCTACGACTTAGAGTACCCGATCCAGATCCACGGTTTCGACCCGAACTTCCATTATGTCGGCATGACCTTCAACCCTGAAATGTTCGTGGACATGAAGGACAAGTTCTTTCTGCTAAACGGACGCAGTTATCCGGACACAGTAACCCCCGGTCCGTTGAGCACAGAGAGCTCCGATGGCCGCAGCCACTTCGCTCAGCCGCTACCTTCGATCATCAACATTCCTGATGGCGGCAGGGCACTATTACGCCTCTCAGACCTCGATGTGCAAGAAATGCAGACTCTCGCCTCATTGGGGATCCCAATGCATGTAATTGGCTACAACGCCAAGTTATTGCGTGACCAGGAAGGCAACAATACCGACTACTACACCAATTCCATCACCCTCGGCGGTGGCGAATCGCTTGATGTGATTCTTGATGCCTGCACTACCCGCGCAACGAATGGCAGCTGCACCACGCCAATGGCCAAGGGAACCTACTACCTGTTTACTCCTCAACTC
>JARLJJ010000343.1 GCA_031291275.1 Formivibrio sp.
CCCGCAAACCGGCGAGCCAGTGAAGATCAAGGCGAGCAACACGGTTGCGTTCAAACCAGGCAAATTCCTGAAGGACAGCGTGAACCCATAAAGTCACGGTTAGTCGTTGCTAAAAAGCGCGAAAAAAAAACGGGCAGTTCAACTGGGTTGAATGCCCGTTTTTTATGCGTGGGGTTTCTTCAGTAATGCCCCGATCCCAGCAGCTCAATCGCCTTTGATCTTGTGGGAGCACGGCTTGCCTGCGATGGCGCCCGCAAGATCGCCATCGCTTGCAAGCAAGGCTCCTACGGGGGGGGAGGGGGGGCGCGTCGACTTGGATAAACGAACGTTCCACGTGGAACATTCTGCAAACGCGATCTCAGCGAAATCGCTGTTTCGCTGCTTTCGCTTCCAGCACAAGTTCATGGGCCCACCATGGCAGGCCTTCCATTATTTACGAGCCACTCTTTGGCCCTTCGGCAGCTGTCCCATCACACGCACTCTCGATCTCTCGAATCACAGTGTTCTGCTGAAGCACTTGCAGGTTGACCTGGCAGGTCGCGTCGGCGGGCAGGTTCACGCTCACGCTTGCCATGGCGGTACCGGTCTGGAAATCGCCCTGCTGGCTGGAACTCGACTGGCCACTGGCGCTGCGTTTCTGGACAGTCAGGCGGTACTGCAGCGTCAGCGGGGTCGGGTTGTCGATACGTGGGCGGATGATCACCATCTCACCATTACGGTGGCTGTCGATCGACACGACCAGATGGGATAAATCCATCATTAGGCTTACCTCTGTTTGACGGTTGCGCTCATGTTGTTGCCAGTCTGGGTAACCGTGACCGTGCCATTAATGCCCGCCTGGTTAACCGTGGCCTGGTTGGCCACTCCGTATTGATTGACGGAGGCTTGGTTGTAGATACCGCTCTGGGTTATGTCGGCGTGGTTATCAACGCCTACCTGCGTGCTGCTCGCCTTATTGTAGTATCCGGACTGGTTGACGCTCAGATAGTTGCCCAGGCCCGATTGTTGCGCCTGAATAGCATTCTCAGTTCCGCTTTGTACTGTCTGTGCATGGTTGCTGGTACCACTTTGGCTCAGGTTCAGGTGCTGCGCAAAACCACCCTGATCCACTGTGGTGTGGTTGTAGCTCCCGTTTTGCGTCACGG
>JARLJJ010000344.1 GCA_031291275.1 Formivibrio sp.
GCACAGGGGGCCGATCATGATCAGATAGGCGGAGCCGACGATGCCGTCATGGCGCATGAAGAGGCCGATTATGACTACGAAGATCACCCGGCAGATGCGGAGAATGACACCAGCAGACGACTCAAGACTCACATCAAGGTCTTCAAAGATAGCAGCAGTACACAGAAATCGACCAGCTTGCGACAGGCTTACACCGGATCGAAACGCATCGAGGAGCAAGCGGCCCCAGCGGAGTGTCTCCAGACAGAGCGATCCCAAAAGCGGCAACTCACGGTAGAGCTGCAGTCAGCGACACTGGACGACAGCCTCGAACTCTCAAGCGAATCAGCGGCTGCCATCCAATCGGCTCCGAAGAAAAAGCGCAACACCAGGCGCAGTGAGATCGAACCAAGACGCGTGATCTTCAACAACACTCTCAACACAGTCTTTGGTGAAGTAGTAGTCCGCAACAATCGCAGCTTGTTCGGTTCGATTCTGGAGAATGTCGAGCGGCTTTGGTGTCTGGTGCACAATGATCAGGAACTCCACACGCGCCACGTCGAGGTCACTCATCTAGTGGCCATCTTAGAGACCATGAAAATCGGTTACGAACCGAAGGGGTTGCCGATAATACCATGCCATGCATGGATACGTGATAAAATGAGCGAGATTCGACACATCGAGGCAATACACGCGGAGATCAAGAATTCTAGAGTGACGGCGGCATTGAAGAACTTTAATGAGGTATTCACTCGTCTATTGAAACAGAAAGAACATATTGACAATGGTTTCACGAATCTTATCTGGCAGTAGTCTAGGCAGGAGGATCGGTTTCGCTCGATGCGGATACGTACATCTTGCGGATCTGACTGCGCATACGCTCATTGACTTTGCGGTAATCACGATCAGCTGGGTTCTGTTTGCGAAGCTTCGGTTTGCATGCCAGCACCTCAGCATTTTCAGCTTTGATTTTCTTCAACTGCTTCGCACTTCGCATACACTGTCGCAACTTTAGACCAGCCGGTTCTGTACCTTTTCGAAAGCCATCGAAAAGTCGATGCATGCGCGCTTCCACATAGGGAATGTGCTCCATATGACGCAAGCCCGTTGCAATGACCTCACCGGAATCGAAGACGACGAACATCCATGTTCGTTGATTGGCAGCGAGATGCTTCCAATCGTTGCTATTGTCGACGTATTTGACCGCTAGACCACTGAAGGATTCTGCGTACTTCGCCGTGACGGGGAGATCATCGGGGTTGGTCTGATATTGTTGCCAGATCCAGTTCAAGTTCAAAGGAAATCCAAGCCAACAGGAACACACAATATTCTGAGTTCGAAAATTACAGATACGCAGATTCACTCGGAGCACAGAATTGACAAACTCGATGTACTGATACGCCTGGAGGAGATTAATGGCGATACTCCTTCCACCGGCGACTAGATTCTCTTTCGTCTGGTAGCTGAGGGTGGTCGCAGTGGCGTACTCAAAGGGACGGTCGATCTTACGCTGCGCCAAGAGAGAAGCGATGCTGTTATCAAAGAGTGCCTTTTCTTGAGCCGCCTCGATATCGTCCTCAGCCGCCTCTTCCTCATCGACGGGTAGCTCTGACTGATGTTTGACCCCCTTGCGCTTCTTCTTGAGAGGATACCACACTGCATCACCTGGTGGCGGGGCAGATGAACTCACAAGACCTCGGATAGGAGTTCGACTCTTACTGATCGAGGCTGGAAAAACTTCCAACGACA
>JARLJJ010000345.1 GCA_031291275.1 Formivibrio sp.
GGAAACTCTGCGTAGTATGAATTTGTACCGTCTGTTCAGTTTTTGGTCTGTATTCTGGCTTGTTCATCCCTTAATTTTTTCAAACTTAGGCGTTTTTTCTAGAATTTAGGCGCATCTATCCTATGCGGTCTGGAATCGATGTCGAAGGATGTATAGGTTTGCCAGCCCGCAAGTAGCAAACAGCCGATTGGCGTTTTTTTCCAAGCCGCGATACCGCACCTTGGTGAAGCCGAATTTCAGCTTAATGATGCCAATCACATGCTCGACACGGGAGCGCACCTTGGATTTTTTCTGGTTCCTCGCCCGCTCGGCCTCGTTCACCACGCCGCGGTTGCGATAACGCCTGTTGGTACGATCGCGAGCCTTGGGCGCCTTCTCTTTGATAACCTCGCTCTGGCCCTGATACGCTTGGTCACCCCATACATCGCGCTCCTCGCCATGCAGCAGGTCACCAAGCACTGCGCTATCATGCACATTTGCCGCCGTTGCTGCCACCGAGTGGATGACTTTGCTCCAGCGGTCGACGCCAAAATGCGCCTTCATGCCGAAATACCATTGGTTGCCCTTTTTGGTCTGGTGCATGTCAGGGTCGCGGGCCTTCTCCTCGTTCTTGGTCGAACTCGGCGCGTGGATGATCGTGGCGTCCACAATCGTACCGCTGGAAAGTCGCAAGCCTTTAGCCTCCAGATGTTCGTGGATGAACTCAAACATCCGCTTGCCAAAGTCATGCGCCTCCAGGAGATGCCGAAAGCGACAGATGGTCGTCTCGTCAGGCACCGGCTCACGGCCAAGGTCAATGCCAACAAACCGCCTCATCGAGAGCGAGTCATAGAGAGCCTCTTCGGCGGCAGGGTCGGACAAATTAAACCATTGCTGAAGGCAGTATATCCGCAGCATTCGCTCAACCCCAAACGGCCGTCGGCCGGTCGTACCCTTCGGATAAAACGGTTCAACCAGGCCGCAAAGTGCTGCCCAAGGAACGACTTGATCCATCTCCGCCAAAAACGCCGCGCGCTTCGTCGTCTTCGCATACCGATCAAAGCCCGCCGTCGAAAATGTCGTCTGCTTCAAAGCCGCCCCCATCATTGTGAAGGCATTTTACAAAAATCAAATTGCAATGGGAATCAAAAACTTGTGCAGACATTCCCTA
>JARLJJ010000346.1 GCA_031291275.1 Formivibrio sp.
AGCTGCCGGCATTATCAGGCGGGCTCAACTCGAATACCAGACTGGAAGAGATTCATGAGCCGAGACAGACGATGACGAATTCGGCTGCTGCTGCAGCTTCCGCTTCCTCTTCCGCTTCTGCGATGCCGGCTGACTCGCATGGCGCGACTCCGCTCCTCTCACTCGCGGGTCGTGAGTCGATTCTCGATCACGCGTATGATTCCGACTCGAGCATCGTCTGTCAGCAGTGCGCGGCGCTCATCCCGAAAGCGAGATTCACGGCACACCTCCAGTACTGGTGTCAAGCAGAGCAGCAATGAGTTCGAAACACGTTGTTGGTCGACTAGCTGGCAATTGTACGAGAAAATCATACACGAAGTTCGAAGAATTCCATCGATTGAAATTCTCCTCGCGCAATTGCAAGCCTTCATCGAAAAATTAAACGAGGTTTGCATGAACATGTTTGGTCAATTTGAAAGAGACATTTGATCATGAGCGAGTGCAATCGATGATCATGGTGTTGAAAGGGCGAGCGCTTTGCCTACAGTTGGTGGCGGTCAGTCAAAGAGAGCACACTCGCGGCTCGTTCTCTCACCCAATATTGATCGCCTTGCTGTGAATGTGAGGACACTCGGTAGACAATACCTTGCGAAATGTCAGGCATTGCTGGCATCGCGTGAGCTGTTGGCACAAGAGAGATAAGGCGCGATGTCACTTTTCCGTTTTCTCGTTTTGTTGTGATCAATACGCCACATGCACCTATGAAGTATCAACGAACAAGTTCTTTATATGACGCTATATTGCTTCCGGGTGGTAGATGGATGAGTTGAGCTTTTAGCGTTGGATGCGGTCGCAAAACAGCAAAATGGCAGTGACTCGGGGCAGCGAAAAATGCAATTTTGCTTTGTAGCGCGATCAATATGAGAGCTACGGTCAAACAAGTAATGGATTCGGGTAGCCCATACAAAACACTCCAATGTCATATGCATCTTACCTCATGCTCAGTAGGACACTGGCCAAAATAATTCAAAGAGCAGAGCTGGCATGAATAATTCCTCATTATCAAGCTTGCATTGTTGAGTCCTGTAACTCATGCCTCGACATGCGCATGGTACCAGGCAGCTGTGGTTATCATAGCAAGCCCCGTCGATGGCCCCCTCTCAAGTTCCATCGTCCAATGCAAAAAGTTGGCGCATCCAAAAAAGTGCTCTTGACATTTTTCGATGTCATTCCGCAACCCACCCATACCAAGCAGACATCCGAGTGCATTGTATTTCGCACAACATACACTGTACACTGTTTGAATATCAGCCGGCCAACGCTTG
>JARLJJ010000347.1 GCA_031291275.1 Formivibrio sp.
CCAGCCGTGAACCGTGCCGAGTACCCAGCCAGACAAATCGGCCCTGGTGCAGACGACGCGCTGCCAGCCAAATCCCCAAGCCATCGTGCTTCTCCAGCAGACGACGGAAGTTGAGGATGGTGGTTTCGTACAGTGCCTCCTCCATGGTCGGATCGCTGTAATAAAGCCATTTCTGCATCAGATGCACGCGCAGCATCGCCATCAACGGGCCGGACGACCGCCTTCACCCTTGGGGTAATGTGGCTCGATCAGAGCGATCAACCCTTCCAAGGCACCACCCGATCCGTCTCGATCAGGAACAATTCCTTGCGGGGTTGCTTGCGCTTGCCGGCGTCAGCGTCAGCGTCAGCGTCAGAGTCAGCTTCATCGGGAAGCTCGTGCAACGGGATCGACGTATTCCACCAGAAACGGAAGTCTTTTTTAGATGGTTACCCTATGTCGATCCCGTGTGCTGAAGTAAGGCTATGCTCATCGGTACGAACAACGGTGCACTCGTAGAAAAAATTGGTTAAACCTCATTTTCGTCCACCTGAGATCGATTGAGACTTGAAGCGATGAAGAACAACTTTCTGAGCTCGTTGCCGCTCATCGTGGGTGTTACTGGTCATATAGATATTGTGGACGAGGCGATCAAGCCGTTGCAAACGACGGTGCGTCGTCTTCTTGGTGAGTTGAAAGGGGCCTATAAGCATACGTCGATCCAGGCGATCTCGGCTTTGGCCGAAGGCGCAGACCAATTAGTCGCCTACGAAGCCCGGGCGCTGGGATTTCCTCTAGTGGCCGTGCTGCCAATGCCGCTGGTCGATTATGAGCAGACCCTGACCACAGCAGCAGGGCGTCAGCATATGCGAGAGTTGTGGGAGGCCGCGGAATTACGTATCGAGCTGCCGTGGCTCGATGGAGTTTCAGAAACCAGTCGCGATGCATTGCAATATGAGCAGGTGGGTCTGGTTATCGCCCACTTTAGTCATGTTTTGCTGGCGCTATGGAACGGCGCGGGGATCTGGGATCCCGAAGCACCTGAGGAGGATCGGCTCGACCAACAAGGAGGGACTGCACATATCGCCTATCTTCGCGCGATTGGAGAAAGAGAATCGGAGGTTTTTGGTCACAGTCCGATTTTTCCATCGACTCATACTAGACTTTATCCCGTGGATCACGGACTGACGTTCCGCATTGCCACCCCGCGCCGCAAGACGGACGGATGTGTCGGTGAAGCGGGATCGCTTTGGTTTCGAAGCGGCGAGGCTGGTGGAGTTGAAGTAGCCATTGAAGGTGTCATCGGCTTCGAGGATGTTGGTCTGCAGGGAAAGAAAATGGCCCAACTAGTCGCGCGAAACTCCACGAACGTCTTAGAAATGACAAAGGCCGAGCTGAGTAAACTGGATAAGGCAAATTCTTTGTTGATGGCATTCAGCCAGAAAAGCGCGGAAGCAGTCGCGCAATCCGCTGAATGTCTGCTGCCGAACAGCATTCTCGTGAATTTGGGCGGGCAACGTCTTCCAGCCGATGCGATCCGGCAAGCCTATGCCCTTGCTGACGCTTTTTCGCAAGCTAACCAGCGCCGCATTTATCGGGCCATTTTGGGTATCGTCCTGGCACTTCTCGCTGCCGTCTTAGCCTACGAAATTTATGCATATGTGCAGACACCTGAAATGCTGTTCGCTTATTTGGCGGTGATTGTCACTCCAGCGATCATCCATTGGACAGTCATCCGACGCTTAGAATGGCAGAACCATTTCCAGGATTTTCGTGCCATTGCGGAAGCGTTAAGGGTTCAGTTCTTTTGGGGATTGGCGGGGGTGAGCTGCGGGGTGACGGATTTCTATCTGCGCAAACATCACGACGAGATGAATTGGATCCGTCTGGCGCTGCGCGGCCCAGCACTCCAGGCACTGGCCATGGGATTGGGGCCGGTGCACCGCGATTTGGTCAAAAACTACTGGATTGAAGATCAGTTCAGCTATTTCAGCGGCACCAGCTACAAAGGGAAAAGGCGGCCAGGCCAGGCTGAGTACAACAAAAAAAAACATGGCCAATATAATCTCTGGGCCAGTGTCGCATATGGCACAGGGCTTTTAATCGCTCTGGCGTTACTGGTGACCCAATGGGGCTTGATCCATATCGAAGACTGGGCCCGGGAGTTGGCCATCATCCTGATGGGCTTCGCGCCTGCCTTGGCCGGTGCGTTGTCGATCATCTCTGAGAAGCGTGCCTATAAGGATCACGCTCATCAATATAGCCGAATGGGGCGTTTTTTTGGCAACGCATCAACTCTTCTAGCCCAGGTGGAAGGTGAGGCCGGGAACCAATTCGCCATGATCGTCCGCGACTTAGGGGCCGAGGCTCTGGCCTAGAATGGCGATTGGCTGATGGCCCATCGTGACCGTCAAGTCGAACCGATCAAAGGGGGTTGAGCTGAGTCAGAGTTGATCCAAGCAACGGATATTGCGATAGCCGCGCTCATAGCGCCATTTCAACCCTTCGGATGTCGATCCATGGCCCACGACGCATTTATTAGCTTCTCTTCCAAGGACTGCGATGCTGCAGACAAGATCCGGCACGGTCTGGAAACCAGGGGTATCACGTGCTGGATGTCCTCGCGCGATGTGCAGCCAGGCGACGATTTCCAAGACTCTATTGTCGGCGCTCTCGAAGCGGCGCAGGTAATGGTGCTCGTGTTTTCGACCAATGCCAACAACTCAGACGAAGTTAAGAAGGAGCTGGTTCTGGCTGGCCAATATAAAATGCCGGTGCTCCCCGTCAGAATTGAGAATGTCGTGGCCTCAGGGGCCTTTCGCCTCCAGTTGACGATCCGCCAGTATCTGGATTTATTTGAGGACTGGGACACAAACTTGGCGAAGCTAGCCGATCAAATATCGTGGCTCATTGAGAGCCGACCTGATCGATCCAACCGATCATCCCCTCCTGCCCCGGTAGATGTCGAGGTATCGTTCTGGAACTCCATAAAAGACAGCGAGGACCCAGGCGAATTCGATGCCTATTTACAGCAGTTTCCGCAAGGCCGCTTCGTAGTGTTGGCACAGCGAAGGGCGGAGGTGCTGAGGCGACGGATGGCAGAAGCGGTCCCTGCGTCTTCTGCAATGGATGCCTCGCAGGCAGATATCTCTTCGACTGAGACTGTTGGCGCTATTGCTGCCAAGGCGCGGTTCGAGGCTCTCGGGGGCGACGGTGCAAACGTGACCGATAGTCGGCTGAATGAGTCGCAGCACCCAGGGACGAGCGGTACTGAGCCCATCAATTCCCAAGGCCCTTCGTCAGCTCCGTCCGAGCACGCCCCCCCCTCCTCAAGTGATCAAGGCTCTTCGGCTTGGCGGCGTTTTTTTGCGCGTATTTATGACCTGTTATGGGAGCAACTCTTAGTCATCGTTATCGCTTTTATAATTTTATCCGTGAGCATGCCAACTTTTGATCTTTGGTTTCGCAGCGACCGCGCCAATTTCATGGCGCTAATGATGATATGCCTTCCGATTTCGCTTGTGATAGATGCCGTGCTGCACTCCCAGGTCGGTAACACCCCTGGTAAATTCTTGCTGGGTGTAAATGTGTTCACATCATCTGGCAAACCTTTAACCTTGGCACAATATCTTTCTCGGAATATCTCCCTTTGGGTCAGGGGAGTGGGATTGGGGATTCCGCTTCTCAGCATGATATGCATGACCCAGCAGTGGTTTAAACTGAGAAAAAAACAGCCCGCCAGTTATGATGCAGCCCCTCAATATAAAGTGCATGTAAAACCCTTGACTGGATTTAAAACAACCTGCTTTATTTTTTCCTATATCGCTCTGAGCTTGAGCTTTTCTTACATGCAAACTTTATATATAGCTGATGCGGCACCCGCTCCTGATCCCAACAGCGGCCGGACCTCCGACTCAAGGAAGGGCGGACAGCCCTCGCAGAATGTCGCAGAGGTATCCACTGAATCGAGCGTCCCGGCTCCCTCGGAGGCCATTCCGCGGCCTGCGATTGCCCCGGCAAGCGCGCCAGAATCTACCTCTCCATGCAAGACCGATGAAGATTGCATAGAAGCCATGCTAATGGCGGCGAAGCACGAGAATCTCACGACTGTCATGGCGGCGGCCGCAACCATAGACTCTCTGCCCAAGCCCGCCCACGGCGACCGTACGACCGCGCGTAAACTCAATACAGAAGGGCTTGCGACGCTAGTGGCGGCCGATCCGAACCGTGCAGTGATGTTGTTCAGACAGGCCGCCGCTTCTGACCCAAGAGATCAAGAAGTTCTCGGCAACCTGGCCATTTCCTACTCCGCTGCTGGTGACCAGATCAAGGCGGAAGAGACTGCCGCTCTCGCGCTGTACCTCAATCCACGGCGAACTGCCACTTGGGCACCCTTGGCGGTGGCACTGGCCAAAGATCACCGAGAAGACCTAGCGCTGGAAGCCATGTGGCTCGCTTATCAGTTCTCGGGCGACAAACAAAAGACACTTGATTTTATACACGCGAAGTTAGCATCGGAGACGGATCCGGCCGTTGCAAAAATGTATACGGACAGCGCTGCGTGGATTGAAAAAAACAAGATCCCCGATGGGTTTTGAGCCGCTTGCTTTTGGCGCTGATTGAAAACTGATCCACCCTACCGAGTGAAATTTGACCCATGGCGGATTGCTGATTTTGTATCAGCAATTGTGGATAAGCTTAGCAGCAGCGTGGTGGTGACATGGGGAGTGGAGCCCCCCCACCGCATGGAGTCATACAGCAGGGTATATCCCCGACATAAATCAAAATGGCTCATCGTCCTCTGTACCAACGTCGTCCTGGCGTTTTCGCTCACGTGATTTGATTTTTGTCTATGCAATCAAACCGATGTGTTGCAGACAGTAGGACTCATTTCCCGTTTCGACGATGTGGCAGTGGTGCGTCAGCCGATCCAGCAACGCAGTGGTCATCTTGGCGTCACCAAACACGCTCGACCATTCCGAGAAGCTGAGGTTTGTGGTGATCACGATACAAGTGCTCACGGAGAGGGGGCTTATTGAAGGTGCTCAGTGTGCCAAGGGTCGGAGCGGCCCCCTAGTCCGCCAGAGCACCTCGCTAAAGTGAACGTTGGCAGGCTGGGTATCCTTGCATTTGCAAAATGTGACATGCAGTCAATACTGACTTGCAATCCTTGATTACTGGAGAGGGTCTATGGACTTGGCAACCGTCTCGCAATCTATAAGCAATATGCAACCTACCTTCACGTCCATATCGGAAAAGGTGGGGCCAGTACTCGTGTCACTCGCGTTAGCGGGCACGACCTCGATGGCCCTCGTGCAGGTGCTCAAGACGTTCGGCCAGACACTTTTCCAGCGGTTTGCTCTCTTCCAGTGGCTTGCGCTTGGGGCTAACCCGTTCGCCTCTCGAAGGAGCAATCCGCTACTGCAGGAGATGCTTTTCCTGGCCATCGGACAGCGCAAGCATCTCAACGTCCTGTGCGGGCAGGACCTACCGAAGATGATGGGGCAGTTGCAGGCTGCGTCGAAAATGGCACTCGACAACCCCGACAAGTATCCGCACGTCTATAGGTTTCTTGTCGCCACTGACATCGACGCGGTTGCTGGGGCTACGACGCTGCGCGAGGAGGATGCAACGGCCTGGCGAGAGAGTGTGATACGCAGGAGTCTGCGCCGTGGATTAGCGCCAGCAGCAACCCAGGTTGTAGAGCCAGCAATAACCCAAGTTTTAGTGCCAGCGGCAACCCAAGGTCCCCAAAATGATGCTGAAGTGCGGTCAAGGATCGCAAATCTGGTGTCTCGGAAGCTCGACGGATTCCAGCTCCGAACCGACTTCTGGTGGCAGACCACGTGCCAAGTATCTGCAATTGTAATCAGCATAGTCCTTTGCGTGGTCGCGCTAGACCAACAAGGCGCAACAACCACAATAAGTTGGGGTGATAAGCTTGTGGTTGGTTTCTTTGGCGGGTTGCTGGCACCGTTTATCAAAGATCTTTCCGCCACTGTGACCAGCCTGGCGAGCAAGTAACGCGGGAGCGTAGCATCCATGTCTTCTGCAGTTTGGCCCAAGCCGCGAGCCGGTGATTATGCCCTGCGATTTCGCACCGAGCTCAAAGGTGGCGATGTTGCATATGACTTGTGGCGCGACGATGTCGAGAACTTCAAGCATGAACAGAGGCTGATCCTTTTCATCCACGGTTATGCGGACCCGGTGCCGGCCGCGAATGAGGTCTACGACACTTTCGAAGATCGGATGGACTGCTGCTTTTCCAGGAAGCGCGCTTGGACCGAAGGCGCACCAATCGTTCGTGTCTATTGTCCTGGTGACGTAGACTGGCTA
>JARLJJ010000348.1 GCA_031291275.1 Formivibrio sp.
CAACCGCTCAATTGCCCGGTTATCACCGACACACGGGTTTGTAATACACAGGTTTGCCCTATCGATTGTGTCATGACCCCCTGGTTCAACCCGACTGCCGATTGCAATGTAACTTGCGGAGATGGGTACCGATGGCACACACGAAATATCACACAGCCGGCGGTTGGTAACGGCACAGCATGCGGACCGACGGGTGAGTGGGTGGTGTGCCACACGGGCATAATTTGTCCTGTTACCAGCAGTAGCACCGGTTCCTCATCTTCTTCATCGACGGCGCTGGCCGGGAGCACCGGTACTGCTTCATCGACAGTGGTAGCAAGTAGCACCAGAGCTCCAACCTTGTCATCATCATCAACCGGTGCAAGTTCCACAGCAGGACAGAGCAGTAGCAGTAGTAGTGCTCCATCATCGACGGTGGTAGCAAGCAGCGCAGGTGTTTCTTCGACCCTTTCCCAATCATCAACTGGTGGAAGTTCGACGGCGCGGCGGAGCAGCAGCAGCAGCAGCAGCAGTTCCAGTAGTTCGCCAGTTAGCTCCACGGCCTCAAGTCTCAGTTCAACCGCACAATCAGCCGTTTCTAGCACCGGAGCATCATCGTCAATGACGATCAGTAGCACTGGTTCAGTATCTCATTCCTCCACGGCGGTTGCAACCAGCAGCACAGGTGCTTCTTCAATATTGTTGCAATCATCGACGGCACGACAAATCAGCAGCAGTGCTCTGTCATCTTCATCATCCACAGCGCACTACTCTAGTTCGTCCACCGGCGGCGCCACACAAAGCAGTTCAACCACTCCAACTACAGCAAGCAGCAGCAGTAGTAGTAGTGGCGCATTTGGAGGAGGGTTCATCGACTCCGGAGGACTGGCGACGAGTTCTTCTTCTTCATCGACGCCATTCATACAATCAGCAGGCGGAATTACGGTCATCGTTCTGTCATCAACTGCGTCACTGGCGACGATCGGTCTCGTGTGGAGTTATATCCACCAACATAGGCTCAACCTGCAACAACTCGCGCGCAAGCTCGCACGCTAAGCTCAGCGACGATAGTAAACGCACATTGTATTTAACAAAGACCACATTCGCCTTATAACATCAGCGTCTTTCAACCACTCTATTTTCGTTCGTTGCACGAATGAGAGTCCCAGGGAGCGTCGTTGCTCTGCTGTTATGCATCTGCTGTTGCACGGCTGTGCGATCACAGCAAGCATTCTTAGCACCATACGCCACTTACGATCAGGTCTTTCAGTATGCGGATGGGCAGATCTCAGTGAACCAAACTGCACAGCTGGTATTATCCGACACGAAATCTGGTGGTATCCTGCAAGTAGGAGAGTATCAGCTCGATGTACAATCAATGCCACCGGTTCGCAATTATCGCACACGCGAGCTCGGCCGCATCCCGAGGAAGACACAACTTCATGTCGAAGAAGTATGCCTCGTGCAATCAAAGGCGATGGTTGACCAACTGGCGGCT
This sequence comes from Formivibrio sp., assembly GCA_031291275.1. Lineage (GTDB taxonomy): Bacteria > Pseudomonadota > Gammaproteobacteria > Burkholderiales > Chitinibacteraceae > Formivibrio. The sequence continues at coordinate 1,478 of JARLJJ010000348.1, forward strand.
GCATCCAATACGCCATCCACCGCAACTATCGGGCGAAGGCTGCTGCAATTGGATACACAGTCATACGAACAAAGTACAACCGACGCAAAGTTGTTGTATTACCGCCAGTGGTGCACCACAAGCACATACGGTTCATTTCGCGTCCGGGCGAAGATGATACATGATGGGAATGCAGGCGACGGAACTTTGTGGGTTTGGGATGATCTCCTCTCGCTTTTGAAAGGGTTACAGACATACTTTGTGGGTGTTGTTAGTATACTTCCGGGAGAGGTACATGCGATAAATTCCGGGATTCTCGCACTGGCGGGTGGGATCGATGTCAACGAACTCTGGTATGAAGACGGAGACAAAAATTTGATCCTTGATCAAGCAATCAAATTCTTCGATATCTTGCAGATGGGGCGACCGCTGACAGATAACGCAGATACCAAGACATTTTGGCAGTTTTCTGGCCAGCGGAAGAGCGAGGTATATCCATATCAAGCACTCACATGTGCCTCCTTCCCGGGCAACTGCTTTACGCAGGGCTTCACTGAGTCCATTGACCGCAGCCAATGCATAACACCCTCCGACATCAGCTGCGGAGAAACTTATCCTTCGATGCGTCAGAACCTCCGCATTGCATGTCAGCGTTTCAAGTCGATGGCACCTAACGGTGCAGTATCACAGTCGGAATTCGACGCGTACAAGACAAATATGACCAATTTATTGAGCGATGTCTTCAACAAGACGGCGCTCAACGATGCGGCCATCAAGTCATTCGAGAATCAGACCTTGATCGCACTACACGCCATTCAAAATCTGACAGCACAGCAAGAACAGATCAACACAAAAATCTGGGACATTCAGGCAACCCAGATCCTTTTGAACCAGAACTTCATTAATCAGTCCATCGAATTCAACAATTCGCTGCAGGTATTGTGGAACAGCGCAAGTCAAGCCGTAAATCAGACACGACATGACCTCCTGACCGCTATCGCCGGTTCGAATGCACAAATCCAAACGATCGGCCACACGCTGTTGGATATTACGGACAGGCAATCATCGCAATTCGAGCAACTCTATTCAGGCATTCTGGCACTCGGGCAAAGCGTTCAAGAAGTGGCTGCCGAGTTGAGTCACGTTGCACAGCAAACGCAGTTCATGCGATTGATGACCGCCAGTTACTACCAGTCGGTTGACGCACTTTATGCCTTGGGACAGGATGAGGTGCCTCTGGTCTCACTCGAAGGTATTCGCCCGGGTGTGCTAGTGGGCGACGATCTTAGAGCGTTCCTCGACTCTATCGTCGTGACATACACGCGTGCAGATGGATCGATTGTGATATGGGAAACCAGATACTACCTCGACACGGAACACATGCTGGCCCTGGGCCAACCATGGATCACACAGGCGCAGCTGTTCATATGGCTCTCCCCGGCTAGCAATCAGTGTACCATTCTGAGCACCCAATCAACCGATGCTTGCATCATGTGGGCGATCTCCAAGCAGACCGTTTGTTCAAGTGGCGCCTACAATCCATCGGACCTTTCATGCATAGGTGGCATGACGACCCAATCACCACCAACGACATTCACGAACATGCTATCACTACTGGGAGAATTTACCACACATTGCAACGATAACATCAACAGGGCGAAGATCTTCACAGTCGCTTCCACGTTGAGTAGCATTCAAACAGTCGTCACGCAGGGGGCCAATTACACGCTCTGCAATGCCACCATCCAAGACCAGCAGCTACAGCTTGCAAAAACAGGTAAACCTGGTGTCTTCATGGCGTCGTTCATGCTTCTTTTGAATTCCTATACCGGACCATTTCAGCTAATCATGAAGAGTCTTGAACTGAAGCGATATGGTCGACTGCCAAACGGAATCAAGACGGAGCTGCAGCCCCTCGGGTATACACCCAGTATGACCACGAATTACGATGGAGGCCGAGATAAGATTCAGTGCATGAAAGGATATTGGGTGTCAGCTAGCAGCGAGACGATACCTATCACCTCGATCACATACGATTCGAGTTCTGATATCAATGAGGAAATTCATCTTCATATCTCAAGCGCACCAACCTGCACTCCCACCAATGGCAACACTACTGATACCCAGTGCTATATCGTTACCGACTCAGACCTGCGCGTGAACTTCAACTTCCTTCAGACGACGATTCTGTCATTGCCATCACAGCTGGTCGTGGCCGGCGATACATCACTCTCCCACCTGATCGGCGTCTTCGACATACCCGAGTCGCTCATCGAAACAGGAAGCAATCCACTGGTGCGCGCAAATAAAGTCAGCTACCTCTTGATGCCACCACAAACAACCAGGACTCTCACATTCGACTTCTTCAACACGATGTCCGGCTTCTTGTTCGATCCAGTCGCGGCCACAGCAAGTAGTGATGACTATCGACACACAGGTACGCTTGATCGCGACGGATATCCGTACTGCAGCCTACCCGGAAGTGAACCCGCTCGCGCCGTAGTGACACTCCAGGGTGACGATTGCGCGGCGCCGTATGTCTGGAGCGGTCTGGCGTACAGAACACCTACCACTCTACCGAGCCCCACCCTCCAGTATACAGCTGCACCACCACTGGCTCCTGGCGGTGCGGCTGTCTGTGTCTCTAATCTTGGTACGATTACCAGTGCGTTCATTCTCAACGAGCTCCGATACGGCTCCAATACGGTCTCACAACCAGGCCAAGCTGCGATGCAGTCGTCACTGCAAAGCTACGCCGTGAGCACTCCGCTGCAGTTTACATTTTCGTGGTGGTTCTCTCAATCGAGTGATGCCATCACATCCGATCTGGTGGAATTCCCGGTCTTAGTATTTGACATCGATATGCTGGTTCAGATTTCGGGATCATGGTATGACCAATATTACGTTATGTACATTGGCATGAACCAAGGCAAGTGGGGATTTTCGCTGACCAGCGTGAGTGGCGCATATCCTCAAGAGTGGTACTATGGTGGAGATGCGAGTAACTTCCAAAGTGGACGAGCCTACCACCTGGCCTTCACGCATAACTCGATTACAGAGGACTCGTACTTCATGAAGGATGGAGTCATATCGCAGGTGATTTACGGAGCGACCGCGGGTCCGATGCTGACTACAATCAGGACTTGGAAACGGGCGGCATTCACGCTGCGCTCGCCGCAGAGTTATCGCACCTCCTATACGGTGGACGCAGTGAGTTTCTATGGAAGCGATCTCAACGTCAACCAAGTTCTCAAGCTGAAGAAATGCGAGGCTATGAGCCTCACACCTCGTTGTTGGCTCTCCCCGGCGGCGCAGTTAAACGCAACATCGAGCGTCTACAATTCCTCGCAAGTCGATCCGTTGTCGAAACTAAGATGGGCACCGTCTTCACCAAACTCCGCGCCTATCGAACTAGGTCTCTCGCTCGAGTTGTATCAAGCGCCCCGCTTCACCTGCGAGGCTAGCACAAACGGCAGGCTTCTTCGTGGTACCAAGGGGTTACTGGATCAATCCATGACGACCGCGAGTCTTCACAACCACACTGCCGCTGATCCAACGAGTCTGACGATGTTCGTGACGCCCCCAACGGACCCTCGGCTGCTGGCTCGCTATAACAGCTTCTACCGGGAGACCGGCTTCGAGTTCGGCGTGGAGGTAGAACCGCTGGATGCATACTCCATGCACTTTCTGGCGGTCATCACCACTGGCTCGACCTGCACACAGTATCGTTCCTTGAACAACAGCGTACTCATGGCCTGGCCCAGATGGTGGCCGCATAACACACCCGGAGCCTCTTCCATGTATGTCACCGGGGTGAAATTCATTGCGGCCGAGTTCCAAGGAATGTCCCTGACGATCAGCGTAATCAGTGATTCTGCCACATTGTCGGAGACGATCATCGGCCAAACCTGTCAAACCAGCCAATTACCATGGGTACTAGATCCTGCTTCCGTGGACATGACTACACAATACGCCGACAGTGTCTACGTCTATCCGCGTCATTCAATAACATCCTTATTCCAGGAGATGCAGTGTCAGCTGCAGTCATGGTCCCTCTCGGCGAACCTACAGAGCACGCTGCGTGTGCTGGATTACAGCCCCCCAGCGGCCGTCTGTGTCTATACCGGAATGACAGATGAACTGGGAGTCGCGCGTGGCTATTGTCGACATGGTATGATGTGCCAGGGCCATTGTAATGTGTACGGCGTCTTGGATCTCACTAACAAACTCGTGACAGCTGTGAAGCTCACCTGTGACGCCGGTTACGCAATGCCTGACTGCACCAAGAAGTGCGCATTCCAAGATTCGATGGGCAGATGTACCAGCGAAAATGCGCTATCAAGCGGACAGCAGTCGACGAGCGTACTTGGCATTGCGGATGCGTACAGCTCCAACGGCCACTGGTGTCAGGTCCTCAAATACTATCAAGTCTCGGAGTCGATGGTAGATGGTAATCGATTCATGTCATTCACACCGCGTGAGTATCAATACTTTGCAGATGTCACTCTACCCAACGGTCGCATCACCAGCGTCATTCCGCGCGGAAACTGCCCATCCGTCGAACTCGAGGCACTGGGTGATGGTACCACCTCAATGGCATACTTCACCAACAGCAACGCCAACTACTCCACGATACGGATCGACCTCCACGACGCCAGCTGCAATGCGGCTCTGTCGACCTGCTGTAGTCATAAGTCATACCCAGTGACACTACCACCGAATCGAGTCACCAGCTGGTCGATCCCAAGCATCTGCAATCGGCAGCAGATGCAGGTAAACCTGGATCTCGGCAACGGACTGCTTTTGTGTCAGAAACTTAATTCGACTGCTGTGGGATCGCTTCTCGACAGCACGACTCGAACATTGGTACCGGCTAACGTACAGCGCACGATCACATACGCCACCGACGATGCGCTGACGCAGGTGGCCAACACCAACCGCCAGCTCGCGAGTCTCCTCCTTGACTTGCAGCAGGCGGCTCTGAAGTCTATACTGAGTGGGATCGACAACAGCGAGGAAATTCGCAACATGACACTAAAGATTGCAACCGTGCAGAATAGCACGGATCAGGCACTCAGCAGCTACTCGGATCCATTCACAAACAATACTGCGTGGAATCAATACATGCAGGATATCAAGCTGCTTCAGCAGCAGGCTGTGAATCTGACCTCACAAGCAAGCACCAAACTCACCACACTGGCAGACCTGAACTCGCAGTATACGAATCTGTCGCGGCGATTGGATGTCGATATGGTGAACCTCGACGCCAGCTGGCAGGTGAGACTCAACACCAGCGCCGAGTTGGCAGCCACACTCAATCAAGCTGTAGCAAGACTCCAGGTACTGGCCACACCAGAACAATTCAATAATCTCATGAATTTCCTGGACAACGGGGGATATGGAAACACAGCCGCGTCGACTCAGACAGATTCGCTGCGAAACCTCTTCATCGCAGGTAGCATCATGGGTATCGTGGCAGGTAGCTCGATCTTCATCGCGGCATCGGTCAGGTATGGTCCAACCGTCTACAAGATGATAAAGGAGGCTCTGCGTGA
>JARLJJ010000349.1 GCA_031291275.1 Formivibrio sp.
CCTTCGGTGTGCCGTTTGCAGCGTGACGACTTACTACCGTTCTACATCAAGCCGCGATAGAATCGAGCTTTCTTTGAATCAAATTCTACGGCAGAAATTACACCTGCATCGTGAAGCTTGGCAAGCCGCTCCAGTATGTGGATGGAATCTCCGCCAGTCTGAATACCAGCACCCGCATCACCCGTCGCCATATGCATGATGAACGCGCAAGCCGTCCTAAACCTGTCTGTCCGGTCGCGTCCGCCAATCGAGACATAGTTTGATACTTTGGCGGCACTCATGACATTGTAAGAATTCCAGAAGCTCTTTTTCGCATTCTGCATTCCGCCAGCAGAAAGCTCAAAAGAACGCAGAGATAAGATGCAAGCTCACCAGAGGTCCTGCTACGTTAGGGAACGGGCAGTGGAACATGCATGTTCCAAATAACTGGCCAGTCAGCGGACCTCAAAATAATAGCTCAAACCTCCTTTGTCGATGTCGATAATAATATCAACATTCCCGCATACAACACATCGCCACTCCCTGCTTTATGACAAGATAGTTCGTGAAGAAATGGGCGGCATATGCATAATTTGGTGGATTTTCGCTTGTACGAAGGTTTTCGTAGTTAATTCATTGCGAATCGCGTCTGCAGATTCAACCGCTGACTGCTTTACAGAGTCCGCGGTCTTCAGCAAATCATGAGCTTTCAAGCCGCTAATGGTGAGAATTACAACCACCGCCAGGCTAGCTGCTGAGGCGAAAATGCCGAAAGCTAGCTTCATCCACCTCCACGCACGTTCGAAACTCCTAATTGCTCCACATTTGCTCAGACAATTCCTTCAGTTGACGCCAAGAACCACATCGGTGAACGAGCAACTATCTGCGGGGCGATAGCGGACAAACACGTCGCTTCCCAGTCTCAAGGGGCGCCAACGTGCATAGACCTGGACAAGCCGTATCCGAGCCAAAACGTTCACGGTGCTGGTCTGGGAGCGTGACAAGGGAACAGTGGGAACGCTGCCGAGTGCTGGGCAGCTCTGCGTTACTGGCACCATTGCCCGATATCATGGCGGGGCACAAATAGTCCTTCACAATGCAGCAAGTTGGTGCGTCTTCAAGACACATGCCACACCTTCGCCGCAGTTGAGCAAGGACCTACATTATACAAATAACGAGGCAGCAGGTTTCCTCTTCAGCAAACTCACCCAGCG
>JARLJJ010000350.1 GCA_031291275.1 Formivibrio sp.
CGGAAATGGGTTGCACCGTTTATTGTTTGACCATCAATAGAGGGCCTTCGCTGAGCCTCGCCGAAACCGGAGGTTACCGTTGCTGCTGACAGGTTTGACGATCACATTTCTTAAAGAGTTTGGCGTGGGTCTTTGGCTAAGCTTACCCCTTCTGCTGAGCCTCGGGGCAGCCATCGCACTGCTGGGACAAGTGGCTGGAAAAAAAGAAGGGTGGTCAAGGTTCGACAGCTTCTACTGGTCGTTCGTCACTGCAACGACCGTGGGCTACGGCGATATACGTCCGGTAAATAGAGCATCGAAAGTGATTGCCCTCGCAATCGCCCTGATTGGGTTAACGATGACTGGCATTCTGATTGCTGTGGCAGTGCATGCCGCTACGTTTGCACTCGCGGTCCATGATGCTGCAGTGAAAGTCAGGTAAGGACTAACCGTCCACCGGCTTGCCACTTGCATGTACGGGTGCCCATGACTCTCGTTCCATTGATCGACCTCGACAAATCGGCTGAAACGACTTCACGCAACAATTCGACGCAAGAGAGCGAATGTCTACATTCCCGCGATGCCCTTGTTCTGGAGGACCCGGACAACCACACGACGATTCTGCGCCTGTCCCTCTGCTGTCTTGTTGCTGCCGACTTGGTGGCTCTCGCCCATGGCACCTGGCGCCAGCATTCTGGTGAGGGGAACATGGCCCTGCTGAAGCAGCATATTCGTGACGTTGGAGGCGCGGTCGTCGCTGAGCTTCTGATTTAATGAAGCACTGCCGACAGAGGAAGCGTAGCCTTTCACCTGGATCATGTAGCCGGTGATGGATTCGGCTTTCTGCGCCAGTGCCAGCAGTTGGGCGTTGTACTTGGGGTCAACCTTCACCTGCCCGTTGCCGAAGTAAACCGTCAACTCGTCGAGTATGTTGTAATCATCCAACTGGCCGAACCGCTTGTTTGCGGCCTCAATGGCCGCTTTATTAGCGTCAATCTTGTCTTGCGCTTCCTTCATTTGCTGTTGTTGTTCCTGCATTTCTTGCTGTTGCCGCGCCAGCGCTGCCTTCTGCTCCTCCAGTTCCTGTTGGCTCTGCTGTATTTGTTCCTTCGCCGGGGCCAGGCCAGCCTGGATCTTTTGCGCGTCCTCCAGATCGTTGCCTTTGAACTTGACTGAGGTGGCCACCAGTTGGTTTTGGGGGTTGTAAGACCCCTCTACCTGGACCTGGAGACCCGGTACAAGAGCGGCCATCGACATTTGCTTGCGTCGCGCCTTGAATGCGCCCACTACCTGAGCCACTTGTGTAGTGTCAGTGAGAACCACCACCACGCTCGACGCATCTGGAGTTCGTATCGTCATGGTGTCACCGCTTCGTCCAATTACCAGCCCCTCGGCTTTGGCGGACTGGGCCGCAGCGGTGCCACAAAACAACAGAAGTGTTGCCAGTGAAATTGTTGCGATGAATGCAACCACTCCAATTCTTGTCCTCTGCATGGTTCTCCCTTTCTCTCCGATTCCCCAGTGATTTCGAGGTTCGGGCCTCGTGCCGGCGCCCGGCCCCAAAGCAATCCTAGGGTTGACTCGATGTCGTCACAACTAGGGAAATCCCTAGTTGCCGGGAGCCGGCGCTGACGGGCAAGGGTGGCATGTGGGCGGGCCCAATCAATTACAGCGGATGCGGATGCAGCTGCTGGATTGATGTTCACTTCGATCTTTCAGGGATCCAGCGCACAATTCTCCTTTTGCGGCTGCCCACGAGGGTTGGGTCCGCATGGCGACAGATTCGGTGCTGTTGCCCCGCCCTCACCAATGCTCAAAAGTTGACGCCCACCTCTAGCGTCACGCTCGGCTCGGTAAAGCCGGGATTGAAGACGTAGGTCGTGAATTCCC
>JARLJJ010000351.1 GCA_031291275.1 Formivibrio sp.
AACGACATCGGCGGGGCCAATCGCCGGGTAGTACCTTTGACGATTTCAAGAATCTACCGAAGCTTGTAGCCCTTCCGTGGCCCGCAAAACTGGCTTGAACATCCCCGTGGTTGCTGCTTGAATCAGTAGCGTCAGCTAAAAAACGAACAGAAAACAAAACTAAAAACAAATTTGCGGCTTCGGCTGCTGTCTGAATCGAAACTGGTAATTTCATTGGAAGGACAGCGTTTGAAGCACGCCCACAACTGGGCGTGCCGAAAGCGTTCCTTCCAAGGCATACCAGTGCCTGATTCGGGGCGTGAGTACGTGCGCCCTTTCTCTTGGCAGCGGGGAGGGCCGATACCAAAAGTAGATCATGAAAACCAATTGGCTCCTTGCAGGCGTTTTAGGCATTGTCGTTTCCGCCACCGCACAAACAAACGAGCCTGTCGTTCAGGTAAAGGAGTACCGCGCCGATCATTTGACGAACGAAATCCATTTGAGCGGCAGAGGCGCGCCGATCTTTCTGCGAGGCACAGTTATCGCGGTTTATAAAACTCGTTTTAGATTCCTGCTGTATAATCCATTTAATGAGAATGACCCAAACAATTGGAAAGAAATCGCCGTTCAAAAATACCCTAATTTCGATCAATTGGCAGCCGACCAGAAATTGGAGTTTGTTGCCGAGAGGATTGGAACTATTCGGGCCGTAATGCCGGATGGAACGCCGGCACCTGGGAATGTTCTGGAGTTGTGGGAATATTATGTGAAAACACCACCGCCACAGCCTACGCCGGAAGAAATCGCGGCGGCAAAGGCTAAAAAAGAACAAGCTGCTAAAACGGCAGCGGCTAAAGCCTACCAAGGGCAATCCAATGCAGTACTTTGGCTCCAACCGCAAGCCACCAATGGCAGCGCCAACGCGCAAGGCAGCTTGGGTTGGCATTACCTGAATGGACTTGGTTGCGAGACGAACCGCGAACTGGGAATTTACTGGCTGAAAAAAGCCACCGCTCAAGGCGACATTGAAGCATCCAACCACCTCGCCCGCCTAAAGCCGTAAGGATGGAAACCATGAAACCATAAAAATCCCATGCCATTAATAGATTGCAAGGAATGCGGCAGCCCAATGAGTTCAAGCGCCTCGAAATGCCCGAAGTGCGGCAAAACTAGAAGCACTTTGGCCGGTATCGTGGCAGCGGTTGTCATCGGAATCATCTTGTTCTTCGTGCTGCGTTTTTTTGGGTTCTTTTAATGAAGGCAGATTATGATTGCCAAAACATCATGCCAGCAATGCGGGCAGCATCTTGAATTTGAAACGGATAGCGCGGGAGAATTTGTGACGTGTCCATCTTGCGGGAAAATAACCCGGCTTTTGTTGCCCAAAGGTGTTCCATACGTTCCCGCGCTTGGCATGCCCCAATCCCATCTGTTGTGGGCGAAAATAAAGCGTCCGCTGATTTTATTCTTTCTGCTGCCCGTCGCCATTGTGGGAGTCATCTGTTATTTTGTGCATCAGAACAAAATCGCACGCGACCGCGCACTGCGTGAAAAATTGAATCAGGAATATACGCTTACGGCTTACGAAGAAAATGCCGTGCTGGAGAAATTGGCGGGAAGCGCAGCTTTGACCGATCTGGCATTATGGGAAATGAATCATCCCGGCTGGCAGACGGGAAGCCCCATGCTGGATGCCAACACCGAGCGGACATTAAGCAATTCCTTTTTTTATGTTGAATTGGAAAAAATAAAAAAAATTCCAAAAAAATGACGCTCACTGGTAAAGGTGTTTGCAATTCACCGCCAATCAGCCGTCGCACGCTGTTCAGTCTGCGGACAGCCGTAAAGCGATTACAGAGGCGACGATGTTCCCGGCCTCTGCCTTTGCCTGCCGAGATGGTCTTGGACGCGCCAGAGGCCAGCCACGCGCCACGGCGGGCCAAATCCTTGCACAAGCTTGCACAGAATCCGGGGTGAGTCTTGGCTTGCACAAAGCTTGCACAGTCATCGTCAAAGCACCGAATTTGCACAAGGTTTTCTTCCTACCACTTCCCATAAATGCACAGATAATGCTTGTAATTACGGGCTTTAGCTGTTACTCTGCGGGAAATGAAAACACTAAACGAGGCCATCATGGGACGTGGAGAGAATCAGCCCTTACTAGGTTCAAGTCCTGTCGTGGGCACCACCTTAAGCGGA
>JARLJJ010000352.1 GCA_031291275.1 Formivibrio sp.
TAATGAGTTCGCTTCCCAGCTCCTGTGCCTTGTGCTCGAGGAACTGCTTGAACTTGTAGAACGAAAGACCGCTCATCCTGCCACATGTCGTGCGGCTGATACGCCTCTTGACAGTCTTGTCCTTCTTCTTCATCATGCCTTGAGTTTGGTACTCTGGTAAAAGAATGGTCTGGTGTTCCTTGCACAGCCAGAGTGCGAGCTTGCGATGCAGCTCATTCACCAAATCACGTCCGCGCTGTCTCAGCTTTGCTGCAACACGGTGGGTCCTCGTTCTCTGGCGCCCATGCTTCGCGTTAGCAGCCCGATCGACCGCATCTGCGCGCTTCTTGAGCTCGAAAAGCTGCTTGCCCGCGTCGACCCCCCATTCGGTGAGCTCGCCTGCGGGATCATAACATGTAGCGAAGGTCCGCACTCCCGGGTCAATTGATACCACACGATCTTTAATGCTTACAGGCCCTTGGGTCTCGGGCGTGGTAGCGCGGTTGATCGGCATCGGGATGCATAGGTAGTAGGCGCCAGTTCGCATGTCATGAAGTAGGCGCGTGTCGCACTCAAACACACTTGGTAGAACTTTACCGCGCTCAGTAGCCATCGCGCTGCGATCGTGGGTCGTGCCAAACAGCGCTGGCCAGACATCTCCACGATTGCTTTTGCAGTTCAACTGGCGCTTTCTGAGCGTGATGCTCTCTGTTCCACTCTTTCTGGTGCGGAATTTGTACTTGACGTGCTTGCCTTTTTCACCGCGCTTGCGAGCCTTGGCCCTAAGAGTTGCAGCAGCCTTATTGAGGTCCTGTAGTGCTGAATCCCTTATTTCGTAAGGAATGCAATCTTGAAGGCGTTTCGGAGCCTCGCGTTTCCAGATGTTATCGTCAATTCCCGTCGCCGCGCGCATTCCTCCGAGTGATGTATCGCCTGTGTCATTGGCATGTTCCACACCCTTGTTGTACACAAGACGAGCAGCATCAAACCACAGCCGCAGCAACGCCTTCTGTTCCGCAGTTGGCTTGATGTTCCATTTCTGGCTCTTCATCGGCTGTTTCTTCTTTGGTTGGCTCTGCTCGACTTTGGGCCTCTTTTCTGGCTTTGCGGTGGGCAGCGCTTCTCCGGCCGTTGTGGCTGGCGACAAACACTGTGGTGATGGCCATGAGGTCGTCCGCAAGCTCGCGTTCATCAGACTCGGCGCTTGAATCGAGGCCATCGAGAACCACGACTTTGCAACCAGATTCGCGAAGGATGTGCTCGACGAGTTCGAAGGCAAAGCGGCAGAGTCTGTCGCGGTGCAGAACCACAAGCTCCTCGATGCCGCCGCGCAGCGCTCGGTCCAAAAGGGTGAGCAGGCCGGGTCGCTTCCAGTTGATGCCGGAGGCAACGTCTTTGATGAGCTCATGATTAGGGCACCGCTCCTTGAGCGTTTGGATCTGGCGGACGAGATCCGCTTCTTGTTTACGGCTGGACACGCGGGCGTAGCACACTTTGCTTCTGCTGCGGATGCCTCGTTCGATGACTTTGCTGGCTCCGTGGAAGATCTTGGCAAGGTCGTCCACGTTGTACAGCCGCTTTCCATCGGCCCCGCCAAGACGCAAGGATCTAATAGTCCCGTTGTCCGCATACTTGCGGAGGGTGTTGTTGCAAATGCCGAACTGTCTCCTGATGGCAGCACTGGGCAAGAATCGGTCGTTTCCATCCATTCACTTCAATTTATTATAATGAAAAACGAGTTGTTTGAATGATGTAAGGTGTTTGTGCTAAAGCATTACGTAATAGTGAGATATTTTGTACAGTGACTTAATATCTTTTATTTAAGCAATAATATCAATCGTTTTCATACAACAGAAAAAAGATGATACTGTCTGATTGGCCACGACTGAGGAATGGAAGTGCTTGAATTGACATCTCTGACATTTTTAGCTGTACGGACGGGACGTTGCGGACTTTCACATTTTTTTTTAAAAGTTTAGAATTTTTAATTTTTAGGGATACATATGTGGTTATCGTAATGGTACTGAGAATGTTTATTTGTTCAATACGACAAAAGTACCTATCAATGCCGTAA
>JARLJJ010000353.1 GCA_031291275.1 Formivibrio sp.
ACGCTCTTTCCGATCTCTTTGGTGCGATTGGTGGTCGCGTTATTGGCCAGGTCACCCAGCAGGATCACGATGTCGCCCTTGCCTTTCATCTTGTCGGCCAGGTACTGCATCTGCATCTCACCGGCTTCCAGGTCGTTGGAGGCCACGGTAATCACACCTTTGGGCAGGTTCAGGTCATCGGGGCGACGATTGACGTAGACCAACGGGATCCCGGCCTTGACCGCAGCCTCAGTGATCTTCCTGGTCGCGGCGGTGTCCACCGGGTTGACCACGATGGCGTCGACCTTCTGGCTGATGAAGCTTTCCACCTGGCTCAACTGCTTGACTACATCACTGCGGGCGTCTTCGAATTGCAGCTTGACGCCGTCGGGCATGGACTTGGCTTGCTGGTCCATGGATTCACGCAGGTAGGTCAGCCAGGCGTCATCGAATTGCGACATACTCACGCCAATCTTCAGGTCTGCGAACGCGGCGCCGCTGGCAAGCATCAGGGACAGGGCAAGTGAGGCGAAACGGATCTTGGTCTTCATGAACAGTCTTTCTCCACATTCTTGTTGGTTTTATGGACAAGGCGCAGGACGAATTCAGTGGGCAGACAAGTGAACGCTCGGTGCACGCGGGAGGATGCGGGGCAAGAGGAACGCGGTTCGTGAAACGCGCAGATCAGTGCTGAGGGCTTTCATCGACGGTACCTATCGTTGTTTCTTGTTTTTGTTTCGCCCTCCCCGCACTCAAGGCTGGCTTGAGGTCGATCGGGACGTTGATAGTCGGCAACCTGGAAATGACTTTATTGGAAAATAATTTCCATATCAACAATTTTTAGAAATTTATTCTGTTTTTTGTTCCGCAACCGTAACCGCTCTCCCATTCGCCCGATTTCAGAAACAAACTATGTTGCGCAATCGCATTTTTACGCTGGCTGCCCACCGGTAATCTCTACACTCAATCGGGTGATCAAGCCCGTCAAATGAGAGGCAACCCATGAGCAAAATCGCAATTATCGGTGCCAGCGGGCACGTTGGCAGCCAGTTGCTGGAAGAGGACCTGCGCCGTGGCCACACAGTGACCGCTATCGCCCGTAACGTTG
>JARLJJ010000354.1 GCA_031291275.1 Formivibrio sp.
ATTCTTCCCCGCCAAGGTCACCCAAGAATAGAAAGCCCATCAGGCCAAGGCGATGATTTGTGGCCACAACGACCACATCCCACGTGCGAGCCAGGTTACCACCATCCTGATAGCCAGCGCCGCCCGACCCAACAACGAAACCACCGCCATGGCTGTAGAACATCACCGGACGCTTGCGCCCATCGGCCGCCGGAGTCCACACATTCAGGAAGAGGCAGTCTTCATCCGATGGCGGCTCGTTGCGGCGCTGGCCACCCGGTTGCAGTGCCGGCGCACCAAGCTGAAGCGCGTCACGCACACCTGTCCAAGGCTGTAGCGGCGGCGCAGCCTTGAAACGACCCGCTCCGGAAACAGAACCGGCGTACGGAATTCCCTTGAAAGTCGACAGACCGTCGCTCCTCAGGCCGCGAATACGCCCATATGCGGTGTTGACTTCCACAAATTCAGGCTTTCCGGACTGCGCAATAGCACGGCGATATGGAAAGGCAGTCGCGCTGGCCAAGGCCATCGAACCTTGGGCAAGAAAGCTGCGACGGGTTAGACCCAATGAAGAACGATCAAATGAAATACTCACGTTAATTCCTTTCGTAGGCAATCGCCGGTTCATACTTCGAAGGCCAATTCCCCTTCTTAATCGGATTGTCCGTGTCTTTGAAATTCCTTATCTTTGTGCGTCCGGACCTAAGAACGAGGACAGGCACCTCGAACGCTCAGCCTCAAAATGAGTCATCCATAGGCATGCAGGCCTAGTTGGCTCATACCGTAGGCGAACGTCACACTATTGACTGCAAGTGGCTTGTGGGAATCGAAGATCGATGGGTAAACCCAAGAGACGGCGTTAGCTTTGGGCTTGCGCCCAACGCACAGAGCGCCAGTCTTCAGAACACCGGAAATTGTGACCAGTGTACGAATCGGCAAAAGCTTCGTCGCCAATGCAATTGCCAATTCTGCCTTCCAGAAGAGATGCATGAACTCGAATAGATCTCTAGCTATTTCGCTGATAACAATAGGAGTACTGCCGCCTGCAGTGCAAGGTACGGAACGGTTAGGCCGCAGATGTTAAGAGCAGTTGTTTATTGCAAATTGTTAGAAACATGCCGGTTGGCCTCATGACGCTAATGTCTCAGAATTGACGACTAACCGCGTGTACATGAATTGTCTTCTTCAAACGACAGCCGATATATGAAGAACAGCAGAGCTCAAATCTCCACGGCAAATCCTGGCGAAACCAAGAGAAGTGGTCAGGCCGTCGAATTGGGGTAAGCTTCAGCGGCCCTACATTGAAGTACAAAGGGGACACTCTCTGTCTGCCGAATAGAACATTCGGTAATTTGCTCTGCAATTCATATAGTCGTTTTGTCCCTTATATCCCCCTGTTTCACTCCAAAAAGTATGCGGGCACATAGAGTAAAACAAGATTCTCCGCCTACCACTTACAAGTTCCCTAATCTGTTTTTTCGCTTGTTTATTGGAACACACAGACGACAGAGTAGTGCGTTTTCGACCGCTACTCAACCCCAAACTCAGATTGGGCACTCATGCCATAAGAGGTAAGCGTGAAGGATGCCCTGGCTCAAGTACATCGGCGCGAAAGGATTTTGGGCTTGGTAGGACAGAGGAGTCGCTCGAGCTTGCCTCGGCTTGCATAGAGCGCATAGAACGAGAGCGCGATCAGGGGGCGCTGTCCTGAGCTCGATCATGCACAGAGTTCGGGTCTGGCGTGCCCGCACGAGGGTTTTTGTGTCAGGCAGGACGGAAAGATCATTCCTCAGGCGTGAGCTATAGTGGACAACAGATTTAATCCTCTTCATCACCTTGCCCCGTCGTGAGGAATTGACTTGGGAGCGGATGATGTTGGGGGTACAGCGGGAACAGTCTTTTCATTCGCCAGGCATATTTTGGTGTTTTGTCGTGCAAATACTATAGGGATTTTGTCCCCTATATCCCCCCGAAGTGTTCGATAAGTATCAAGGGTATGTAGGGGAATGCTTATTCCCATACATACCCTTGATACTTATCGAACACTTTGAGCCTTTTCGGCATATGAATTGGCCGCTCTAGTATAGACAAACGCGTCCCAAACACAAACTTTCCCCTCAAACCGATCAATACTGTTCCCGCTGTACCCCCAATATCATTCGGTCGCGTCATGAACGCGCCTGATGCGCTCATTGCTAAGCTCTTTTGGGCGCCGCCGACCCTGGCCGAACGTCCGCTGCATAAACGATTTCCTCTTGCCCGTTGCGCAGGTGATGGATACAAACGGTTCCAAAGAACCAATTCGACGGCCCCTCGCCAGATGATTGCGATCCAAATCTCTTGATTTCCGTTCTGCTACTCTTCTTATCTCTTCGTCTCAGCAGTTATCGTCGCGGCGAGTCTTAATGCCGGTATTCGTTTCGGTGAACACATCGAAAAGGATATGACCGCGGTGCGTGTGTCTCCAGCTCACAGACCGGCGATCGTGTGCTCACCTGCTTGTCTCGAGTTGCATGGTAAGCCGAAGGCACCGCACGACCTGACCTCCTGCCGCATCTGTGCATCAACTTACGGCACGGTGATGCTGGCCTGTGCCGATCGGAGTTCAAAAAGGGCAGAAAGTCACTGCCTGTCGCGGTGAGCGAT
Organism: Formivibrio sp.; assembly: GCA_031291275.1. Taxonomy (GTDB): domain Bacteria; phylum Pseudomonadota; class Gammaproteobacteria; order Burkholderiales; family Chitinibacteraceae; genus Formivibrio. The sequence continues at coordinate 2,626 of JARLJJ010000354.1, forward strand.
CCACTCGTTGTCGACGATTTGAACCTGGTCATGCAGACTGTGCTGGACGGCGTCGGTCTCGCGTACATGTAGGAAGAAAATGCAGCGCCACATCTGGAGAGCGGCGCCCTAGTTCGCATACTGGGGAGCTGGTGCCAACCATTTCCAAGCTTCTTTCTCTATTATTCGAGCAGGCGGCAGCAGCCAACTACCCTCTCAGCGTTGATTGATACATTGCGCATGTAGACCTACAACGGAACGCACGGCGAATTCGCGGTAAAGGATAAAACTACCAGATTTCTTTTGCCAGTACTCGGGGGGGGCCGGAGACACCATTAATCACCTGAGTTCCAAGGACAACTTCAAAATTCTCTCCCTTTGAGCCTCGCAAAGATTCACCGACGGAGTCCTGTAACTGCTTCTCGTCCGTTATGAATTCGCTCGCCGCTTTTGTACCGTCTTCTGCGAGCCCCGCAACAACCAACACAGGCTTTTGAGTGTTTGAATCATAGAATCGAGCAACAATTGCATAGTCGGCGTTTAAGGAGGAATATGGCAACTTGACGTTGACGGAGAATTTTCTGGAACCGGGATCGCGCGCATCTGAAATCCAGTCCAGGCCGTTGTTGTCTGTCGCAAGTTGGTATCTTAGTTGCTTTTGTGCTCGCAACGTCCACGGATTGTTCAA
>JARLJJ010000051.1 GCA_031291275.1 Formivibrio sp.
AGCATCAGCATTTCCCAAAGCACCCGCGCATCGTGCTGGGGAACGCCCCATTCGGCATCGTGGTAATCGCGCATCAGCGGATCGTCAGCCGCCCATCTGCAGCGATGTTTTGTGTCGTTGCTACTCATGGCCAGCCTTCATGCCCGAAACACAGCTTGTCATTCCATCACTCCTTTTCGCCCAACCATCAAAAAGACCGCCCTGCCCCGAGGCTACCGCGCCGAAGCCCGTAGGTGCCATTAGCGCAGCGTAATCGCATACATGTCAATCGCCGCCAGCCACCACATGAGCGTAATCGGGAACCAAGGGGTGAATTCGGTTTTTTGAAAAAAATCGAGGCTGGCCCTGTTAATCATCCTGTTTTGTTGTGCTGGTGCAAATAAAGCACAGGGAAGCTTTCGGGCGGGCACGGCGGAGGGGTATGCTTCTGGAAAGTTTATGAACAGCAAGGGGTCGAAGGTAGGGCTTTGCCATGTTAGGTATTTGTAGCCCCCTGTGTTACTAGAACGGGGAAGGGCAAGCCCAAAGCATCCAATCGCTATAACGCTCCGAAGCAGTCCTTTAGTCAGCATATAAGGTATGCTTTTGCCGCCTCAGTCCTGAAAGCCCCTGTACTTATATAGCGATTCCCTTATGCGCCGGATTCTTAATTTTGTTAATCAATTGCTCCCTTTAATCTTTTTACTCATGGCGTGTACGGCATTAGTCGAGTTTTCGCTGCAACATGGTCCAAATTTGGAGACGATGATGCATTTTTTTCATCGTTTCGCGTGGGCTCTTGCTGTGCTTGCAGGTATCTTCTGGATGATCGTTATTGCTGGAGTTGTTCATGAAAAACGACCAAAAATCGCTCATTCACCCATCTCCTCGTCCTCAAAAGGAACACTTCTCATGGATATTCTTGACCGATTGACCAACCGTGAGGTTTTAGAAAATCGCTTAGCCAAAAAGACGCCCGCTGTTGTTATTGATGCGGGAAAATTGGCGGCTGACCTCAAAAGCAAAGTCATTGGGCAAGATTCTGTTTGTGACGATATAGCTGCCCAAATTCGGCGGCGACTCGCACTTACTCAGCGCGATAAGCCAGTCGGCGTGTTCATGTTGGCGGGGCCGCCGGGCACGGGGAAAACATATTTGGGTAAACGATTGGCATCAGCATTGCAGCGCAAGTTGCTCCATTTCGATATGACTCAGTATTCGGCCGGGGCTCACTCGGCTACACAGCTTTTTGGTGCCGCTAAAGGCTATGTTGGTTCAGACTCCTATGGGAAGCTTACTGGAGGACTGCGGGATACACCTAATGCCATCGTGCTGTTGGATGAAATTGAAAAGGCTCATCCCGAGGTTCACAAGAAATTTCTCACGGCTTGGAACGACGGGTTTATCACTGAAGCTTCCGATGGTTCCCAAATTTCAACTAACCAAGCCATTTTTTTGCTAACCACCAACGCTGCAACCGACACATTACAGACGTTGAGTATTACCTATACTAACAACCCGGATGAATTACGCAGGTCTTCAGTGCAGGCCTTGCGTGAAGCGCGTTTTGCGCCCGAGGTTCTAAATAGACTAGACCGAATCTTTGTATTCAAACCGTTGTCCGGACTCGACGTTGCTCGGGTCACAGCGCTGGAAATCGAAGCAATGGTGAATGGTTATGGGTTGAATATTTCTATCGGCGGTGTTGCGGTGGATGTCTTGCTGGACCTCATGGAGCGGCAGGAAAAACTTGGTGCTAGCGCGTCAGCGCGTGACCTTGTTCGGTCCATAGAAGATACGATTGCAGACACCCTCATTACCGCAAAACTGCAAGGACATACGATGGTTGAGTTGGTATGGGAATCTGGTGCCGTTGCTGCTCGTCCTGTGTCGTCGTCCGAAGAGTCTATAACCGCCTCATCTCAAAAAACACAAGCTAACGTACGCACATGACTCCCTACGATAACGCCCCCATCCCATCCGCCTCTCGAACTTTGTGGCAACGGGCACCAGTGTGGCGCCTGTCACTTTTGGGCGCAATAGCGTTCACGGTTATGGCAATCCTAATTGCGCCGAATGAATTGCCAAAACCTGTTGCTCCGGTGCCCACGCCAAGCAAGGTTCAGCCAGCTCTTGAATCTGCACCTGCACCTGTACCTATGTCTAAACAAGCTGCTTTTGCGCCCCCTGTATCGCCTTCTGCGCTTCAATCTGCCACTGCCCCACACACAAAAATTGTTGTTCCCGCACCAATGGCACCTACAAAAACTCAAAGCATTCACCACATTGATGCACATATGACCTCACAGGCGGGACCATCCTCCCTTCCCAAGCTGAAACCGCAGCCACGCGTAGTTGATGGCACCGGACCTCTAGGGGTGATTTTCCCTGGAGGAACCCTGGAGGATATCCAGGCTGTATTTCCTGGGAGGCCAAATCCGGAGGTGTTTAATCGTGATGAGCATCGACCACCAAATAGTGTCTCATTGCATGGTTTTGCTCCCACACAATCACTCCGACTAGCCGACCTCGGCGTCTGGTTCTTCCTTACCCCTGAAAATGTGATTTATAACATTCGGCTTGATCCGCCCTTTTCTGGCACTGTTGCGGGAATTCACCTTGGGGACTCTCGCGAACAAGTTATTACAATTCTTGGGCCACCGACTCAATTACCTACGGCATTTGGAGGCCAATCCGCCCCCAATTTTGTAATTTATAGGGGGAAAGCAGGCTTGTCCGGGAACATCGGATTAACTGCAGAACACCTTCTGCGTGTGAACTACAGCATGGATGGACATGTAGCATCCCTTATGTTGCTGAAACCCGCTTCTTGACGCTCTCGTTTATATCGTTACCAAAAGATAGGCTGCCCAGCCAAGTAGGCCGGGTTTCGTAGGGCGGCGTTCCCATCGGGAACCCGCGCAGGGCAATGTTTGAAATTCAAACCCGTTCCAATGGATTGCAGTGGTTCTTTGTTTAGCCTTCAGCCATCGGAATTCGGTGGGTTACGCCTCACTGAGGCTAACCCACCCTACCATTGGGTTTTCTTCGTGATTACGTTGTTGTGGCGTTTGTTTGCAACGGGCACGAAGGCGGTGGTTATGGCTGGAATGCAATAAGCGCCACCCTGTCCCATATTCATCGACGTTGGCACGCCAGTCATAAATGAAATTAGCCAGCGTTGAAGTGTTTTTGTCGTTTCAGCAACGACCCAAATGACAGATTTTTTGAAGCACTTCGAATCAGGTCTTGTTAATCCTTCCGACGCCTAGCGCAGATTGCCAAGAATGCCATCAAGCGACAAGGCCAGCCTACGCAGCAAACACCCTGTTTCTTCCCGATGCTTTTGCGCGATAGAGCGCCTCATCCATGCGCCGGAACAGGCTGTCGGTGTCTTCATCGGTCCGATACTGTGCCACGCCGATACTGACGGTGAGTTGTGGCAGATCGGGCTGGCATATTTGCTGAACCGTCTCCCGCACGGCCTGGGCCACATGCAGGGCACCTTCCAGGTTGGTTTGGGGAAGAAGGATTGCAAACTCTTCGCCGCCCCAGCGGAAAACGGAATCGCTTTCTCGAACGCAGGATTCTAATGCTCTAGCCAGCGATATCAGCACTTCATCGCCTTTATGGTGCCCGTACTGGTCATTGATATCCTTGAAATGGTCCGCATCCACCAACAACAGGCTGTAATCCTGGGCGTAACGCCGGCTCTGGGCATGGGTGGTTTCAACCTGTTGCATAAATTGGCGCCGATTCCCCAATCCCGTCAGCGGGTCGCGCAAGGCGGCTTGTTCCAGTGCCTGTTCCAGGCGCTTTTGCTCCGTAATGTCGTGAATGATGCAGAGCATCAGCCGTCGGCCATCCAATTCCACCGGGCCGGCATAAGTCAGAACGTGGCGGATGCTTCCATCGGCCAATTTATGAATGAAGCTGAGCGGTTTGTGGCCACCCGGCAGTTTGGCTATTTCATGCATGATGGGCAGAACCTCCTTACCCATCGCATTGATGTCCCATGTGTGCTTCTGGCACATCTCTTCCCGTGAATAGCCATAGAAACGCGCTGCCGCCAGATTGGCGTCCACAATCCGGCCATCCGTCCATGGGTCAATCAGCAGCATGGGCGCAGTGTTCGTGCGAAACAATCGCCCGTAAAACCCGCGCTCGTCCCGGCAAAAGTGCTTGGTGCATGGCCGATCCACGTTGAGGAGAGATCCCGACACAGTCGACTCCGACGCATAAAACCCCTCGACGACAATGACGTTTTCCTGCGTTTCAAGCTGGGCCAAGGAGAGTCGGCAACTCAGGGGGAAAGCTCCCTCTGCCTTGTGAATGCTCCAAATTTCGATAAGTTGATCATTTTCTGCCAAGGCAGGCAGATACGCTTCCAGATGCTGTTGGGAATGTACGGAATACGGCCCGTTTCGCAGTTGCTGTAGTGGGCTGTCACCCGCGAGCTTTCGGGCTGCCTTGTTGGCAAAGAGTATTTCCTGATCTTGAGGCGAGACAATCCAGACCGGCGTACTCAGGATATTTAATGCATCCAGGGAGGCAAACAACATAGGAAAATCCCGAGAGTTATTTGACTTCAGAATAGACTACCATAGCCAGGCGGGGCAGTCCGGCTCACGGCGGTCTCGGGAAGTCAAACGGCCAAGCCACTCGAACCCGGCACATTGCAAGCCACCCCATCGCCACCGTCGAAAACCAAAATAACCAGGCTTGATTTAAAAAAAATCAACCCTGATTCCTATTAATTCGGATACGCCTGGAATATCCGGAGCAAGCCGGCGCTGGGCGGCCGAATGGATCAAGCCTCACACGAGTGAGGCTTGATCGGGCAAGGACAGGAAACGAATCAGGCTGTTTTGTGTACAGTTGGGCGAACAGCCTTCTTGGTAGAAGATGCAGCGGCTGAAACCGGGGTTTCAACTTTCAGGTCAGGCTTGTGCTGTGTCGCTTTGACCGCTGGACTGGAAGTGTTTTTTGCACTGTTCACAGAAGGCGCAGCAGAACTCGCCGGCATGGACGCCACGGCATCATCCAGCGAGGCTTGCCAATACCTGCTGAAATCACTCAGTTGCGCCTTAATCAGCGGATTGAGATCATCTAGCGTCCTGCCGGCTGCTTCATAAAAAGTCCGCGTTGCCGACATGATCCGGGTGGTTGAAGTCTGCGAAAAGTGCTGCTGCAATTCAACCAGATCCTGCATATCCTTGACGTCCGAGAGCGCCTTGGCCGTGGCAAGGTTCTGATTGAAGAGATCGCGCGCCATGCCAAGCTGCAGACTGAGAAGGCGCTCTGCGTAGGAGATGCCGATCTGGGTCAACTCTAGTGTTTTCTTCACATTGGCATGGCCCAATTCAGAAAACTGTTGTGGGGAAGTAGTCACAATTCAACCTCCTGCGTTTGTGCATTACGATGAGATATGAGTCTGGTGTACACCCCAGAAAGAGCAAAGAAATCATGCGTATCGAACAGACACTCGGTAGAACATGGCCTGCCGCCCTTCTTGATCCACAAATGGCCAAGTCGCCTGCAATTCGTTTTTCGCCACCTTGTTAAAGGTAGATTAAATTGAATATTGCCATTCTCGATGACTATCAAGACGTAGTAAAAAACCTGAGTTGCTTCTCCTTGCTGAAAGATCACGAAGTCTCAATTTTTACTGATACCCCTGTGTCGATTGATAAGCTCATTCAGCGCCTTTACGATAAAGACGCCATTGTTCTTATTAGAGAACGAACTCAAATTACTGATCAACTTATTTCCCATCTTCCCAAACTAAAGTTGATAAGCCAAACCGGTAAAATTAGCCATCATATTGATCTAGCAACTTGCCTAACGCACAACGTTGCCATTGCAGAAGGTATTGGATCGCCAGTGGCGCCCGCTGAACTATGCTGGTCATTAGTGCTTGCGGCCAGCCGACACCTCGTACCCTATGCCAGCAATCTAAAAACCGGTTTATGGCAAAACTCGGGCGAGTTGGGGTTGGGTCGAACGTTACAGGGACTAACCTTTGGCATATGGGGATATGGCAGGATTGGCAAGCGAATCGCAAATTACGCCAATGCCTTTGGCATGAAGGTGCTGATTTGGGGTAGCGTTTCTTCCAGAGCCCAAGCGGTCGAGGATGGTTTTAATGCGGCCATGTCAAAACAAGATTTTTTTTCGCAATCCGATATCATTTCATTGCACTTGAGGCTAAATGACGCCACGCGGGGATGCGTCAATTTTGAAGATTTGCAACAAATGAAGAACGATGCCCTGCTGGTTAATACCAGCCGCGCAGAACTGATTGAAAAATCGGCATTACCACGTTCATTACTCACAGGAAAACCGGGATTTGCTGCATTAGATGTTTTTGACTCAGAGCCTGCCGGCATTGAAACCGAGCCTTTGCTCAATATGCCCAATGTTCTTTGTACGCCGCATCTTGGTTATGTTGAGAAAAACAGTTATGAACTTTATTTCAAATCGGCATTTGAGAATGTCATTGATTTTTTTAACGGCAAACCACAAAACATCGTAAACATTACGCGAACGTAGCAACAATAAAGCATAAACCACGTTTACACTGATGCCCCCATAAAATCGACCGCCTCAACCAAACCCAACAATTTTCCAACACTTGCGGACAATTCGTCATATTCTTTTTTTGCGCTTTGAATATCAGAATGGTAATTGTTGCTCACAGGAATATGACAGACGTTCCTTATTTCTCCGCACTCAAATTCAACCTGCGGACAGGCATAAACCACATAAAACTTCTTTCCCATCGATTTAATCATTCCGTTTTCCATATTAATTACTCACAGCCACTGATGTCATAACGATGCGTCACTTATTTGGCAAAGGCGCCGCATTATTGGATATGCACCTGCTTTATTGAATATCTGGCGCCGACCTCTATGCAGTGCGGCTCAAATTCATACCTCTTTCTGGAAATCAGTGTCCAATCTTCCATCAGGGGCATTCAAGGTTTTCTGTCATCAATATGGTTGTTGGATCGTTAGCCAATACATTCAAAATTCTGGTTAATCCTATTGCGTCCAGAATCACCCCTTTGCACATCTCCGCCTCGTTTTGACGGTCTCCCCGCAACGATCAGGCCCTTGCTGGCCAGCTTTTATGGACCAACACCTTTCACGCAAAAGGTTACTGGCCATGCAAAATTTAGGTGGGGATGCTGCCTGTGGGAATACGCGCGTGCGCGTACGTGTCTGCCCTTACTTGCGGATCATGGATGCAGCAGTTGTAATCTGACGAGTTTTGCTTGTTCCGTCTTCGAGTAATATAAATCTTCCCGCACATGCACCCCTGCCGCTCCGGCTGCTCTCCACTGGCTGTTAATTAATGAAAATCGCGTGGATATATCGTAGAACTGACTTGCTGCGTTTGATCGGAACAGCGGCTGCCTATGCGCTGCTCGCCAAGCTCGTTCTCACGTTCTATTCGTTAAATGGCATGGTGTCGGTGTTCTGGCCAGGCGCCGGCGTATCACTGGCGGCGTTATTGCTGGGTGGCCGGAAATTCTGGCTGGGTATCTACATCGGCTCCGTGATCGGAGGGCTGTGGGCGGATCAGTCACTGGGAGAGGCGGCCCTGATCTCTATCGGAAGTGCTATGGAAGCACTGTTGGGTACCTGGTTATTGTCAAGAAAGGGTGATTTCGACACCTCGCTCCATACCCCGCGCGATTTTTTCCGGCTCTGCTACCTTGCCGGCGGATTAAGTCCGTTTATTTGTTCATTGATCGGTATCGGTACGTTGCGCTACTTCGGCCACATTGCTTCAGCCGAGATCGTCCGCAACTTCATCTACTGGTGGATGGGCGATACGCTCGGCATCGTGGTCGTCGCGCCGCTGGTGCTGGTCTGGCGACAACTTCCGCGCAAACAATCCTGGCATTTTTGGGAAGTGATTTCGCTTTTTGCCACTTCCTTTCTGATAGGACAGATCGTTTTTCTGGATTGGTTTCGTGAAGAACTAGGCCCAATCAATCGTGGCTTCTGGCTATATCCCGTTTGTTGCTGGGCTGCAGTACGGCTGGGCTTGCATGGTTTATTGCTCATCCTGCTCCTGATCACGGGGCAGGCTCTCGTGGGTTCCGCTCTCGGGGCCGGTACTTACGGATACGATCCGGTATACGCCCAATTAGTCAATTTCTGGGCCCACACCATGATCCTTACCGTGATCAGCATCTCGCTGGCGATCATTTTTGCCGAACGAGTGCGAATTACGGCCGAGTTGCACTCCAGCGAGCGTACGTTCAGATCCCTGTTCGAGAACATGCAGGATGGATTAGCTCACTGCCGGATGATTTTCCGTGAAGGAATCCCCATTGATTATGAATACATCCAGGTAAACCCGGCTTTCGATACCATCTCTGGCTTGAAGGACGTGATTGGTCGCAAGATCAGTGAAATCATTCCCGATTACGCACGAGACAATCAGATCACGCTGGACACTTTCGCCCGGGTGGTTCAAACGGGCACTCCTGTGCATTGCGAGCATTATTTTGCAGCGCGGGACCGATGGTTTTCGTTTTCAGTCTATCGCCCTGCCGAAAGTGAATTTATTTGCCTGATCGAAAACATCACGGAACGCAAACTGGCCGAAGAGGAATTGTGCAAATTGTCGCTGGCGATTGAGCAGTGTCCGGTCAGCATCGTGATCACCGACCTTGAAGCACGCATCCAGTACGTGAACCCTGCATTTACCGTTGCCTCTGGATATTCCGCCGAAGAGGTCATCGGTCAAAACCCGCGCCTGCTCCAATCCGGATACACCTCGCAGTCTATCTATAAACAACTTTGGAACACGCTCCTCGCGGGAAAAGTCTGGCGTGGCGAATTCATCAACCGGCGCAAAGGATGTGCTTTCGAGTACTTTGAAGCCGCCACAATTGCACCGCTGCGACAGGCAGATGGTCGGATTACGCATTATGTGGCGATCAAGGAAGACATCACGGAACGCAAAAAAATGCTGATCAACCTGCGCTCAAGCGAAGAACGATTGCGCTTGGCAAAAACGGCGGCCGGTTTAGGCATTTACGATTTTGATATCGTCAGCGGTCTTTTCGATTGCGATGAATGGGCATGCGAGCTATGGGGTATCAAAACCGATGAACCCATCACTTATGCAATATTTATGGAAGGCGTTCACCCGGATGATCGTGCGGCTACGCAAGCTGCAATTAACCAAGCGATCGACCCCAGCGGGACTGGCGAGTATTACACCGAATACCGCGTGATCAGCCGTACTGACGGCCGTGTTCGCCATGTAGCGGCGAATGGACAAGCTTTTTTCGAAAATGGCCGGGCGTTTCGCTTTGTTGGTTCAGTGAGAGATATTTCCAAACTCAAGCAGCAGGAAAAGGAAATGCAGGAGCAGCGTAACGAGATGGGGGTACTGGTCAACCAGCAGGTTGCCGCGCAGACAGCCGCAGCCATTGCCCATGAAATGAACCAGCCACTGGTTGCCATCTCCGCCTATAGTGAAGCCGCATTAAACATGCTGCACAGTAAAAAGCATGACCCGGAAAAATTTGCACGCGCACTTGAAGGTGCGGCCCTGCAGTCACAACGAGCGGGAAATACCCTGCATGAATTACTCAATTTTTTGCACAAGGGTGAAGCTGAAGTGGGGCCGGTTGACCTCAACAGCGTAGTCAACGACGCGCTGGTTATTGCAAAGGAAAGTGGTTACGGCGGGTTTCAACAGGTACTACAGCTTGAGCCGGACTTGCCACCGGTGCAGGCAAATCGAGTCCAACTCCAAAAGGTGCTGGTCAATCTGCTGCATAACGGGGTCGAAGCGATGCGCGGTGCCGGTGTTGCAATCACGGCCATCACGATCCGGGTACAAACGCTGGCGGAGAAAAACATGGCCCAAGTTACAATACAAGACAGTGGCCCAGGGTTCGATGAAGAAATACAACATCGTATTTTCGATCCATTTTTCACCACAAAACCAGCGGGTATCGGACTGGGGCTGGCAATCAGTCGTGCACTGATCGAGACGCATGGCGGACAGCTATGGGCCGATCCGGACGCGGGTCCCGGTGCGACATTCCACTTTGTCCTGCCCTTTGCGCCATGAACCACAACGCTACCATCTTCTTGATCGACGACGATCCTGCCGTGCGGGATTCACTCGTACTCCTGCTGGAAGAAGCTGATTTCTCGGTATTGGCCTTTGAAAGCGCAGAAGCCTTCCTGGCAGTCTGTCCCTCAACACCGCGATGTTGCGCCATTATTGACATCCGCATGCCGGGGTTGGATGGAATGAAGTTACAAGCGGAGCTGGTCAAACAAGGAATGGTATTGCCGATCATTTTTCTTACCGGCCATGGCAACATCCCAATGAGTGTGCAGGCAATCAAAACCGGGGCGGTCGATTTCCTGACCAAACCCGTTTCCCGCGCGGCATTGTTGGTTAGCGTAGAAGCGGCACTATCAGAATGCGACCGATTGCAGATGCAGACCCAAGCGAATCAAAAGGCCACTCAGTGCATTGCCACGCTGACTGAACGTGAGCGCGAGGTATTAGCCTTGGCAATCACAGGCTTGGCCAACAAAGAAATTGCACGCAACCTCAACATTAGTCACCGTACTATCGAGATACACAAAGCGCGGATCATGCAGAAGACTGGCGCAAATACTTTGCTTGATCTGGTCCGTATTGCAAAGGAAGGCGGATTGTATTCATAAACGCGCCAGATTTTTTCTCAGCGGCAACCGACAATCACCACCAGCCAACCCAGGAACCACGCTGACGGAGAACCAAACACTGGTGGGTGAATACAGCCTCCAGTGTCAGCTCCAACAACTACGTTAATGGTGTGAGCGCACCAGCAACACCGGTATGGTGGTATGCCTGACGACCCCTTCCGCCACGCTGCCCATCAACAAATGCTGCACTCCTCTGTAACCATGCGTTCCCATGACGATGATATCTGCCCCCCACTTTTTGACTTCCTCGAGTATCGCCTCAGAGGCGGCCTTGTCCCATACTTCTACAAGACGCGTTTCTGGTTCTAATCCTGCTTCTTTTGCTGCAGCAAACGCGTCATCGATCACCTTTTTCCCGATTGCCCTGACTTGATCGGCCCTTTTCATTTCTGACTGAATGCTGCCATATACCAGAGCCTCCATCGTTGCCTCGGCCATGTTTATCACGTGAACCAGTCGGACAATGGAATGAGGGCATTGCTTGGAAAGACGGGCCGCCTCTTTCAGTATTGTCTGGCCAGTGGATGTACTGTCGACAGGAACCAGAATGTGTTGATACATGATGAAAGCCTCCATGAAGGATGGAATTTCAATTTACTAATTTAAGGGTATCAACGTGACGCCTCCCGGCCCATGCTGCATCGCATAATTACCGACAAGAGGCACGCACCAACGCAATGACCGGCCGATCGGAAGTTTCGGTCATCATCAAACACCCTGCGTTGGCGTCATCGCTTGAATTGCCCTGATTTTCGGGCATTGATCGGTTTGCTCTGGGCGGCACTCAGGGCCTGCGCCGTTTGGTATTTAGAGAAAATCGAGCGGGTATGTCGTCACAAAAATGCCCGGTACGCCTGCTTATAACAATGGCTGGGTTGTGTCGCCCGGTGCCGGGGAGCAGTCGTCAGCAACCAGATCCCAACCACGATGGACCACGATCTGGTTTGCATTCATGCACATTTCAATTCGTACGGCACCCGGAACGTGGTCATGGACAAACGATTCCACCGAGCCGGGCATGCTGACCTGGTACAGCCCTTGGCTGCGGTTTTCCGGTGGATGATCGGTGCTGTGCAGCAATGGCATCAGCAGCCCTGCCAATGCCACAAAAGGGTTGTTGACCTGGATGCGAGTGGGTTCGTAATGATGGTTGGCTAGCCATTGCTGTGCTCGGGCGCGCAAATCGCCCTCTTCCGGCAGATTGCCCATGGCATACGCCAGCACTTCAATCACCCACTGGTTACAGTTCTGGTAGGTGGTGGAAAACGCATAAGCATTGGCACTATAGGTACTACCCAACAATTGCAGAACCAGTGATTTATCTTGCTCTGCCCGTGCCAGTGCCTGCTCTTCGGAATCGGGCAGAAAAACCATGGAAATGAAGGGAATTTGCCGATTATCTTGATCGATCAGGAAGCCGGATAGCCCTTGATCATAAAGCTGCGGCTTATCGGCTTCACAGGAATAGTAGAGCTGGCGTACAGACCAGGGCGTGTTACCGCTTTCCTTCAGGCTGATGCCGGCATGCGAATAGCGCAGATGGAAGCGGTCCAGATCAAGGCCTGCCCGGGAAATGATGACCGCCTCGTGCCCAGAACTTTCCAGAATGCCTTTGATGGCACCAGAAAACAGCAAAAGCCGGTTCTTCTGCTCGGCAGTCAACTGGGGTTGCTGGTTGCAGAAGATAGAGTAATTGTTGGCGTGGGCCGACATCGATAGTGCCAGCCCCAGCAGCCATAAAAAACACTTCATATTGTTACGGGGACGGGGTCCAACTCCTTGAGCCAGGAATCGTCAAGCACAACGGCAAAGGTTTCCGTACCCCCGAACTTGGTAAAAGCTACGCCATACAGGCGAGGATTGGCGGTGACCACTTTGCCCAGCGCCAGATCGACGCGCTTGAAGTCTTCTTTGCTCATGAACAGGTAAATGGATTGCTGCCCTTGATTGAGCGATTGCAGCGCAATGCGTTTCTGGTTCGGATGACCATCCGCATCGGCAACTTCAATGACTTTGTAATCTCCTTCGGCCACCGTGACAGCCGCGGAGGATGACTTGCTGCTGTCGCTAATGCCTTCTGATATCGTTTTGATCGACCCGCTAATCCCCACCGAAATCATTCCCAGCGAGGAAGCATTGCAGATCGCCATGGGCAGAACAAAAAGCGCCGTAATTATCTTGTTTTTCATCATTAAAACCCGGTGTTCTGGTCGTTAAGGTTCCTGTTTGTACCCACGCGCAGGTAAACGTTTCACGGCAATTTTTCAGACGTATTTCATTGCCATGCGAGGAACCATGGGTAGCATTCATGGAAAGGCAGCAGCTTCGGCTGCGCGCATGCCAAAGTCAATCAAGTTAACAATAGTTTGCAAAGTGGTCGGAGTAACACAGGCAACAAGGAAAGCAATAAAGACGTTGGGGAAATCAAGAGACAACAGCCAGGTAGCGTGAACGGAGAATCACGCTACCTGGCCCGTAGATTTAGGCAATGAGCAGATGCTGGAGAAGATAGACGCCCGCGCCGGAGAAATACCCGATCAAAGCAAGCCAGCTGATTTTCTTTACGTACCAGAAGAAGTGGATTTTTTCGAGCCCCATGGCGGCAACACCAGCGGCCGAACCAATAATGAGGATGGAACCGCCGGTCCCGGCGCAGTACGCGAGGAACTCCCACAAGAAATGATCCGGCGGGAAGCTGGTCAGGCTATACATGCCCATGGAGGCGGCGACCAGCGGCACATTGTCCACAATTGAACTGGCAATCCCGATGATCAGCACAATAATGTCCAGCCTGCCTACCGTCTGATCCAGCCAGCCAGCGAGAGATGTCAGGATATGGGCATGCTCAAGCGTAGCCACAGAAAGCAGAATGCCGATAAAGAACACGAGCGAACTCATGTCGATTTTGCTCAGGGCATGGATCAGTGTGAAATGCTGCTTGTATTCATCCTCCTGGTTGCGATGGACCAAGTCGCCGACCAGCCAGAGTATGCCCAAGCCAAACAGAATACCCATGAATGGCGGGAGGTGCGTTACCGTCTTGAAGACTGGGACGGCCACCAAAATGCCAATGCCCATAAAGAACATGAGATTGCTTTCGAATGGCGAGCTGCGCACTTTGCGATCTCCTCCCCGCTCAGGCGAGACAACATCACGCCCGCGCAGAACATAAGCTGTCACGCCCAGCGGCACAATCATGCTTGCCAATGATGGCAGAAGAACCGATTTGATAATTGCCATGGTTGTAATCTGGCCACCAATCCACAGTATGGTCGTCGTCACGTCACCAATCGGCGACCAGGCTCCGCCAGAGTTAGCAGCAATCACGATAATCCCGGCAAAGAAAAGACGATCGTCATGCTTGACCAGGAGCTTGCGCATGAGGGAGATCATCACAATCGTCGTGGTCAAATTATCCAGAATCGCACTAAGAAAGAAGGTGACAAACCCAACCAGCCACATCAACGAAGATAACTTTGTGGTTTTGATCCGTTTGGTAATAACCTCAAACCCATGGTGCGAATCAACGACCTCAACAATGGTCATGGCTCCCATCAGGAAGAAAACAATCTGGGCAGTCCCCATCAAGGATTCGCCCAACTGCTCGTTCACCATATGTGCATCGCTATTCGATAGCGCATAGATGGTCCACAACAGACCCGCCCCAATCAAGGCAGAAGCCGACTTGTTGATCTTGATCGGGTGTTCCAGCGCAATCGCGGCATAGGCAATAACAAAAACAGCAACTAGAGCAGCGAGCATTTCAATACCCTTTGGTTAATGTAAACCGGAGTGAGCCTGATTTTCACCTTGCCCATCCGTAAGACCGAAACCCTTTCCCTGCCTATCAATATTGCAGAGAGATGTTCGGCACCGATATCACGGAAAAACACGCATGGTTGCAAACACGCACCCCATGCAGACGCGAATTGGGCCGTACACGCTGCGCTTTCAATGAAAAAAGCACCGCACGTACAAATCGGTATACACATTAACTCAGCCAATACGTAAAATAAATTCGCTTTATTTTACGTAACCATGCGAATTTATCGATGAGTTGAATTTACCCATGAATCACAAGCACCTGTTTTATTTTTGGAAGGTTGCAAAAATTGGCAGCGTCGTCCGTGCTGCAGAATCCATCAATCTCACTCCGCAAACCCTAAGCGGCCAAATTGGACTTCTCGAAGAAAGTTTGGGAACAGGACTGTTTTCCAAGCAAGGGCGTTCAGTTGTCCTGACCGAAGCAGGAAAATTGGCCCTGGAATATGCCGACGAGCTTTTTGCCCTGAGTGCGGAGATGGAGGTGATGATCAAGCATCATCCCAAGGGTCGCCCGGCGGAATTCCGGGTGGGCGTATCGGATGCGGTGCCAAAATCGCTGGCTTACCAGTTGCTTCAACCCGCCATCGAAGGCGCGCATCCAACCCGCATTGTTTGCCGAGAATGGCAACTGGATCGTTTGCTTGGTCAGTTGGCAATTCATCAACTTGACTTGGTGATCTCGGATGCACCCATCCCACCCTCGTACAGCGTACGCGCCTATAACCACCGCTTGCTGGAGTCCGGACTATCATTCTTGGGGGCCCCCAGCCTGAGCGCTGGAAACACGGCGCCTTTTCCCGACTGTTTGAATACCCTTCCCATGCTACTGCCCGGTGAGGATTCCGCGCTGCGGACCAGCATTCAGCCGTGGCTGGAAAGAAAGAATATCCGCGCCCGGATCATGGGCGAATTCGATGACATTGCCTTGATGGCGGCATTCGGCCAGGCCGGGGTCGGCGTTTTCCCGGTTCCTTCTATTGTGGAGGAAGAGTTCGTCGCCTCTGGAAAACTGATTGTCATTGGTCGCACCAATGAGGTCAGGGCCAACTACTTTGCCATTTCGGTGGAAAGAAGGCTTACCCATCCGTGCGTAGTGGCAATTACCCAATCGGCGCAACGGATTGTCGCGGGCGTGGAACCGTTGCCATGACAGTACGCGTAACACCTTGTACCGGTGCAGGTCCATTCCTAGCGCCCGACCGAACCATTCGACGATCAAACTTCCACTTGTGTTGCCACATTATTTACGAATGGGCTGACACAGGAAAACAAGGATGAATACTCCAGGGAAAGCCGGTGTAACATCGCGAATGCATATTGCCGTCTATCGCTTGCACCTGCAGGAATCAAGCAGCAATACCCAGCTTTTCGAAGGACACGGTTAGTGTCCCCCATTACTGTGTTTTATGCGGAGAACCCAATGTCGAATACCCATACTCGCTACGGAAGAGTGGCACAAACGCTGCACTGGATCACCGCAACACTGGTGCTGACAGCATTTTACTTTGGGCCTGGCGGCCCGGAATTGCGGGTTTACGCGCCAGCACGCGACTTCGGACGCCAATTTCATGAAACGCTCGGCTTGTGCGTTTTCGCCGTGACCCTGTTGCGGGTACTCTGGCTGCTGGTCGATGAGCGTCCACCCGAGTTGCCGATTGCACGTTGGATGACCGTCGCATCCAAAGCGACACAGGGACTATTGTATCTCCTGCTATTTGCAGTCCCGCTTACCGCCATTCTAGGCGCATGGCTTGAAGGCCATCCGTTGACACTCTTGACGGGACTGAATATCGCGCCAGCAATTGCTACCAGTCACGACCTGGGCCTCACCATTTCCAGCCTGCACAAATTGTTGGGAGACCTCATTTTATGGTTGGCAGGTCTGCATGCCTGCGCGGCGCTGTTCCATCATGTGATCCTCAAAGATCAAGTGCTTGTATCGATAATGCCCAAATGGCTCATTGGCGATCGTCGCCAATAACCATTCTGCGCGCTCAATGAATCATTGCTGATCAATGGGATATTCACGTTTAGCGGCTTGCAACAACCGGCATGCGGCCAGAGATCAGATCGACGTTTCAGCCTCAAGCCGCACGAGGAGGCGATTGGCCTCCTCGATCTGCATTTCGCTGAATACGTGGATGCCCGCTTGTTGCAAAAGCGCGGCGGTCACGCCACGATTGGCCACCTTGTTACCGCTGAAGGTACCGTCGTAAATGGTGTTCGTTCCGCACGATGGGCTGCCTTCCTTGAGAACCGCAATGCGGATGCCCATTTTTTGCGTGCGTTCCAGCGCCAGCTCGGCCCCCTTGGAAAATTCAGCCGAGAAATCTTGCCCGCTCGAATCAACCACCCTGGCCAAACCAGCGAGCACTTTCATGCCGCCGGCACCCTGTGTGATTTCTGCCGGCGGTCGCGGAACAGGAAGGCCACCAGCAACCTCTGGACACAAGGGAACAACACGACCTTCTCGCTGCCATTGTTGCAAGAACTCGTGCGCACAACGATTGTCCCCGCCGTTGTAGCGGACAGCTTCTCCCAGCAAACAGGCACTGACGAGGATCAATTGCATGGCGTACCCCCGGAAAAATAAGCGGGCTCCACTATAACACCGGATACGAAAGCCCCATTCGCACAGGCTTGCGGGATTGCATGCCTATGGAGAAATCCCCACTGGCCTTTCTTCGCGTGCAATAATTCTTGTTTCAAGTCTGAATTCTGCAATTTCCCAACCCACGATGGAGAACCAAGATGCGCAATCATGTCCCCAACGTCACATTCAAGACCCGCGTTCGCAATGAAGCACTGGGGGGGCCAAACCCCTTTGAGTGGAAAGATCTGAGCAGCGATGAGATATTCAAAGGCAAGAATGTCGTCGTCTTTTCGCTGCCGGGCGCATTTACCCCGACCTGTTCGACCTCTCACCTGCCGCGCTATGAAGAACTGTATGCAGACTTCAAGGCGCAAGGCGTCGATGCCGTGGTCTGCGTCTCGGTCAATGATGCGTTCGTCATGTTCCAGTGGGGCAAGAGCCAGAACGCCAAAAACGTCTTCCTGCTGCCTGATGGCAATGGAGAATTCACGCGCAAGATGGGCATGCTGGTCGACAAGCACAACCTCGGCTTCGGCCAGCGCAGTTGGCGCTATTCGATGTACGTGGAAAACGGCGAAATCAAGAAGCTCTTTTCAGAGCCCGGCTTCCAAGACAACTGCCCGACCGACCCGTTTGAAGTGTCCGATGCCGACACGATGCTGAACTATCTGAAGAGCCGCTGATCACCCGCGCTTTATCGCAAACAAAAACCGGCCCCCTGGCGAAATCCTGGGGGCCGGTTCATTTGTCTTTCCGGATTCGTCCTGCTCTGCAAACCGCGCTTAATCCTCGCGCCAGACCTCGCGCATGGTGACGAATTCCTCGGCGGCCGTCGGATGTATGCCTATGGTCGCATCGAATACCGCCTTGGTGGCGCCTGCACGCAGGGCGATGGCAATGCCCTGCATGATCTCGCCCGCGTCCGGTCCCATCATGTGTACGCCAACCACCCGGTCGCTGGCGCGCTCGACAATCAGCTTCATGAAAGTTCTTTCGTCCCGCCCGCTGATCGTGTGCTTCATCGGCTTGAAGGTGGATTTGAAGATGCGCAACGGCCCGAACTTGGCGCGAGCCTCGTCTTCGGTAAAGCCGACGGTGCCAATATTCGGCTGGCAGAAAACGGCTGTCGGGATAAATTCGTAATCGACAGTATTTTCCAGTCCGCCGAACTGACGCCGGGCGAAGGACATGCCTTCGGCCAGTGCCACCGGGGTCAGTTCCATTCGGCCAACCACATCGCCGAGCGCGAAAATGCTCGGTTCGGACGTGCAGTAGTTCTCGTCGACCTCGATGGTGCCGGCGTCGCTGATCTTGACGTTGACGTTTTCCAGGCCCAGGTTTTCCAGATTGGCCTTGCGCCCGGTCGCGTAGAGCACCGCATCGACTTCGAGCGTGCTGCCATCGGTCAGCAGCACATTCAGGCCGCCGGGGCCCTTGCTGATGGATTCCACATTGACCTCAAAGCGCAGGTCCACGCCGGTCTTGGCGATTTCCTGCGCCGCATGGGCACGGATGTCGGCATCGAAGCCGCGCAGGAACAGCGGCCCCCGGTACAACTGGGTCACCTTCGCGCCCAGACCGTTGAAGATGCCGGCAAATTCCACCGCGATATAGCCGCCGCCGACAATGACCAGCCGCTCGGGGAACTGCGCCAGATCGAATACCTCGTTGGAGCTAATAGCCAATTCGCTGCCGGGGAATGGGGGAATATGTGGCCAGCCGCCCGTGGCAATCAGGATCTTTTCTGCCGAATAGCGCTGTGCGCCGACGGCGACCGTGTGGGCATCAAGGATGCGGGCATGGCCCTTGATGACCTCGGCATGCGCCCCCGCCAGCAGGTTGTCGTAGATCGCGTTGAGGCGGGCGATTTCTGTCTTCTTGTTGTCGCGCAGGGTGGCCCAGTTGAAGGCCGGCGCTGCACTGTTCCAGCCAAAATTTTTGGCGTCCTTGAACGCTTTACCGAATTCCGACGCATAGACATACAGTTTTTTCGGCACGCATCCGACATTGACGCAGGTGCCGCCCATGTAGCGATCTTCGGCTATCGCGACCCTGGCCCCGAATCCGGCCGCCATGCGCGCAGCCCTTACTCCACCCGAACCAGCGCCGATCACAAACAGGTCGTAGTCATGCTTTTCCACAGCGAAATCCTCCTTATCCAGATGCGCCAGTCTACCAGCGTTAACCATGCAGCTACCTAAATGGTCAAGAAACCACCAAGGCAAAATCGTACGGTCGGACTTGAAATAGCCCCCTACCCCATCTGCAGCAAATTGATTGCCAATCCCAGCATGATTGAGGCAATGCCCAGATCGAGCACACGCCACGCTACGGGTTTCCTGAAGAGCGGGGTAAAGAAGCGAGCGCCATAAGCCAAGGAAAAAAACCAGGCAAAACTGGAAATCGCTGCACCTGCGCCAAACAACCAGCGCCCATGACTGCCGTGCTGATTGGCGAGCGCGCCCAGCAAAACCACCGTATCCAGATACACATGAGGATTGAGAAAAGTGAATCCCATGCATGCGGTCATGGCAGCCGCCAGCGAGACGCGGCCGGTTTCTTCAAGGCTAAGCTGCTCGCCTTGCCATGCGCGCCAACCGGCCAAGGCGGCATAACTCAGCAAAAAACCAGCCCCGGCATATTGGGTAATGCTCAGAATAATCGGGCTGTTTTGTATCAACGCCCCGAGACCGGCAATGCCCAGCCCGATGAGCAAGGCATCGGCCAGCGCACAGAACAGGGCAATGGGCAGAAGATGTTCGCGCCGGATGCCCTGGCGAAGAACAAAGGAATTCTGCGCGCCAATTGCCACGATCAGCACGAGCGATGACAGGAAACCAGCGATGATATGAGCTTGCATAAAGCGGGCCAATACAGGAACAAGACATCAGGGTAGCCAGTCCGGTAAAATAACAAAAACTAATTGTTTTAACGATTGATTAATATTTCTAACTTATGAAAATCGATAACGCGCAATTGGCTGCTTTTGCCATGGTGATTCGGACAGGCAGCTTCGAGGCTGCGGCCCGGCAACTGCACGTCACCCCGTCGGCGGTGAGCCAACGCATCAAGCAACTGGAAGATCGCCTCGGGCAAGTATTGATCCAGCGCACGACGCCTTGTCAGGCCTCTCTTGCCGGCAAGACCTTGCTGCGCTACACCGAACAGCTCAGCTTGCTGGAAGACGAGATGCTGGGCGATCTCGGCGCGTTTCGTGAAGCAGGAAACCGGCATCTGCGCGTGCCGATTGCAGTCAACGCGGATTCGCTCGACAGCTGGTTTCTGGCGGTGATCGACCAGATTCAGCCCGATCCGCTCGTGATTTTCGATATCCGGATGGAAGACCAGGACCATTCCGCCGTGCTGCTGCGCGAGGGCACGGTCATGGCCGCGATCAGCGCCAGCGCCATCCCGATTCAGGGCTGCAGCGTCGAGCCTTTGGGCACCATGCGTTACCTGGCCATGGCTTCGCCCGGCTTTGTCGCCAAGTATTTTTCGACCGGCGTGAATTCAGACAGCCTGGGGATCGCCCCGATGCTGGTATTCAATTTGAAGGATGGGTTGCAGCAGGCGTTTGTCAGTCAGTTCAGCGACCAGCCGCTGCAACCGCCCACGCACTTTATTCCCTCGACCCACGGCTTTGTTGAAGTCGCCAAGCGCGGCGTGGCTTGGCTTGGGGAATGATGCCGGAAGACCTGGTCGGCTCGGCAATCAGCGCCGGTTCCCTCATCGAAATTGCACCGGGTCATCATCTGGATGTGCCACTGTACTGGCACCGCTGGCGGCTGGCATCGCCCGCGCTTGAAGCCGTTACACAGGCGGTTCGGACGGCAGCAAAGGTATCGCTGCACCCAATTCCCGGGGCCTGATCTCCCGCCTTGCCGATTTCTGAATCCTCGCCAGCCCCATCACAAAGCCTTCATGCACGGTCATCGGAAGGACAAGGCAAATTTCGTGCGATTCATTATCATTATCACATCACCCCGGATCGACCAGCAGGCGCAATGCCCGGATGACCCGAATGCCATTGGCGCTGATGGGTCGGTTTCAAATCTGCCGAGAAGTCTCACCGGCCACGAAGGAGATTGCCATGAATCCCGTTCAACCCATCCAGCCTGGCATGCATACGATCACGGCGCACCTGGTGTGCAAGGGCGCCTCCGAAGCCATCACGTTTTATATCAAAGCTTTTGGCGCAGTCGAACTGGCGCGCTTGCCCGGCCCGGATGGCCGGCTGATGCATGCCATGATCAAGATCGGCGATTCGCCGCTGATGTTGTTCGATGAATATCCGGAACATGGCTGTGTCGGCCCGCAGGCACTGAAAGGCTCGCCGGTCATCCTTCACCTCTACGTCGAAAACGCGGACGCAACCGTGGCACAGGCCGTGCAGGCCGGAGCGAAACTCACCCTGCCGGTCGCCGACATGTTCTGGGGCGATCGCTACGGCCAGCTGGAAGACCCGTTCGGCCACCACTGGTCGGTGGCCACGCACGTACGCGATGTCAGCCCGGAAGAAATCGCCGCCGCAGCCGGCAAAGCTTGCCCGGGCACTTGAGCCGCAGCGCGAAAAGGAGGCCCCAAAATGAACGGAATTGGAACCTGCCTGTGGTTTGACGGCCAGGCGGAAGAAGCGGCGGCTTTCTACGTCGCCATTTTCAAGAATTCCCGCATCCTGCAGACCACCTACTACCTGCAGGAAATGCATCGCCCCAAGGGATCGGTGCTGACCGTGAGCTTCATGCTGGACGGTCAGGAATTCCTGGCGCTGAACGGCGGGCCGGAATTCACGTTCTCGCCGGCCATTTCCTTGGTGATTTACTGCGAAACGCAGGCAGAAATCGACGAATACTGGGAAAAACTCACCGCAGACGGCGGTAAAGAAGTGGAATGCGGCTGGCTCACCGACAAATTCGGCGTGTCGTGGCAGATCGTGCCCCGCGCCATGCTCAAAATGCTGGTCGACCCGGATACCGCTGCGGCGCAAAGAGCCTTCGCCGCCATGCTGAAAATGAAGAAACTCGATATTGCGCTGCTGGAGCAGGCCTTCGCCGGCGCCCAGGCGGGCGGTGCTTCGCCCGCCCTCTGATGACAGGAGAACCTCATGGCCAAACAGATTTTCGTCAATCTTCCGGTCGCCGATCTGCCCGGCGCGATTGCCTTCTTTACCGCGCTGGGTTTCAGTTTCAACCCGCAGTGGACCGACGACACCGCCACTTGCATGATCGTCGGCGACAATATCTTCGCCATGCTGCTGACGCGCGAACGCTTCCAGACCTTCACACCCAAGCCGGTGGCCGATGCCCGCCACAGCTGCGAAGTGTTGGTCTGCCTCGCGCTCGACAGCCGGCATGAGGTCGATAGCATGGTGCGCAAGGCCGTCGCCGCAGGCGGCAGCACCTACAACGAACCGCAGGATCACGGTTTCATGTATGGGCATGGCTTTCAGGATCTCGACGGCCATATCTGGGAGCTGGTCTACATGGTGCCGCAAAACGCCGATTCACCCTGAGCGCGCAGGATTTCTAGATCGCATCCATGCACAAGGCAATACCGTCGGCCAGAGCCTCCACATCCTGGATCGGCAAGCTGGTACAGACCCGGATATGCGAGCTGGATTGAAGGCTGAAGCGCGCACCGGGGAATACCGCAAACCCGCGCACGGCCAACGTGACCAGGGCAAATTGCTCGGAAGGCACGTTGATCCAGGCGCTCAGTCCATCCCGGCCTGGCACTTGAATTCCTCGGGTTTGCAACGCGTGCAACAGCGTCTGGCGGCGTTCTGCATAGACATTGCGCGCATGCGCCACCGCGGCTATGCTGGCCGGATCTTTCAGCAACCATGCGACAGCATCTTGCAGAACGCGACTGCTCCAGCTTGCCCCGAAATTCCGGTAGGCCTGAATCTGCTCCACGATCTCCTGCGAACTTGAGAGCACAGCGAGGCGCAAATCGGGGCCCAGCGATTTGGAATACGACGTGATATGGATAGTGCGATCCGGATAATGACTGCCCAAGCTCATCGCAGGCTGGGACGATACTTCGCCCACACCGTCATCCTCCACGATCAGGGTTTCCGTGTTTTCCAGCACCTGCGCCAGTGCCTGCAGGCGCGTCGCACTCACACTATGGCTGCTGATCGCATGCGTGCGCGGCTGATAGATAAATGCAGCGGGTTTTTGTTTGAGTGCAACCGCCAGTGAGTCGGCCATCGGTCCGTCTTCGTCGCAGCGCACTGGAACCACGTGCGCGCCGAGATTGTCGAGAATATCCAGTAGACGTGCCGTGGTCGGGTCTTCTATGGCCACCACCGAACCCGGCATCAGCAAGGCTTGCAGTGAAACCTGGATGCCGTCAAAGCCGCCATTGGTCGCCATGAACGCAGCAGCCGGATAC
>JARLJJ010000355.1 GCA_031291275.1 Formivibrio sp.
CCGGCTCCCTTGGACCGCATTTGTCCCACCCCCTTTGATAAGGTTTTCGCGGATACGAAAAGTTGTGAACAAATTTGGCTTGTCACCGGGACGGCGGCGATTTACCAAGAGCCGGTCAAATTCAGGTTGAGGGGCAACGGGTGAAATACTACGCGCACACTGCGGTGGGCAAAAACGGGACACCAGTGCCAGAAGGTTCTGGCCAATGGCAGCCGCTGGCCACGCATTTGTCCAACGTGGCCGACCTCGCCGGGCGATTTGCCACGAAAACGAATGCCCTCAACGCGGGGAAATTTCAACCACGGATGACGCGGATTACGCGGATGACGGGCGAACTCATGAACTCCCAGAATCCCAACGGGATTCCGTCCCAGAGCCTAGGGTTGCGCGGTCCGCGCTACCCCGGGGTCATCGTCACGCGCGCGTCACAACCCCAACGGGGTTGCGTCGTTCCTCACCCGCCAATGCGCCGCAACCCCGTTGGGATTGGAAAACGCGCAGTTCCCAAGCCCGGAACATTTCACAAACCGCCCAACTGGGCATGATTTTCCAGCCTCTCCTGAACAATGAAACCCTATCCCATTCAACTTGAAATCTCCGGTCCCACCGCCATGTGGACGCGCGTGGACAGTGGGGATGCGCCGACGAGTTACGAAGCGCCGACGTTCCAAGCAGTAAAGCAAATATTTGAATCCATTCTTTGGTTCAGGTCGGCGGAGGTCATTCCATGGCGTTGCGAGATTTGCAATCCTGTCGTCAAGCATCGCTATTACACCAACTACAATGGGCCGTTGCGGAAATACGCGGACAATCCTCTCGGCGCGGAAACCGCCGGGGCGCACCAACTGATCGCAACGGTGCTCGTCAACGTGCGCTACAAACTTTATGCCTTTGCGATTTCAGACCGCGCCCCCAAGCAGCAGTTATCGGAAAGGGCGAAAAAATGGCAGGACGCAAGCATCTGCGGCGGACATGCTTACCAGGAACGGTTCGAGTTTCGACTGAAGCATGGGCAATGGCATCACACCCCGTTTCTTGGTTGGAAGGAATTCACGCCAAGCGAGCTTTGTCCGATTCGTGACGATACGGCGCGAGATGAGTCGGTGGATGGCATTTCGTTGCCATCACTTCTGCATCGCACTTTCACGCGCGGCCAGTTCACGCGCTATAAACCACTGGTTCGCACGCACGTCATGATCGAAAAGGGACGGCTGGATTACTTTCCCAAAGAAACCATCGAGGCGATGCAAAACGGAGACTTTAGCCAATGTTAAACGAACTTTACGACCTCTGGCAGGCTTGTGAACCGCCAGGCAAGCCGCCGCGCATTGATCTACCACTCCGCATTCCCGGTCTGGATAAAGGAAAAAACGCTGACGGAGTGCGACTCTTTTTGAATGAGGACGGAGTCATCACCCGACTTGAGGAGGTTCCCGCTGAACAAATGAAGCGCATTCGTAAATGGGAGCGTGGCAGCGGTATTAGCCTCCCCGTCTTCAATTTTGAACCGTTTCATCAACTCACAGGGAGCGAGCTTGCCGTTTTCAAAAAAGCCGTCAGCAAACTCGACAGAGGCCAGTCAGCCGATTTACGTCCATTCCTTCGTCTCAATGACGCGGAATCGGAACCACTTGTAATCCGTTGGCCGAATCACAAGACCGATCAACTTGACGCTGCATTCAAAACGGTGTCGGCGGATTTGCTGTCGAAGATCGCTCAGGATAAAGATAAGGCGGGTGAGGCGTGGCGCAAACTTCTGCAAACTCTCCAAAAATTGGACGCTAAAGAATGGCTCGAAAATTCATCTCTAACCATTCGTCAGTTCGCGAATCAGCGTTGCTTTCCGGCATTGGCCGACCTGTTGTTTCACAATTCTGAAAAAGCCAAAGCCGGAACTGTGCCCGTGCAGTTTGAAGTCGAAGGCACGAATGCGCCGGTTTACAGCGAACGGGCGCAAAATTGGCTGATTGGCATTCTGGCTCGATCTGTTATCCCGACGGACGAAGAAACACCAGAAGTTGAAGAAGCGGATTCGCATCAGGAGGGCACAATTCCCGGTGAAGCAATTTGGGGTGTTTCTCCGGGATCGGAACTGAAATACAAGCAGGCCGAACTTCCCGTGCTCGGCAAAGTTCGTCTGTTTGACCGTAACGTTTCTGAAAAGCCCACTTCGGTTCGGTATGAAAAAGGTGGGGCAATTTTCAAGGCAGGCCCGGATGTCAGGATGAAAATGATGGCAGCGATAGAGTGGCTTACGGCTGAAGAGCGCAAAGGCAAAACATGGGTAGTGAGATCAAAGTTTGGGAAGAAGGATAAGAAAACCAAAAAGCAACCACCTTTTCTGCTTGTGACCTATCTCATCGAGCAGGTGGATAACACCCCGGAGCACCTTGCAGAAATTCATGTCGGCCCACCTGATGAAGAATCTGACCGGAACGTCATCCAATTTGAAACTCTCTGTGCAGACATAATAAAGGCGCTGGACGGAATTCGTGATTTGAGCAGCAAAGCACGTATTCAAATCTTTGCCTTACACAAGCCCGACGGATTCCGTGCTCAAATCTTCGCCTCTGAATCTCTCACTCAGGACAAACTCAAATCCCTGTCAGACTCATGGCAAGTCCATTGCCGCACTCATCCGCCAATTGAATTGCCACAATTCACGCAGGATGGGGACGCTACAAAAGTGCGAGACCTTCAGCCACTCGTGCCATTCCCTTATCAGGCCATCGAATGTCTCAACACCATTTGGGAAAAATGCGGCAAGGCCGATGATGCGAAATGTGAAAGTGCGTCCGATTACGGTTTGGCAGATGCCTTTGAATTGCTCCGGCGCACTGGTGGTCATCCAACCGACCCTGTATATTTCGGCCGTATGCTCGACCTGGCTGTTCGTCGCGCATTGCCCTTGCTAACCGCTGTGGGACAGGCGATGCACCAAGTTAATCAGCGTGTGTTTGTCGCCCGTGGCGACACGGGATGCGCTCTTAAATCCAGCCTGCAATCCCGCCGTTGGCCGTGTCTCCTTTCCCTCCTGATCACCCGACTTGGATACAATCTTGAAACCTATATGAAAGAACCAGCATACCTTATCGGGCGTTTCCTCGCCCAACTCGACCGCCTCCATGCCTATTATGCCAAAAACGTCAGCGGCAAGGAGGACGGGCTTCGGCAACTGCTCGGCAACTCGCTTATGTCCACCGCGCTCGAAAGCCCGTTGCGCGCCTTTGAGTTGGCTGGCCAACGGATGTTGCCCTACCAAGCGTGGGGCCATTCATTCGCTCAAGGCCGTAAATCAAAGGAGGCATTGGGGGCAACGCCAGACGAGGCCAAGGCAACCAACAGCGATAAATGGGAAGTTCACCGCGTCCTGGAAGACTTGGGACATATCGCCGAAGCTCTCTCCGACTGCGGCATGCCCGAATCTAACCGCGCCGGCCTGCCAGCACGCGTGGGGCATGAAGCGAAACTGCCGACAAAACCAATCCTCGATCTAGCCGACACGCTCAAAGCAAATGACCGAGCCTGGATGCATTCTGACTCAGCCGCGAAAGCACAGATGCTTTTGGGCTACTTGGCGCGTCCTGCACGCGAAGAAGCGTCGGCTGCTGGTGCAGCCAAGACGTCGGGCTTGCCGAAACCTCCGGATTTCGAATGAAGCCACAGAGCCTTTTCAAAACTACATAATCATAAACCACCAAAACTCAGCGAATATGCCACAAAGCACTGAACCGAAAACCAACCACGGCATCCCGCGCGCCTGCGGCCTGCTAGTCATCGAAGTCGAAAACTC
>JARLJJ010000356.1 GCA_031291275.1 Formivibrio sp.
AACCAGGAGTCTTGGCCTGAGGAAGGCCACTCTCAGATCCAGGGTACACGTTCAACCAGTTGGGCTGAATGCCGAAGCAAAAAGGTCCGGCATCGAGCCGACGGGGAGGTATTTCTCTTGACATCCCTTTATATAGGACTTCTCCGGTTACCGCGTTAATCAGGACTTTCGCAATTACTTCCGGTTCGCCGACCACCCAGCAAGTGCACAGGCGATTTGTCGCCCAAGCTTCGCCCGCACAGATAGAATATCTTCGTGACTAGAGAACGCTGGGCACAGATAGGAATCACGGTTCAATTCCTCATCGTTGTAAGGACACTTGGAGAGTTTTTTCGACTCAGGCACGTTCTTGGAGCAAACTTCTCGGCGGCAGTCGCTGCGCCGTATGTTGGTGGTGCATTGATAGCTGTTTGCTTTTGCTGGATAGGTGTGAACTTGTACTTCTTCCGACGTTACACCCTGTCCGTCTGGACCGCCCTGACGGCGGTGGCCATTTTGCTCATGTACAAAATTGCTGTAATTGGTTGGTAGTGGCGGCTCGCGTCCTGTTGCTGCATCAATAACCGGAAAAGTTCCTCCTAGTACCCACATGGACGGTAACGGCGTTAATCAAGAGTTGAGTCAGGCGTTCCTACAGGAAAGCCTTCGCTTTCAGCGGAAGCAGGCCGGTAGGTTTGTTGTGACCTGTCGCGTTGCATTTTAACGCCTCTCTTTAGCACAATGACCCTGAGGGTCCGAAAATGCATAGGTCTCTTGGCCGCTGGCTGGTTGTTGCAGTTCTCGCTTTCTTCGTGCTATTGCCATTAATTGCAGCAAAACGGCAACTCACCGAGATTGCCATCAATGGCCCTTTCCAACTTGCATTTGACTCACAGGGCAATCTTTACGTCGTAGAGCACTATGGTCGTCGCATTGTTAAAATTGATGCCGCGATGTCCTCGATACAAGTTGTGGCCGGAAACGGCAAAGAGTGCTGCTTCCACGAGGGTGCTTCTGCGCGCAGCACTGCTATCTACGATGTCGATAGCATGGTGGTGGACAGCAAGGGCAATGTTTATTTTGGGGGTCTGAACGCCAGAGACGGCGCATTTATCCGCAAGCTCGATAGTGCGACTAATCGAGTCAGCACTGTCGCTGGTCAACCGTCTCCATCGAGACGAATTACGCCTGAGGGTGTCCCGCTTCTCCAGGCCGATGTTAGAGACACTAAGGGCATGGTCGTTACGAAGTCCGGCAGTCTGATTGTCTCAGTCGACGAGTCCTACCTGTTGGCCGAGTTAACTAGCGACGCTAAACGAGTGGCTGGGCGGGGTCTGAAGGGATTTTCCGGTGATGGTGGACGAGCCATCGACGCAACATTCGACTTGCCAAGTTTCCTCACCGTGGACGCGAACGGAAACTTGTTCGTTGCAGACTACTTCAACCACCGCATCAGACGCATTGATGTGAATACGCAGATTGTCACTACCGTGGCAGGGAACGGTTCGACACAATCTTCAGGTGACAACGGTCCCGCAATAGCAGCTGGTGTGGTGTACCCGTTCGGAATTGCAGTTGATTCAGAAGGAAATTTGTATGTCATTGAGAATGGGGCGGGAACCATTCGCCGCGTTGACAGCAAAACCGGGTTTATCCACATCATTGCGGGGACAGGTCATCAGGGATTCAGTGGCGACGGTGGACAGGCAACCAAAGCGGAGATTATGCCTGCTGCGATAGCTCTCGATTCCAGGGGCAATCTCTACTTCTCAGATATAGGAAACAACCGGATACGCAAAATCGATACGCACACAGGAGTCATCTCGTCGGTTGTGGGCAACGGACTGCCAAAAAGAAAAATCACAATTCTCTAGTTGTGCGAATCGCCCAGCTAACTGCTGATGGGAGACTCCGTCCGACGAGGCTGCCTTTGCGATAGCCGCCTAAGTCCCGGTAAGTCGGGAAACCGTACAAGTTGGTCCCAGTACCCGCCCACACGGATGGGTAACGCGCTAATCAGTGTGCCTTGCGGTGACGAAGAGCGCGGAATGCTTGTTGCAAGCCAAAAAATACCGACACAAAAGTAAGCACGCCTAACAACAATTGCAAAAACTGCACAACCCAATCTGGTGAGTGCATCTTCATCGCAGCCATCGTCAATACGAACACCATGATGGTCATGCTGGAAGTTTCAATA
>JARLJJ010000357.1 GCA_031291275.1 Formivibrio sp.
AACGCTTGCCAATAATATTGGGCAGACTCACGTAGGGCAGTAGATATTTGCGTTTAACCAATCGATACGTCAGCGGAGCTACGCGATAGGAAACAACAACAGGCCGATGAGCCAACATGCATTCAAGAGCAGCCGTACCCGAAGCCAGCAACACCACTTCTGAGGCCAGCATCGCCTCATGCGAATGGCCAAACATCAAACGCCATGGCATTTCCTGAGCTTCCTGTCGCCAGACTTCCTGCTCAAAACGCTGGCGTGTCTCGCGCGAAACAAACGGCACCAAAAAACAGGCATTCGGGTAACGGGCAAACAGCCGTTTGCCCGTTTCAACAAATAGCGGCGCCAGGGCTTCTACCTCACGTTGGCGACTTCCAGGCAAAATCGCTATCACACGCTGACCTTGAGGAATATCCAGCATGGTGCGGACGGCATCCTGATCAACAGCCAGGGGTATCTGGTCAGCTAGAGGGTGTCCGACATACGTTGCTGGAATTCCTGCCTTGCGATAAATTGCTTCCTCGAATGGCAGCAGCAACAGCATGTGATTGACTGCAGCGCGGATCGTTTTTATCCGTTCCGGCCGCCAGGCCCAGATCGAGGGGCTGACATAATGTACCGTTGTGATCCCGGCACGCTTGAGACGACGTTCGACCCCCAGATTGAAATCAGGGGCATCAATACCAATGAAAATATCCGGTTTTTCAGCAAGACATGCTTTGATCAGCCGGCGACGCAAGGAAAGGATCGCCGGCAAATGTTTGATCACCTCGACAATACCGCCAACTGACAAGGTTTCCATCGAATCTATCGTTACGGCCCCTGCCGATTGCATGCGCGGACCAGCAATACCGGCAAAGCGCGCCCCAGGGAAATGTTTACGTAAAGCATCGATCAGCGCAGCGCCTAACAAATCACCAGAGGCTTCTCCTGCGACGATAGCAATCTTGGGGCCACTCCCCTGCGGAAACAACGTTGCCACCTTGCCACCTGTCAACGAATGATGCCGCGCGAAGAATGCGCAAAGAAATCGACGAATAACGTAAGCGCAGATTCTTGTTGAGCCATTTCAGCGATACGTGTACACGCTTCGTCGTAGGTCAGACCTTCCTTGTACAACAATTTGTAAACTTGCTTGACTGCCGCAATCTGTTCCGCATTAAAACCACGTCGTTTCATGCCTTCGGTATTCAAACCACGCGGCACGGCACGATTGCCTTCACACATCACGAATGGTGGCACGTCCTGATTAATCATCGCCCCGCCACCACCCATAGCATGCGCGCCGATCACGCAAAATTGATGCACGGCGGAAAGCCCACCCAGAATAACGTAATCGCCAATTTCAACGTGTCCAGCGAGCGTGGCACCATTGGCGAGAATGATATGGCTTCCAACCATGCAATCATGCGCAATATGCGCATAGGCCATCACCCAGTTATCGTCGCCAATACGGGTAATGCCTTGATCCTGAGCTGTCCCGGTGGCAATCGTCACATTCTGGAAGATTGTATTGCCATTGCCGATCACAAGTTCCGTCGGCTCGCCGCGATATTTCTTGTCTTGCGGCGCACAACCAATAGCGCCACCAGCATGAAAGCGGTTGCACTCGCCAATACGCGTCACACCCTCAATAACTACATGTGGACCAACGACCGTACCGGCTCCGATCGTAACCGTATCACCGATAATCGAATAAGGACCAATTTCAACGTCATCAGAAAGTTGCGCGCCGGAGGCAACCAGCGCAGTGGGATGAATTCGGGCCATATTAGTAATTTCGTCTCAAATTTCGCGCGTTGCACACATCAGATCGGCCTCTGCAGCCACTTCGTCGCCCACCATTGCCTTAGCTGCATACTTCCAAATACCACGCTTGTTTGCAGTGATTTCGGCATGCAGCGTGAGGACATCCCCCGGCACAACTTGCCGACGGAAACGGGCATTGTCGATACCCGCATAGAACAACATCGTACTCTCTGACGGTGGGGCTCCAACGCTCTTGAAGGTCAGCAAACCCGCCGCTTGCGCCAAGGCCTCCAAGATAAGTACGCCAGGCATTACCGGATACTTGGGAAAATGTCCCTGAAAAAATGGCTCATTGATTGTCACATTCTTGAATCCAACAATACGTTTGCCCGGCTCCATATCCGTTACCCCATCGATCAGCAGGAACGGATAACGGTGCGGCAAATATTCCATGATGGCTTGAATATCCATCCTATTCATACCTTACTCCCTGTTTCATTTTCGGCTGTACCGATTTTCTTTTCAAGTTCCCGGATCCGCTTCACAAGTTGATCGAGGTGACTATAGTGAACAGCATTCCTGCGCCAAACGGCTTGCGGCATAATCGGGGTAACGCTACCGCCGTAAACACCTGATTCTTCAATACTGGATGGCACATTACTGCCTCCTAGAATCACGACACGATCAGCGATCTTTAAGTGACCACTCATCCCCACGCCCCCGCCAATCAAACAACCCGCTCCAATTTTGGTCGATCCTGCAATACCGGAACAAGCAGCAATGGCTGTAAATCGCCCGATTTCGACGTTATGTCCAATTTGGATCATATTATCAAGGCGAGCTCCCGAAGCGATCACCGTATCACCCAAAGCGCCACGATCAATGGTTGTATTAGCCCCAATTTCCACATCGTCACCAATAATGGCACGACCAATTTGCGGAATTTTTTCCCAATGATCCCGAGCCCAAGCATTGCCAAAACCGTCTGAACCGATCACGGCACCGGCATGCACAATCACCCTGCTGCCAATTACACAATCCGAGTAAATTGTAACTCGTGGGTAAAACAAACAATCGGCACCAATTTCAACACCGGCACCGATAACACAGGCTGCTTTGAGAATGGTCCGTGCACCGATCTTAACCCCCGCCTCTATCACAACATTGGGTCCAATCTCTGCAGACGGATCAATGTGTGCGTCAGCAGCAACTACGGCTGAGGGATGGACACCTGGTACCGCAAGTGGCAAGGGGTGAAATAATTGTCCAACTTTTGCAAAGTACAAATAAGGATCAGCTGTGACAATACAGGGAATGTCCAGATCATTCGCATCCCCAGCAGTTACAATCACAGCTGCTGCCTTGGTATGCGCAAGTTGAACCTTTAGTTTGGGATTCGAAAGGAAGCTAATGGATTCAGCATCTGATTCATCCAAAGGCGCAAGTCGTGAAATCAGGACATCGCTACCACGCAGTTCTCCGCCCAACTTTTGTACAACCTCAGATAGCCGGACAGGCGTATTCTTGTGCTGCATCAGCTATCCTTACTTGTCGCCCAGAAGCTTAATCACCTTATCAGTGATATCTATGCGAGAACTACGGTACAAAATCTCGCCTTCCTGAAAAACCAAGTCGAATTTTTCCGACTCGGCAATTTGCTTAATAGCTTGGCGCGCACGCTCTTGAATCGCCGCAATTTCTTCGTTCATTCGTGTATTGCGGTCCTCATTAAATTCTCGCTGGAGGCGTTGAAAATCCTGATTGAGCTTAACAAGCTCACGCTCTTTGGTTTTTCTGTCCGCTTCTTGCAGTGTATTTTTATCCAGTAATGCTTCAAGGGCTTTGCCTTGCGCGGTCATGCGCTGCATATCATTGCGCCGACCTTCAAATTCTTTCTCAAGCTTCTTGGTGGCTCGAAGCGAAGGTCCTGATTCACGCATGATACGATCCACATCCACAACGGCAATTTTGTAATCCGCCGCAATTGCCGTTCCTGAAATCAGGATAAACGTCATTAGCCCGCACAATATCCGCTTCACACTCTTTCTCCCACTTTGCTTCAAAATACCTGCCCCAACTGGAATTGAAATTTTTCGACCTTATCACTCGATTTTTTCTTAAGTGGTGATGCCACACTCAATTTGATCGGGCCGATTGGGGATATCCAAGTGAAAGCCACACCAGCGGAATGACGCAAATCACCCAGACTCAATTTTTCGCTTTCAGCCCATGCAGCACCACTATCCACAAAGGCACTCAACCTCATTGACTTGTCGTCTTTCATCCCTGGCATAGGAACCAAGAATTCAAAATTATTAACAAATCGCCGAGTACCCCCCATGGCATTACTGTACTCATCCATCTGGCTCAAACTTCCCGATTTAAAACCACGTACAGAACCAATACCCCCAACAAAATAGTTTTTATAAAAAGGTAACTCGCTGCCACCGTAGGCCTTTCCATAGCCAGCCTCGATATTCCACATTGTGGTTAAATTATCGATAGGCGAGTAGAAAAACTGGTTTTCAGTTCCCACTTTGACATATTTTGTGGTAGATCCAGGCGTCTCTATCTCCGTACTGATTTTGTGATATGCACCCATAGTCGGATAAGATGCCGAATCACGAGTATCACGAGCCCAGTTCGCCCCTAGGGTAAATATCTTGTTATCAGCCCCCATTCGCGAAACATAGTCGCGGACATATTGTGGCGAATTTGTATCGGTATAGATATTCAACTTTTCTGCGTTGAGTGTCAGGTTAACTCGATTCTCTTCTGAAATAGGCAGACCAAAAGACACCCCACCACCTTTCGAGTTAGTGTGGTAACTACCTAAATCGATGCTGCTTGGATTATATTTACGGGTGTAAAGGTTCCAGCCAAATGAAATTCCATCCGGTGTGGCATATGGATTAGTTACACCTAATGAGTACGTCGTATTACTGCTACTAGTATTGGCCTCTAAAGCGACGGTTTTTCCACTACCCAAAAAGTTCGCTTGAGAAAGTGAAGCAATTAAAATAACCCCTTCACTCTGCCCATAACCTGCACCAATATTAAAGCTGCCGGTTTTCTTTTCAGTAACCGCCACATTAACATCAACCTGATCAACAGCATCAGGAACAACTGGTGTCTCAATATTTACGTCTTTGAAATAGTCGAGCTGTTCAAGCCGCTGTTTGGACCGCTTTATTTTGGCACCATCATATGGCGCTGCTTCCATCTGACGCATTTCGCGACGAATTACTTCATCACGCGTTATGGCATTACCACTGATATTTATGCGGCGAACATAGGTTTTTCTACCTGGATCTACATAAAAAGTAAACGCTGCTACATGCTTTTGATGATCTATTTCTGGCACAGGATTTACGTTTGCAAACGCATAGCCTTCTTTACCCAGCCGCTCAGCAATATTTGAACTCGAACGCGTAACCTTTTCACGAGAAAAGACCTCGCCCGATTTGAATTCAACTAACTTGCGCAACTCATCCTCTGGAACAGCCATTTCACCCGCAAACTTCACATCACCGATAGTGTATTTTTCGCCTTCGGTGATATTAACATTCAGATAAATCTCTTCTTTGTTTTCTGATATTTCAACCTGAGTAGAGTCCACATTGAAATCAAGATAACCACGATCCTGGTAATATGATTTCAGTTTTTCAAGGTCCGCCGTGAGTTTGGGTTTCGAGTACTGGTCTGTTTTTGTATACCACGTCATCCAGCCAGAGGTCGTCAATGAAAATAGGTCTAAAAGCTTGCTTTCATTGAATACTTTATTGCCAACGATATTGATTCGTTTGATTCGGGCAACTTCACCTTCAGAAATATCAAATTGAACGCCCATACGGTTACGTTCCAATTTGGTCAGCGTAGTTTTGACATCAACCGAATAACGTCCGCGCGTAAAGTATTGTTGCTTCAGCTCATTCACTGCAGCATCCAACACATCCTGTTGAAAGATACGCCCTTCAGCAAAATTCTGACTTTTCAAGGCAGTACGAATCTGGTCTTTTTCCAGAAGCTTGGCGCCATTGATATTGATCTGGGCAATAGTCGGGCGTTCTTCTACCGTCACAACCAACACATCGCCTTCAGTTTCTACGCGAACGTCATCAAAGAAACCGGTGGCAAATAGTGCTTTGATCGCATCGCGGGCAACGCCATCGTCAAAACGCCCCCCCACTTTGATCGGAAGATAATTAAATACAGTGCCTGGATCTGTTCGCTGCAATCCTTCCACGCGAATATCGCGAATGGTTACGGGATCAATGGCAAAGGCAGAAAATGGCAAAGAACCAAGAGCAGCAAGAAGCAGCAGGGATATCGGCTTGAGTTTCATTGTTCCGGATCAGGTTGCGGCCAAGGTAAATCCTTAGCCGGGAATGAATCGGTGAATGTCGTTATAGAGCGCCAACAGCATCAGACCAACCAACAATGCGATACCTAAGCGCTGACCTACTATAAACCAACTTTCGGGCAACGGTCGGCCACGTACAAGTTCGGCACTATGATACAGCAAATGCCCACCATCCAGCACTGGAACCGGCAGCAAGTTAAGCACGCCAAGACTTAAACTTATCATGGCAAGGTATTGCAAATATGCCGTCAGTCCAAGACCAGCACTTTCTCCGGCCATACTGGCCATGCCGATCGGTCCACTAATTTGACGGGAGGAGAGTTTGCCAATCAACATCTGACCAATCAACCGAAATGTCAATGAGGAAAGATCCCATACCTTCTGCCCACCACGCTGAAGCGCTGGAAATAAACTCATCTGTAACGTGAATTTTTGCAAGGTAAAACGCACTTCATCTACTTGAGGCATCACACCAAGTCGGCCAATTGGCCCTACTGAAGAAACATCAAGCGAAGGCGTAACAGAAATATCCAGCAAATCCGAACTACGGCGAACGCTTAAATGCATCGTGCGTCCTGGATTTTTCGCTACGATGTCCTGAAGGCTTTCCCATTGAGCGATAGGATTATCATTAGCCGCAACAATACTATCCCCAGCTTGCAAACCAGCCTGCGCTGCGACGCTCCCAGACTCAACCTGTGCAATGCGATTAAGCAGAGGAATGGGCGTTAAACCAAGTCGGGCAAGAATATTAGCATCAAAAAACTCCTCGCCTGTCTTGCGTAAATTTAGTTGAAGATCATGCTCAGCTCCATCAGGGCTGCGAACCATCATCTGCGTTTTAAATCCCATTTCGGTCAAGGCAGCCAGACGTAAATCATCCCAACTCAGAACATCACGGCCACCCAAACGGACTATTTCATCACCGATATGCAGCCCGGAAATAGCCATAGGACTGCCCACACGGATGCTTCCTGCAACGGGCTTAATCGAATCAACACCGATCAGCAGCGCTGCAGAAAAAAACAACCAAGCCAACACCAGATTTGCCAGCGGTCCGGCTACAACAATCGCCATTTTTCTAAGCGGATGTTGTCTATTGAATGCTCGGGCGGATTCGATTGGCAGCAACGATTGATCTTCATCCTCGCCAAGCATTCGCACAAAACCCCCTAAGGGTATGGCTGCAATCTGCCACTGCGTTTCGCCACATTGCCATTTAAGCAAGGGTTTACCAAAACCGATTGAAAAAGTCAGCACTTTGACGCCAAGCGTCTTGGCTATTCGGTAATGACCATACTCATGAACCGTCACAAGCAGGCCAATGGCAAACAGGAAAGAAACAAGCGTTAGCAACATAGTGAATGCTGTCTAGCCAATTCGCGCGCCAATTGATCGGCACGCATTAAATCATCAAGGCTACCGGCGGGCTGCCCTACCGACTGATCAAGCACGGACCCAATCAAACGGGGGATATCAGTAAATCCAATTCGTCGCTCAAGAAACGCGGCAACAGCCACTTCATTAGCCGCATTCAACATGGCTGGCGCTGCAGCACCAGCGCGCAATGCTTCGTAGGCAAGTCGCAAGCAGGGAAAACGTTCCAAATCTGGTTGTTCGAAATCAAGCCGCCCCACCGCGAACAAGTCTAGTGGTGCAACCCCGGACGTAATTCGCTCAGGATAAGCCAACGCATACGCAATTGGAGTACGCATATCAGGGGCACTCAGCTGGGCAACAACCGAGCCATCAATGTACTCAACCGCCGAATGAATCACGCTTTGCGGATGCACCACCACCTGAATAGTCTCAGCCGGCGCATTGAACAACCAATGAGCCTCTATCACTTCCAAACCTTTATTCATGAGACTGGCCGAATCTACGGATATCTTGCGCCCCATCGACCAATTCGGATGGCAAACTGCTTGCTCTGGCGTGACCTTTTCCAACTCATCCGCAGAAAACCCTCGAAATGGCCCACCTGAAGCGGTCAACAATATACGTTTGACGCCAGCAGCTTTCAAATCACCATGATATGGATGCGGAAGACTCTGAAAAATTGCATTGTGCTCGCTATCGATCGGCAATAAAGTCGCGTCGTTTTGCTCGACAGCCTGCATGAAAATATGTCCAGCGAGGACAAGCGTTTCCTTGTTTGCCAATAGTACTTTTTTGCCTGCCCTTGCAGCAGCCAGGGTTGGTGGCATGCCAGCCGCACCAACAATGGCCGCCATCACTGCATCGACTTCCGGCATCGTCGCAACGCGCACCAAGGCATCGGCACCGTAAAGAACTTCGGTATCAGACCCAGCAACGGCCAGCAAGCCACGCAGACGTTCCGCGGAAGATTCTTCCAATGTCACAGCATAACGTGGTCGATGAAAGACACAAGCAGCAGCCAATTTTTCGACTTGCTCGGCGCCAGTCAGCGCCCATACCTCATACCGATCTGGGTGGCGCGTCACCACATCCAGAGTACTCGCGCCAATACTTCCAGTCGCGCCAAGGATGGTCAAACGGATTTTTTGAGTCGACATGATAACTCTTGATTAATGGGCGACTGATACAGAAAAAAACAGAAGATAGGTTAAGTAAATCGCTGCGGCAACCGGCAACAAGGCCAAAAGGCTATCGATGCGATCCAATATGCCACCATGACCAGGCAGTAAATGACTACTATCCTTCATGCCTGCTTGGCGTTTGAACAATGATTCAAGAAGATCTCCCACAACACATACTGCAGTAAGCAGCACACCACAGGCAATCCACACTACATGTTGCAACAGCATCGATGCGGCTACTCCTGAATCAGAAAACGATATCAAAGATTTGGGTAGCAGCCAGAGATACATTGCCACGCCGAGCACTGCCCCTCCCACACCTTCCCACGTCTTCCCCGGACTAATAGACGGTGCCAGCTTGTGTCGACCCAAAGCTTTTCCAGTGAAATAGGCGGTTGAATCAGCCACCCAAGCAATCATTAAAACCGCCAACAATAACCACGCATTTCTGCGCAGTAGCAACAGAGCCAATCCTGCAGGTAAAAGCAATGCCCAACCTAAAAGAAAATTTAGATCTCCAGCAGAACGCAGGCACCACTTGGTTGCCAGCCAGATTGGCGCAACCACCAACCAAAATAGGCATGCACCAACCAACACGCCCAACAAAACATTAAAAGGCAGATGAAGCCAAGAAAGCACCACGAATAGACCAGCAGTCATCCACGGATATCCTCGCGCCAACGTATTGGACAAACCGGCCAGAGCGCACCATTCCCAGGCCGCAGCCCCCATCAATACGGCGCAAAATAATACCCAGCCCGATTCTGGCAACCAGAACATTGCCGACAGCAAGCAAATTGCCAGCACAAGCGCAGTTAAAACACGCGTCTTCAGCATGATGGCAAACTGCTTGTCAATTGTTCACTAATTTGTCCAAAACGCCTTTCTCGACTCAGGTACCAAGCAATTGCCTGATCCAACGCCTTACGATCAAAATCAGGCCATGCCAAATCAGTAAAATAAAGCTCAGTGTAGGCAAGTTGCCACAATAAAAAATTACTGGTGCGTTGTTCGCCTCCAGTTCGAATGAATAGATCAGGATCAGGCGCATAGGCCATTGCCAAGTATGGACTCAAATCGTTCTCGTCCAACCCTGTTAATTTTTCAGGATGGTCTGCGATCAGGCATTTTGTCGCATTGAGAATATCCCACCGCCCACCGTAATCGGCCGCGATGGTCAGCGTCAATCCAGTATTGGCAGCAGTGGCAGCCTCAGTAGATTCAATCATGTAAACCAGTTCCGACGAAAAACGGCTACGATCACCCACGATCCTAAGGCGGATATTATGTTTATTGAGCCGTTTCACTTCCACTGCCAACACTCGAAGGAAGAGGTTCATCAAAAAACCGACCTCCTCAGGTGGCCGGCGCCAGTTCTCGCTTGAAAAAGCAAAAACGGTGAGATAGGCCACCCCGAGATCAGCACAGGCAAGTGCTGTTTCACGCAAGGCTACGACACCTTTTTTGTGTCCATAGATACGCGGCATCATCCGGCGCTTAGCCCAGCGTCCATTACCATCCATGATCACGGCAATGTGACGGGGAACTTTGCCTTGCCCAGCAAGCTTGCCTTGCTGATTCGATATACTCATCCCAATCGACCCGGTCACATCGACATCAAATCTTTTTCTTTTTCGATCAATAATTTGTCAATTTCAGCAATGTACTTGTCAGTGAGTTTCTGCACTTCATCCTGACCACGGCGCTCATCATCCTCAGAAATATCTTTGTCCTTCAATAACACTTTCAAATCATTATTGGCATCTCGACGTACGTTGCGCACAGAAACACGCGCACCTTCCGCCTCGCTACGGACGACTTTGGTCAAATCTTTGCGGCGCTCTTCGGTCAGAGCTGGCATGGGGACACGAATCGTGTCGCCATTGGTGGACGGATTCAAACCCAGATCCGAATCTCGAATAGCTTTCTCCACCTTGGAAACCATGTTTTTTTCCCAGGTTTGCACGCCAATCGTTCGTGCATCAACCAAGGTCACGTTAGCCACTTGTGTCAGCAAAGTCATGCTGCCGTAATATTCCACCGTGATATGGTCGAGCAAGCCGGTATGGGCCCGACCAGTACGCACCTTGGCCAGATCATGCTTCAGGGTTTCCACCGTTTTCTGCATTTTGCTTTCGGTGGTCTTCTTGATATCGGCGATCATATTCAGTCCTCTTAAAACCAATAAAAACAGGCGGAAACCTCTTCCCGCCTGTTTGCAGAAAAGTTCAATTTAACAGTGTACCAGCGTGCCTTCATCTTCCCCAAGCACGACGCGCTTAAGGCCGCCGGCCTTGAAAATACTGAAAACACAAATATTCATTTTCTGATCGCGGCAAAGCGCAAATGCCGTGGCATCCATCACTTTCAGATTACGGTTGATCACCTCGTCAAAAGTGACCGTGTGATAGCGTACTGCATCCGGATTTTTCTTGGGATCATCGGTATAAACGCCATCGACCTTAGTGGCCTTGAGTACGATATCGGCCCCGACTTCCATTCCTCGTAAAGCAGCAGCAGTATCCGTAGTAAAGAATGGATTGCCGGTTCCTGCCCCGAAGATCACCACCTTGTTTTCTTCCAGATAGCGAATGGCTTTGCCGCGCACATACGGCTCGGCACATTGCTGAATAGTCAACGCCGATTGCACACGGCTTACGACGCCAGCATGACGCATTGCATCTTGCAGGGCCATGGCATTCATTACTGTAGCCAACATACCCATATAGTCGGCCGTCGCCCGGTCCATACCCGCTGCGGCTGGAGCTACGCCGCGAAAAATATTGCCGCCACCAATCACGATGGCGACTTGCACGCCCATATCGACCACACCTTTTATTTCTTGAACAATGCGATCAATCGTGGCCCGATTTATTCCATAACTATCCTCACCCATCAGGGCTTCGCCGGAGAGCTTGAGTAGGATGCGTTGATATTTTGGCGCTTGACTCATTTAAAAACTCCTCTCGATGATGGGGGTGGTTGCGGAAACGCCGCACGTCACCGCGCGGCGTTCCGTTATTTCAGAGCGGCATCACGACGCCCTGCGGTCGAATCAATTTTAGATCAAACCTTGGCTGCTGCAGCCACTTCCGCAGCATAATCAACAACAGCTTTTTCAATGCCTTCACCAACAACGTACATGGTAAATGCATTTACGGTTGCTTTCTTTTCAATCAGCAGCTTTTCAACCGTTACATCTGGATTCTTCACAAACTGTTGACCAAGCAAAGTAACTTCGGCCAAGTACTTGTTGATACGGCCTTCTACCATTTTGGCAACAATTTCAGCCGGCTTGCCGGATTCCGCCGCTTGGGCAGAGTAAATCTTGCGCTCTTGATCCAACAGATCGGAAGAAACTTGATCCTTGGAAACACACACCGGTTTGGATGCAGCCACATGCATGGCAATATCCTTACCCATCTGCTCGTCAGCACCAGTAAAGTCAACAAGCACGCCAATTTTGGCGCCATGCAGATAAGCAGCCAATTGACCAGCCGTTTGGTAGCGAACGAAACGACGCAAGGTCATGTTCTCGCCCAATTTCGCCACGATGGCCTTGCGCAGTGTTTCAACCGTTTCGCCAGTAGCTGTTTTCACATCCGCCAACGCGACCACATCTGCAGCATCTGATTCCGCGGCAGCTTGCGCAACGGTATTAGCAAAAGCCACAAAACCGGCATCTTTGGCTACAAAATCGGTTTCACAATTGATTTCAATCAGCGCACCAGTCTTCTTATCGGCAGAGATGAAGGTTGCAACCACACCTTCTGAAGCAGTACGACCAGCCAACTTGGAGGCTTTGTTGCCAGACTTGATACGCATAACTTCTTCAGCTTTCTTGATGTCGCCAGCGGCTTCAACCAAGGCCTTCTTGCATTCCATCATGCCAAGACCGGTGAGCTCACGCAGTTCGGCAACCATCTTTGCGGTGATTTCCGCCATGATACGGTTCTCCTGAATCGGGCACGAATGATTATGCCCGTAAATTGTTGCAAAAAAGGGGCGAGAAAACGCCCCTTTTCGGACCACAAGGGTAAATCCTATTACTCTGCAGTGTTCTCAGTAGCGGCTGCAGCAGCTTCAACGATTTCCTGCACGGCTTGGCTACGACCTTCAAGCACAGCATCAGCTACACCACGGGCATACAGGCGGATGGCACGGCTGGAATCGTCGTTACCAGGAATGACATAGTCGATGCCATCTGGGTTGTTGTTGGTATCAACTACACCGATCACCGGAATACCCAACTTTTTAGCTTCAACCACAGTACCCTTTTGGTAGCCGGTATCAATGACAAAAATGGCATCCGGCAAACCACCCATATCCTTGATGCCGCCCAGTGAGCGCTCAAGCTTTTCAACTTCACGGCTCATATCCAGCAATTCTTTCTTGCCATAGCCATTGTTTTCATCAATAAGGATGGCTTGAATTTCAGTCAGGCGCTTGATGGATTGCTTTACCGTTTTGTAATTGGTCAGCATGCCACCAAGCCAACGATGATCAACGAAAGGTGCGCCAGCGCGTTGAGCTTCTTCAGCCACAATTTCGCGAGCTTGGCGTTTGGTACCAACAAACAGGATAGTGCCCTTGTTTGCCGAGAGACGGCGCACAAACTTCAGCGCATCTTCGAACATCGGCAGGGATTTTTCCAAGTTGATGATGTGAATCTTGTTGCGGGCACCGAAGATGAACGGAGCCATTTTCGGATTCCAGTAACGGGTTTGGTGACCAAAGTGAACACCAGCTTCAAGCATTTGACGCATGCTAACAGACATTAAAAACTCCAATACTCGTAAGGGTTAGGACTTCCGTTCGCATGGAACGCTGCCTCAGGCAAAGCGCACCCTTATCAAAGCGCGAACGGGAAAGTATCTTCACGGCCCTATGCCGCAAAGCCGCAGAATTCTAACCCCCTTAGCACCTAAAAATCAAGGCATTCGGCTGGATTGCTTGGGGCAAGCCAATAACAAGGCTGCGGAGCACAAGCTTTTTTGCCTCACCGCCACGTCTTGCGCTAAGGATTCGTCATTCAACACCACCGCCACATGTGCCATCAGCTGATAGTCTTCCAGCAACCATTCAGGCTCTGCCAACTTGCGATCATCAATCAAAGCCGTCTCAACATGTATTTTGGCCAAATGAGGGTCATGAGCATCCAGCGCAACTTCTGCCAAGAGCCGATGAGAATGCGCACGTTCCGCAGGTAACGATTCAGCCTCTTCAAGTGCTTTCTGAGCCAATTGTCCGACTTTCACCCAGTCTTTCCGCGCAGCGGCCAATCGCGCAGCAAGGTTGTCTAGCTGCGCAGCCAATGGGCAACGTTTGCCACAAACTTGCCAGGCAGTATCCAGCAACGCTTGTGCCCGTTCGGCATGCAAAACATCCAACAATGCCAATTGATACGCTGCACTGGCTCGCTGAATATCCGGAAACAGGGACTGCGCCGGCATCTCTTCAAGATATTTACGTGCCAGATCAATTTTTCCCAGCCGTGCATAGGCTTGCCCTAAGCCCAAGCGAGCTCGCCCCTGTCCCGGCCAGTCATCGATGGCCTGATAACCAGCCAGCGACTCACGCCAGGAGTCCACCGCATTTTCCCAACGCAATTCACGCACCGCCACAACTGCCGTGCGGTTAGCATTTTCTGTTGCAGTACGAAGTGCCGGCACGGGTGCGGAAGGGTTGCCTGCACATGCAGTCAACATCAGAGCCAATGTAAAAAACAGGGTTTTAAGAGTCATTCCACTCACCTCAACGACGGCTATCCGGCACCGGTGCATCTAAAGGGGTCGGCGTCAGCATTTTGTTGAGCGGCCAACTTTGCTGTAACCCCTGCAAGGTATCGCGGCTATCGCGCACCAGTTCATCGGTATTGCGCACGATTCCCGGCAAGCGTGGCGCGGCCTCATCAAGGGCATTACGTAAAGTGGCCGCCATGGCACTGGCATTGCGTGCCGTCGCATCCAGGCTGGACACGCTGCTTGCCACATGATCCAAAATCAGCGGTAAGCGCCCTTGCACGTCAGCCACCGTATTA
Source organism: Formivibrio sp. (assembly GCA_031291275.1). Taxonomy (GTDB): domain Bacteria; phylum Pseudomonadota; class Gammaproteobacteria; order Burkholderiales; family Chitinibacteraceae; genus Formivibrio. The sequence goes on from JARLJJ010000357.1 coordinate 14,711, forward strand.
TCCGCTCGGGCCAAGACACGACTGGCATTATTGAGCGTTGCACGCACTTCTTGATTAGCCAATCCATCGACACGGCTTAACAATTGATCCATCCGCGCACGAGTTTCGCGCAATTCCGCCGTCAATTCGTGCACATTGGCCACGGTCTGCCGTACATCGCCCTTGGGATCGTTGACATAATCGAGCGTGGCTTGCACTGAATCGATGATCGGGATCGTGCGGTTTTTCAAGTCATGGGCAATATCTGCCAGACTTTGCGCTGGTGCGAAGTTGATTCGATCACCTTCCTTGGCCGGAGGAAGCATCGGAGACCCTCCGATCATTTCAAGGTAATAATCGCCCATCAATCCATCCTGCAACATCTGCGCAGTTGTATCGGTCTTGATCCATTTCATGTAACGCGATTCGATCAGCAAATCGACATTGACCTTAGCTTGCTCATTCAACGCCACCTTGTCGACGACACCAATTCGAAAACCCGAAAAACGCACTTGCATGCCTGGCGCAAAACCGGCACCGTGTTCTGCGATCAAATTGAGGCGAGTTTTACTAACAAACATCCCTTGCTTGAGCGCGATGCCAAATGCCAAACCCAGCAAAACAATCAGAACGGCAGCACCAAAGAAAACCACCCGCCAACCAAGAAAACGAAAGCGTGGATCGGTATCTTTCAATAAGTTCATCTACTCAACCCTCTCAACAATATCCGTTTGAAAAAAACCAGCGAGGGCCGGCATTGACCCCACAACGATCAAACATGTCACCGCTTTTAGGCGAGAAAACAATTTAGCATGCGGCGACTCCTGAGAACGGGCCACCAGATCATGCCAACAATCCTCTTCGATAATCACACACTCCGGTTCAATCAAGACTGAGCGCAACAGCATCACAAAACGCCGATCGGCTCGATCCAGCGCCGCCGGCAAACAAACGGCCAGCTTTTCACGTTGCTTTTGTGCGACCTGCGCAAGATCAAACGCTGCCGCCACGGATTCTTCCAGCGCAGCAATGGGTAAGTTATCGCGCCACCAAACGGGCAAGATCAGGTTTTCCCACACACGCAAATTACTGATCAACGTGGCGGCACCATCCAGTACTGCCACTCGGCCAGGCCAGTGCGCCTTAGCCTCTTCAGCCAGCACATCGACCCACTCAGCGATCATATCGCCGTGCGGTGCCGTTACCCACCAGCATCCAGACTGGAGAGGATTGATAGAAAGCTGCGCCAAAGTAACGGGATTCATCGTCATAAAATCAGCGACCAAACAAAATCGATGACAAACAACATCAGAATACCAATAAATACTGCACGGGAAGCTGCCTTGGGGATTTCCGTAGGTAGCGGTTTGGTAATCAACCCCACCCCGCTTGCCAGGATGCCGGCAGAAAAGCCGAACAAGGCGGATTTACCAATACAGACCATGATCCAGCCGGGTTGCAGCATGCGCTCGACTTGAGCGATTTGATAACCCGCATCCCATCCCGCCGAAAAAATAATTCCGCCCGCCAAGGCAAATAACGCCATGCACCCGGAAAGCACCATGGCCGAGACAGTCATACCCAGCACCCGAGGCAACAACAGGTATTCAGCAACATCAATACCATGCCGAGACAGACAGCGAAACTCGCCATTGGCCCGCATATTTGCCAATTCACTTGCAACCGCCGAGGCCGATCGCGCAACCATAATCAGCGAACCCAGCAACGGTGCCAGTTCATTCATCCCGAGCCGCCCCAATATTCGGAGTGACGACTCCCAACTTTGCCCATACACATCATGCAACTGCAGCACCACAATGGCACCCAAGGCAAATCCGATCAAAGCGACAAGATAGGCCGCCTGATTACTGGTGAAATAAATTTGTTTCAGCAAAATCCGCCGAACAGCATGGCTACGCAATGCCGGCAAAGTCCGCCACAAGCCAAATAAAGGAAGAAACGTTTTGCGCATGCCAATGCAGCCTATTGCAAATTGTGGACTTATTCGTCCGTATTGTAGGCGCGCATGACAAGCCAAGAAAGCCAGCTTGCTATCAGCACCATAGCAAGATTCCATTAGAAAGCAGCTTTCGAAAGCTATAGACTTCACCCCATTCACTCCTACACAGGATAGCTCCTCATGGCTACAAAACACTCTCGTTTGCTCATCTTGGGTTCCGGCCCCGCGGGTTATACCGCTGCAGTTTACGCTGCACGTGCCAATCTCGCCCCAACCCTGATTACTGGCATTGCTCAAGGCGGGCAACTGATGACCACAACCGAAGTGGATAACTGGCCAGCTGACGCTGACGGCGTGCAAGGTCCGGAGTTGATGGCTCGCTTTGAAAAGCACGCTCGACGTTTCGGTACCGAGATCATTTTCGACCATATTCATACTGCCAAATTAACTGAAAAACCGATCCGCCTAATCGGCGACTCCGGCGAATACACCTGCGATGCCTTGATCATTGCTACGGGCGCATCCGCTCAGTATCTTGGCCTTCCAACGGAAGAAGATTTCATGGGGCGTGGTGTTTCCGGTTGTGCCACGTGTGACGGTTTCTTTTATCGTGGACAGAAAGTCGCCGTCGTGGGTGGTGGCAATACCGCCGTGGAAGAAGCGCTGTATCTTGCAAACATCACCGAACATGTCACGCTGATTCACCGTCGCGATAGCTTCCGCGCTGAAAAGATCAACATTGACCACCTGATGGCCAAGGTTGCTGCCGGCAAGATTACACTGGAAACGCACCACACCCTGGACGAAGTACTGGGGGATGCTACTGGAGTGACCGGTGCACGTTTGAAATCGACTATTGATGGCAGTACGCATGACATCGCCGTTGCAGGTGTCTTCATTGCTATTGGCCACAAACCGAATACCGACTTGTTCATTGACCAGCTAACCATGGAAAACGGCTATATCGTGACTCGTGGCGGTCAAGCAGGTAACGCTACAGCGACGAACATTCCTGGCGTATTTGCCGCTGGTGACGTACAGGACCATATCTACCGTCAAGCCATCACTTCAGCGGCTACCGGCTGCCAAGCGGCTCTTGATGCAGACAAATACCTAGAATCACTGCATTGATCCCAACCTTGCAATCAGGTAAAAGGGGCACGAATCCGTGCCCCTTTTTAAGTTTATGAACAACTCGACACTCAAACAGCTGAAGTGTTTACGCAAGACCTTAAACGCAAAGCCTAAAGTCAAGGCCGTCACAACCTCGCCTGCGCTGGAACCATCCGATCACGAACTATTCTTGCAAGCAGTCCGCGGAACCTTGCCACTTGCCAATCCTCGTTACCCGCATCCACCACGTTTCCCATCGCCATGGCCACGCCAGCACCACCAGGAGGACGCGCGCAGCGTCGCCGAAGCCATGTCAGATCTCTGGCCCTGGGATGAGTTGGAATCCGGGGAAGAATTGTTGTTCATGCGCCCAGGCGTACAGCATGAATCGTTGCGCAAGCTTCGACGGGGCGAATGGTTGACACAGGCCGAACTTGACCTGCACGGCCTCACTTCAGAATCAGCGCGGCTGGCCGTGGCCGAATTTTTGCATCATTGTCATCGCAACCATCTGCGCTGCGTTCGCATCATTCACGGCAAAGGACTCAGTTCAGTGAATCGGGAACCCGTGCTTAAACTCAAATTAAAAAACTGGTTGGCTCAGCGTGACGACGTGCTTGCTTTCTGTCAGGCACGCCCTGTTGATGGCGGGAGTGGCGCAGCACTGGTGTTACTGAAAAACCATAGAGAAAAATAATTGGTCTGGCCAATTGCGGTTCCAACGCAAATACGTTGAGAGAACCGGGTTTTCTCCTGCTAATCATCAACCGGTCCTGCACTGGTCCGTGTTCTACAGACACCTATCTCAACACACGCACGTTGAATACATTTTCAATCCTTGATTGGCCAAACAACGGGCATGAAGATCATTGCTGCGTATGCCATTGCTGGTTTTCCAGCCTGTTGCGGTATACTTGCGGCTTTCCCTGATGCTGATCGAGCCGCCCGCCATGTCGCCGCGACTTTCCCTGCTGCACCCCTACCCGTTCGAGAAACTGCGCCAGCTATTTGCAGGCGTAGCGCCCAACCCGGCGCTGAAAGCCATCAACCTATCTATCGGCGAACCCAAACATCCGACGCCGCAACTGATAAAAGATGCGCTTATCGCCAATTTCGCCGGATTGGAAAGCTATCCTGCCACCTTGGGTTCCGAGGTGCTGCGCTCCAGCATCAGTCAGTGGATTGCGCGCCGCTATGGCATAGCCGCACCCAATCCGGCCACGGAAATCATCCCGGTCGACGGTAGTCGCGAAGCGCTTTTTGCCTTTGCCCAAGCGGTGATCGATCCAACCGGCGCAGAAATGCCCGTGGTGATTTCGCCCAATCCGTTCTACCAGATCTACGAAGGCGCCGCGCTATTGGCCGGCGCCGAGCCTTATTATGTGAACTGCACTTGCGACAAGCATTTCCAACCGGACTGGGACAGCGTACCTGATGCAGTATGGGCACGTACTCAGTTGGTGTTTGTGTGCTCTCCAGGCAATCCGACAGGCGCCGTTGCATCTCTGGATGACTGGAAAAAGCTTTTTGCCTTGTCCGATCGTCATGGCTTTGTGATCGCCAGCGACGAGTGCTATTCGGAAATTTATTTTGGTGAAGAAAAACCACTGGGTGGTCTGGAAGCTGCGGTGAAACTCGGTCGCGACTTCACACGGCTGGTGATGTTCTCGTCGTTATCCAAACGAAGTAACGTGCCCGGAATGCGCTCTGGTTTTGTTGCAGGCGATGCACAAATCCTCAAGCAATTCCTGCTCTATCGTACCTATCATGGCTGCGCGATGAGCCCGACAATCCAAGCGGCCAGTGCGGCGGCCTGGGCCGATGAAGCCCACGTTGTGGAGAATCGTCGTCAATATGTTGCCAAATTCAGGGTAGTAACGCCTAAACTGCAAACTGCGCTGAACGTGCAGATGCCGGATGCCGCCTTTTATTTGTGGGCTGAAACGCCGATTGCCGACACTGAATTCGCCAAACGCCTGTATCAGGATGAACATGTGACTGTCCTGCCCGGCTCATTCCTGGCGCGTGAAGCCCATGGCGTGAATCCTGGCGCGCACCACATCCGCATTGCACTGGTTGCCCCGCTGGCTGAATGTGAAGAAGCTGCAGAACGCATCGTGCGCTTTACCAACCGATTACTGATGAAATCCTGTTAATACCCCAATCAACACACTCTGGAATAGAACCATGAGCAACCTGCAAACCGTTATTGAAACAGCCTTCGAAAACCGTGCCGACATCAATCCCGGCAATGTCTCTGCCGAAGTGCGCGACGCCGTCAACGATGTGATTGACTGCCTGGACCAAGGCAAGCTGCGCGTTGCTGCCAAAATCGACGGCACTTGGGTCACCCACCAATGGCTTAAAAAAGCGGTTCTGTTGTCTTTCCGTATCAACGAAAACGAAGTCATGGCTGGCGGATGCACGCAATATTTCGACAAAGTGCCAAGCAAGTTTTCTAACTACACCGAAGCTGATTTTCGTGCCGGTGGTTTCCGCATCGTACCCAATGCCATTGCCCGCAAAGGATCGTTCATCGCCAAGAATGCCGTGCTGATGCCCTCTTACGTGAACATTGGCGCGTATGTTGATGAAGGCACCATGGTGGACACCTGGGCAACAGTGGGCTCCTGCGCACAAATTGGCAAGAATGTGCATCTTTCGGGCGGTGTCGGTATTGGCGGTGTATTGGAACCATTGCAAGCTGGGCCAACCATTATCGAAGACAACTGCTTTATTGGCGCGCGTTCCGAAGTTGTAGAAGGTGTGATTGTCGAAGAAGGTGCCGTCATCTCGATGGGGGTCTACATCGGTCAGTCGACCAAAATCTACGATCGCGAAACTGGCGAAGTTACCTACGGCCGTATTCCAGCCGGCTCAGTTGTGGTTTCAGGCAATTTGCCTTCTGCCGATGGCAAATACAGCTTGTACTGCGCAGTGATCGTGAAGAAAGTCGATGCCAAAACCCGCGGCAAGGTTGGTATCAATGAATTGCTGCGCGGTATCTGATCGCCTGTCTGAACTCAAATAGAAATGAGCACCTTCGCGACAGCGAGGATGCTCAACTAAAATCCCTGAATCTACCCATTCAATATGCAATACGAATGGGTAGAGTATGTTCTCCCTATTTACGACCTAGAAAAAAACCGGCCAAGAGCGCCACGCAGGTGGTCGTTGCTATAACACCCCACGGATTTTCTTTTACATAGCCATCAGCCGAAGTTGCCATTTCTTTTCCCGCCACAATAGCTTTAGCTTGTACTTCATGCGCTTTGATGATCGCCGTGTCGAGCAGTTGCATCCCGCGGTTACGCGCTTCATCGGCTTTTTCGCCAGTCAGTGCAGAGGCGGCTTGAAACAGTGCTTGCGCATCCTTAACCAACGTTTGCATATCGTTATTCACAATTTTCAGATTCGATTCGAGCATGATGTATTCCTCAAGAAGAGAGAGTGAGTATGTGATCCGCAGGTTCAAGTAGAACCAAACGGTTCACATGATTTGTCTTGTCTGCCAACGAATCAAAACGGTCGTGGCTAAAATTAACGCTGTTGGATTTTGCCATTGTCATCAGAAAGAACCATTTCAACGCGTCGATTCAATTGACGGTTTTGGTTTGTATCATTGGTTGCGACAGGGAAAGTCTCACCAAAACCACGGATAGCCACACGATTTTGGGCAATACCCATTCCCTGCAAAGCATTTCGCACTGCCGCGGCACGGCGTACCGAGAGCTCCTGGTTATACGAAGAAGTCCCGGTACTATCGGTAAAACCCTCTGCCTGCACCGTCAGTTGTGGATTTTGTTGCAAGATATCAGCCAGTTTTTGCGCTGAACGCATCCCCTCTGGATTCAATATTGCCTGATCCGTGCCAAATAACACATCGCCGAGGGTGATGATCATCCCGCGTGCGGTCTTTTTTGCAGAGAGATCAGCCAATTGTGCTTCCAGCATGGCTGAATGCTGTTGAGCTTCTTTTGTCCTGTTTTGCGCTTTGGCAGCATCATCGAAAGCAGCCTGTGCCAGTAGCTTGGATTGCTCTGCATCCATTTTGGCCCGATCCGCTTCTCCGGTACGTTGCTGCAACCGAATTCGATCTCGCTCTGTATTGGCGCTGGCAATATCCACTTCGGACGATTTCTTGCTCGCCACTTCTTGTGCCAGTGCGATTTTTTGCTTGGCGATATAGGCCAGTCCGTTAATTTTATCGGCACTATCATTTTTGCTGGCAGCAGTATTAGCTGCGTTCAGTGCATCGGTCGCCTGTTTCATCTCAAGCTGCGCGTAGCTCGCGATTTGGGGGTTATTTTGCGCGACCAAATAATCACCTCGCGTTTGTTCCAACGTGCTTGTGGTTGTCGGCGCTGAACTGCATGCCGCGACGAGAACGGCCATGGCCAACAGTACGGGGGTAAATTGAGTTTTTTTCATCATGATCTCTTTGAAATGACTGCATCGCCCGGCCTATGTACAGCGGGATGCAGCAGGTATAACTGAGGGGATGCTGCTTATTTGTTGGCGCGATCAAGCTCTTCACGCAAGACCCGAATATCTTCCTGCAATGCATCTGACGCGATTTTTGCTTTGGCCGTATTCGCTTTCCCTTGCGCCAACTTGGCATCTACCTCGGCTTGATTTGCCCAATTACCCGCCAACTTGTAATCCTTGTCGGCCATCGCTTTGTTAGCTTTAGCCATTTTTTCGCGCGCTGAATTCATTTCGACAGGCGCGAACTCCATTCCATCTGCTGCAGCGGCATTTTCAATGGCCGCTTTGGATACCGCGACATCGGCGGTCGCCGGTGATTTAAGATTGCTGCAACCTGCAGCCAACACGACTGTTGCAGAGCACACGATTGCCAACCATTTTTGTGTATTTCTTGTCATGAGTTCTCTCCTTTAAAACAATTAATCAAATTAGCTATTTCCTTTGGTGAGTGATGTTATAAGTGGTATCTCAAGCAAGATCGGTACGGTGCCGCACACAGCTCAAGTTTTTGTGCTCAATATCTAAATTTCGTTTGAAAGCAGGCATCAGCAGCTTCAAAGACGCTCAGGCGCTCATTTCACGAAAAGACCACAGTCTGATTGGGATTCCTTTTCGAATATTCCCTTGACCACAACAACAAGAACGTCGCACCCTGCGGGTATTAAAAAGCTGGCAATGCAATCTAAGAGCAAGATTTCACAGGCATTCGGTCAATGTCACATCGCCACCAAGGAATTCATCGCCATGATTAACGCACCCTTGCCATCGAGCGCTAAATTACAGAGTGCGCAACGTTACCCGGTCAAAGTGAGATCGATCTTTTTGTCTTGGGATCACCGTATCATCGCCGCACTCATGGCTCTGGCAGCCCCCTACGTCAGCGCACAAACAGTGACCGAATGTGCACATGAGATCGACAATGAACATCGACTTGCTTGCTACGACCAGTTGTTTCGAGAGCACGGGAAAGCACCCGCAGAAAGCTTGTCTGCCGCACCCATCGCATCAGAAACGCCCTCGCTCCTAAGCGTTTCTGCCCCCCCACCAACCGCAGAACCACAGCCGGATACAGAATCAAGCGCATTGACGAAATTCTGGGAACTCACACCTGCAGACAAGCGTGGAACCTTTATCGTGCGCACGCATCTGCCAAACTTTGTACTACCGGTGCACTACACTTCCAGCATCAACCACTCTCCCAGCAGCCCGACACAACCTCCTGATTCGCGCGGTAACCATTACCGGCCCATTGAGGCGAAACTACAGATTTCCTTGCGAACCAAGGTCGTTGAAAACTTTTTATTGCCAAACGCAGACTTATGGTTCGCCTACACCCAGCAATCGCTTTGGCAAGTCTGGAACAGCCAAGACTCTGCCCCGTTTCGTAGCACCGACTATCAACCAGAAGCTATCTATGTCATTCCTGTATCCAAGCAATTGGGCACGTTGCCAGGTGGCTGGCATTGGCGCATGGCCCAACTAGGGTTGGCGCACCAATCGAATGGACAAAGTGATCCACTATCGCGTAGCTGGAACCGTGTCTATGCAGGTGTTGCTTTTGATCGTGGGGAGTTTGGACTGGAAGTGAAGGCGAATCGCCGTCTGAATGTAGAGTCTGGTCAGGATGACAACCCGGATTTAGTTCATTACATCGGCAACACGGAGGTCAAGGCTTCTTGGTTGCCTGGACGATCCACCGCATCGGTCACTTGGAAGACAGGCCTGAATTCCTGGGGCAGAGGATCGCTCCAGTTGGATTGGACTCATCCAATTGACAGCGCAAAACCGGAAGGACTGCGCTGGTACGTACAGCTCTTTACCGGTTATGGTGAGACACTGCTGGACTACAATCACCGACAAACCACGGCGGGCGTTGGATTGACACTATTTCAATTCTAACGTTCAAGCAACAAAACAATCAGCCCTTCTAACGAATAACGGGATGCCGGAACACCGGCATCCCGCTCGCCACATGAATGCCAATCGCTTTCAAACCTTGAATTTACCCGAAGCAATCATCTGATCGATTTGCTGTTCAGCCTGTAGCCAGTCGTCATGAAGAGAACCACTGCCAAAGCCTCGCCGCTCAGCCAGGTAATAGGCAGCCACTTCAACAAGATGGTGTCGTTCCTCGGAGGTAATCAGGTTGGGTTTGACGGTTTTTTTCGTCCTTTTTTTGGCCGGTTCGGTGGGCTCGATTGTTGCTGCAACTTCTTCCTTTTTAACAGGTTTGGAAGCAGGCGCTTTACGGGTCACTTTTTTCGGTGCGGCAGGAGTAGATGTAGCCATGATTTTCCTCTCAGTGGTTAAAACGTACCTTTGCAATAGTGGAGTCAATGCCGGTGGATTGCATTTCCAGCCTGGTTTTTGCCGTTATAGCTGTTTCGCACAGCCGTGACTCAAAAATATCCATATTCCGCTCAATCATACTAGCCATCGAAACTGCCAGATCATCCGCATCGTCAACCGATGTCATATCTGTGTTTTATTCACCACTAAGGACTGTTTTTTCGCTTTTTGTTTGTGCTGCAGTACAGATGGCTCACCTTTTTGCAGGTGAGCGAGTCTTCGACGAATTTCGTCAGAATCCATCCAGATATCCTCCCCGCGCAAGATACGCTCCACTTCTTCATCTACCAAAAAGGGCTTGCACACGTGACGCATGACTTTCTCAAACCACTTACTGATCGCTAAAACCTGCGCCTGTTGTTCGTTGCCTTTACCAATCAGCGCCGAAGAATAGTTATGAAACATCAGTTGACAGGTATCGTGGACAATCAACTCGTCCCCAGCCAGGAATATCAAGGCTCCCATGGAATAAGCGCGAGCTTCGAGAATCGTAATCACCCGCGCTTCACTGGCGCCTATATTGTTGATGATTTGCAGTCCAGTATCAAAATTGCCACCTGGGGTATTGAGGTGAAGCAGGATCATGTCTGTCTTGCTGGCCGTGCGCAGGGTATACAGCAGATCGGTGTATTGAATAGGCGCGCCAATTTCGCCGGATAAATAGAACGAAATCTGGCGTACTGCCCCCTGGCTTTCATAGCGACGATAAAGTGGCAGCGGGGGCGTTTCCTGATTTTCCTCCTCGACGGCCAGACGAAATGGATTCACCGGTGAAAACTGGAGCTTCATGACATTCCCCCTTCAGGCGACGGTAGATATAAAACCGTAATACCTTCTTAGGTCATCATAGAATCCTTACGTTTTTTCGCTACGAACATCTCTCATGTTTGACGCCTAGCGCTGCCGAAGCTTGGGCAATCATGTCCCAATTAAAAGGGTTCTGAGTCAAATCGGTCAATCCATTCCAAGCACTTCACCCACCACATTATTGGGTCGATATGTCGTTAGACCTTTCAAACCTAGTCGCCAGGCCTGCAAGTACACCCCAACAAACTCTTCGTAGGGGTAATTCAGTGGAATATTGGTGGTTTTGGAAATAGCTGCATCAATAAAAGGTTGGACGGCTGCGGCCATCAACACGTGATCTTGCACACTCATTTCCAGTGCCGACACAAAACTTGCAGGCATTTTCTGTTTGATGAGTTTGCCTTGGGCATCCATAACCTCATCGACCACTCTCATCTCTTTAGCCAGACGAAAAGCGTAATCCTCAATAGGAAATGGCGCGTACGAACCATTCGACATCATCTTCATCCGTCGATAACGCCATCTGAATACCGGTTCTATGCCACTCGAAACATTATCAGCAAATGCCAGGCTGATCGTACCAGTTGGTGCAATGGATAACAGGTGAGAATTGCGTATACCGGACTGGCGAATTTCCTGTTTGATGTCATCAGGCAGCCGACTAGCAAAACTTGGCTCAGCCAAATAGTCTTCAGCAACAAACAAAGGAAATGGCCCTTTCTCCTGCGCCAGCGCAATGCTTGCCCGGTAAGCAGAATTGCGCATGAACTCAGCAATCTGTGCTGCCGTTGTACAACCGGCAGTGGAGTCGTAGCGGATGCCAAGCATGATCAACGCATCGCCCAACCCCGTAAAACCCAAGCCGATACGGCGTTTTTGCAAGGCTTGGTTTTTTTGCTGCGGCAACGGCCAGACACTCAGATCCAGTACATTGTCCAACATGCGAACAGCTTGCTTGACTACCGCATCCAGAACTCGCCAATCCAAAGATGCATTGACTGAAAAAGGGTTATGAATGAAGGCCGTCAGATTGACCGACCCAAGGCAACAACTGGCATAGTCAGGGAGCGGCTGCTCACCGCAGGGATTGGTCGCCTCGATGATTTCACAATAGGCAAGGTTATTGTCGGCATTGATTCGGTCGATAAACAGGATGCCAGGCTCTGCGTGATCATAGGCCGCTTGCATGATGGCATCCCAAATCGTCCTTGCCTTGATCGTGCCGTACACCCACAAACCATCTTCGCGCCGATAGGCGACAGGATGTTCCTCCAGATCGGGCTCACCGCGGTGAACCAGATCCCAATTTTCGTCTTGCTCCACTGCACGCATAAAGCAGTCAGATACGCCCACTGACAAATTGAAGGTTTTCAGGCCGCCATGATCCTTGGCATGAATAAACGCCAGAATATCCGGGTGATCAATATTCAGTACGCCGATCTGTGCTCCACGCCGTGCACCCGCCGATTCAATCGTTTTGCACGATTGATCAAACACCTGCATATAGGAAACCGGGCCGGAAGCACGACTACCGGTACCTTTCACCTGGGCGCCCTTGGGGCGAATAGCCGAAAAATTGTAGCCCACTCCGCCACCACGGCGCAGCGTTTCTGCAGATTCCAGCAAGGCTGCATAGATGCCTGTCTTGCCGTTTTCTGAACCTGAAATTGAATCACCTACAGGTTGCACAAAGCAATTGATCAGCGTGGCCTGCAGGCTCGTCCCCGCCGCCGACATGATGCGTCCACCGCCGATAAAACCTTGCCTGAAAGCATTCAAGAAAGTTTTTTCGTGCACGGCACGGTTCATTTTTTCATTTTTTGCCAGCGCCTTGGCAACACGCGCATAAATATCTTCAGCACACGCCTCATCACCTTTGGCGTATTTTTCCAAAAGCACATCGATAGCAAGCTGTTGTCGTGGCAAGTTTTGGGATAACACCGGGCAACCTTTTGCATTTTGCGCGATCCTGATTATTTAGCTTAGTAGAGCAAACGATGAAAGATCGGGTGGTTATTGCCCAAATTGGGAGCCATGCAGGAAAACACTTCCCAATCATAAACTTGCCATACTTACCCTAAGAGTTATCCACACAATCTGTGGATGGTCCTTATCCTGCGCGTGCTTTTCCCAACGCAATCCATGCCACAGTCGCCATATGGATCGAGCCCGTCTATCCTGAAATACGGCCATGCCTCCCCCATAGCGAAAAGCTGAATATGACAACAAACAACTTCGGTTCAATCTTGCGCCAAATTCCTCCTGCGGTATGGGCCCTTGGTTTCGTCAGTATGCTGATGGATATTTCATCAGAAATGATTCACAGCCTGCTCCCCCTGTTCATGGTGACAACACTTGGGGCCAGTGCGCTCACCGTTGGCGTCATTGAAGGCATGGCAGAATCGACCGCCTTGATTGTGAAGATATTTTCCGGGGTATTGAGCGATTATCTCGGCAAACGAAAAGGGCTCGCACTTTTTGGCTATACGCTCGGTGCTTTCTCCAAACCCATGTTTGCAATGGCCCCGTCCATTGGCATTGTGCTCACCGCCCGCTTGCTGGACCGTATTGGAAAGGGAATTCGCGGTGCACCACGGGATGCACTGGTAGCGGATATCACGCCAGTTTCGATCCGGGGTGCGGCATTTGGTTTGCGCCAATCGCTCGATACCGTCGGGGCGTTTCTCGGCCCCCTGATCGGTGTAGGCTTGATGCTGCTGTGGTCCAATAATTTCCGCGCAATATTCTGGTTTGCCTGGCTACCTGGACTCATGGCTGCCGGGCTTCTTTGGCTGGGTGTGCGTGAACCCGTGCACCACGAAGGCAGCAAGCGAACCAATCCTATCCGCCGAGAAAACTTGCTGCGCTTGGGAAAAGCATACTGGTGGGTAGTCGGAATCGGTGCGATATTTACTCTGGCCCGTTTCAGCGAAGCATTTCTGGTACTGCGTGCCCAGCAAAGCGGCATTTCGCTCGCGCTGGTGCCTTTGGTCATGGTGGTGATGAATATCGTCTACGCCGTATCAGCCTATCCATTTGGCAAACTCGCCGACCGCATGAGTCACGCCAAGCTGCTGGCGTGTGGGCTGGTGGTGCTGATCGCAGCCGATATGGTTCTGGCAAGCAGTATGCATTGGAGCGTGGTACTGGCCGGCGTTTCACTCTGGGGCATTCACATGGGCATGACACAAAGCCTGCTGGCTACGATGGTTGCCCATACCGCACCTGCAGATTTACGCGGCACGGCCTACGGATTCTTCAACCTGGTAAGCGGCATCGCCATGCTCGCAGCCAGTGTCCTGGCAGGCGTTTTGTGGGATCAGCTCGGCGCTGCATTCACGTTCCAGGCCGGCGCTATTTTTTGCGTCATTGCACTGATTGGCCTGGCATGGCGACCACACACATCTCCGAGATAACCCAAGCGCCATCCAAACTTATCGCCCGGCCCAAGGCATGACCGGCACAGTGGAAATACTATTGGCGGGCGCACCATCAATGAGCTTGCGGCTGATAGCGAGATAAACCAGCGTTTTATTGGCCTCATCCCAAAGTCGGGTAACTCTGGTCTCCTTGAACAAGACCGAGGTATCTTCCGAAAAAACAACCTCTTCCTTCGGCATCTTGGCTGGCAACGTGATCGGGCCGGTTTGTCGGCAAGCCAGTGAAAACTGGGAAGGATCTTGCGCCAACCCCAACGAACCGGATATTCCTCCAGTTCGAGCCTGACTGACATGACAAGTGACGCCCGGAATCTTCTTGTCAGCAAACGCTTCAACGCAGACCCGGTGATTCGCTCCGATAAGTTTCCAAGCCGTTGTCACGCAACCAATGGTTTCGGCATACGCATGATGGGTTACAAAAAAGAACAGGCCCACCATAGAGAGGAAGACGGTTTTTTTCATGAATGGAAAATCTCCTGACATTCGAGTTAGGCATTTCCTGCCGTTGCATTTCAACATTGTGCACCGAAAGAAAGGCCAATACTTTGACAGTTTAGCAGCCGGCCTTCGCCGCACGGCAACAACATGGATTGCTTGAAAAGGATTGCCCAAGCGTTGATATGACAAGAAGGTAGCACTGCATTTCACTGCCATTTTGACTACTGCGACTGTACACATTCACCACCAATCGTTACGCTGTAAATTGAGCATGTAGGCGGGAGCCACCCAAATGACCACCTCCAATGCCCCGGAATGGGCACCAGACGACCTCGAAACGCTCTGCAAGCGTTTGCGTTTGAAACGCATGAAACTGGCCTCACTGGGCATGTTGCTGCTGGCCGCAGTTATCTACTTGATCAGCACCGCACTGTCTGCCCGCCACCCCGCCCTTCCCTATCTGGCTGCATTCGCCGAAGCGGCCATGGTCGGGGCTTTAGCCGATTGGTTTGCTGTGGTGGCCTTGTTTCGCCATCCTTTGGGACTGCCCATTCCCCATACCGCCATCATTCCCAAAAACAAAGGGCGCATTGCCGATAATCTGGGCAGCTTTATTCAGGGGCATTTTCTTTCCATTGAGCGAATCCGGGGGAAACTCAACGAATTCAATCCAGCTTCGCGGCTGGTCGTCTGGCTAAACAAAGCGCAAACCCAAAGATATCTGGGCAATCTAGCCGTCCGTGCGCTATCTTACGGCGTGAATACGCTAGATGACCGGCGTGTTTTCGCCTTCCTGCAAAGCACATTGGTTGCTCAACTGCAACGCGTAGAAATATCCAAGATCGGTGGTAGCTTGCTTGAAATTCTCACCCAGGATGGGCGCCATCATTTCCTGTTGAACGAAGTCTTGCAAGAATTCGACCGGCAACTCGATCGTCCCGAAATACAAGAGAAACTCGCCACTTTGATCGCCGGCGAGTTCGATATCTTGCGTTATGTGCATCTGGATAAGGCCGCCGGCCGTTTTGCCGCCGAAAAACTGGTGCATGGCATCCAGAAAGAATTGCAGGATATTTATGCCGACCCAGACCACGCCATGCGACAGCGTTTTGATCGCTACATGGTCGGCTTCGTCGATAAATTGAAAAATGACCCTGCGTTTCACCAGAAGGGTGAGCAATTGAAGCATGAGCTACTGGCGCATCCAGCCGTCGCCAGCT
Organism: Formivibrio sp.; assembly: GCA_031291275.1. GTDB lineage: Bacteria > Pseudomonadota > Gammaproteobacteria > Burkholderiales > Chitinibacteraceae > Formivibrio. The sequence goes on from JARLJJ010000357.1 coordinate 30,505, forward strand.
ATGTGCATACGCTTTGGCAACAATTCCTTGGCTGGTTGCACAACGATATCCACCGTACTGATTCCACGATCCGGGCGCAGATCGTCGCTGGTGTGGCCACCCTCGGCGCCAAACTTCAGGCTGATCCGAACATGCAGGCATGGATCAACGAACAGGTTGAACAAGCCGTTCCGCCATTGATCGAAGAGCATCGCGAACAAATCGGCCAGTTCATTGCAGAGCAAGTAAAGGCGTGGGATGACCGCTATATGGCCGACCGGCTGGAGCTCAATCTGGGTACCGATTTGCAATATATCCGCCTGAACGGCACGCTGGTTGGCGGGTTGGTCGGGTTGCTCATTTATGCAGCCACAGAATGGATACAGCATTAACGACATCGTCACGACTGTCATACCGCCGTAACATCAGCCCGCTATAGTCCGCCCATCCTCTTGCGGGATGACTTTGGCAAGGCTGAGTCCGATAGCCTTGCACCAATTCTCCAAGCCCGCCGCTGCGGGCTTTTCTGTTTCTGCCTGATCTTCAAAAGCATCAATCCCTGAAAACCGTCATAACCACTTTCTACGCCAAAAAACCCAACCATGTAGCAAACCAATCAATCCCATGCCACCAAGCACGGCGAAATAGCCCATATGCCAGTGCAGCTCAGGCATGAATTCGAAATTCATTCCGTAGATACCAGCGATCAGTGACAGCGGCATAAACACGGCGGTCAGTGCTGTCAGACGGCGCATCTGGATATTCAGGTGTTGCGACTGCAGAGACAGGCAGGTTTCTTGCGCCGAGATCACAATTTCGCGCAATGATTCGGTACTTTCGATCAGTTGCAAAAGATGATCGTAGACATCCCGCAGATACAATAGCGTTTCCTCATCAAACAATTTGGATTCATTGCGCAGCAACGTATTGACCACTTCACGCAAAGGCCACAAACCGCGCTTGAGGTACTGCAACATACGCCGGGATTCTTGTACCTGCAGAAAATGGCCCGCCGATGGCGCGGTAACAATTTCATCTTCCAGCTTTTCCACTTGCTCGCCGATTTGCTCTAACACCGTGTAATAGCGGTCAACCAATTTGTCGAGTAGCAAGTACACCAGATAATCGCCACCCAGCTTGCGTACCTGCGATTCACTCTTTTTCAAAGCCTCGCGAATGGCGCTAAAGGTACCAGTAGGCTTCTCCTGAAAGGTCAGGACAAAGCGCTCTCCAAGAATCAGGCTCACCTGTTCGCTTCCCAACGAACCATCTTCAGTCCAAAAAATAAGCCGGGTTGTAATGAAAATATAACCGGGATAAGCATCAATCTTGGGGCGATGCTCCGTATTGAGGATATCTTCCATTACCAGCGGGTGTAGCTTGAACCGCTCACCCACCACGGTGAACAAGTCCAGATTGCCTAGACCGTGCAGATTCAGCCAAAGTGTTTCAAAGTGCGGCTGATATTGGCGACCTTGCTCGGGATCACAAAAGCGGGTCTCCTGATAATCACCCGGCATGGGTCCATACTCGATCAATGTGGCAAAAGAGTCTTCTGCCTCGTGCATTCCCACATACTGCAATGTTCCCGGCGCCAATCCGGCCTTGGCGGCAGTAGGGAAAACTTTTAATCCTTGAGTTGCCTTGCTACGTGGCGCATTTCGCCGATTCCTTGCCAAAATCCGATCTCCTGGTGAAGCAAAAGTGAAACCATGGACAGAATTTTAACCATGGCAGACAAAGTCTATTGCATACCGACGCTTAAAATAGCAGGAAAATACACGAATCATAAATGCATGCATTAAAATTTTACGGGAAAATTAAATTATCTTTAAAAACAAATGGAGCGAATAACCAACAAACTTGGCCAATCGCTCCTGATAAATCATGACTCATGCACCCGGTTATATGTGCATGATATTTCACTCAATGGTAAGGAAAATATTTCACTATCCCGTGAACGAGTGACCGGAGATCAATGAACAACATGCTTATTTCCGCACTCGCCATAAATAGAATGGCTTGAAAAGCAGCGGGATATTTATTTAGTAGCGTTGTGTATTGAACATCATATATATTTGTTATGAATTTTCGTGTGCATAACCCTACGCATGCAACGGCCAGAATACCGCCAGCCAGAATATCCGTCGGGTAATGTAGGCCAAGATAAATCCTAGGCAATGCGATAAATATCGTGACATACACAAAGAGAAAAGAGCCAACCGATCTTGAAATGAGGAAAATACCCGTAGCAAGACTATAAAACAAGGCTGCATGATCGCTTGGGAAAGAGCTCCAGAGGTATAGCGCCTGAGTCTCGCGCGGGGGTAATCCCGCATAAAAATGATACAGGAGTTCCGGATTTGAAAATGGACGAGGCTGATAGGGGCCAAAGGTATTTGTGGCTCTGGCAATGAGTACAGCAAACAGGGTGCCGATTAGCGTTGCTATGATAATCCGCCGGGTATTAGTTGTGTCTTTGTTTTCTTTTAGCCAATAGAACCAGAGCATCCCCATCATCGGGAGTCCTTTAAGCAAATGCGATCCAGCCATATAATGGACTATTTGATTTAATGGTGCAGAGACTGCGGTAAATTGACCCAGCCAACTCATTACAGGGATATTCAAATAATTATTCCACATTTTTCAACTCCTTTATTTGAATAATTTTGCTTTAAGATTGGCTGACAATAATTTATTGTTTTATATTTATCCAATCCACCCGCATGACCACGAAAATCCGAAATTTTTTTAGAATTAACATTGGGTAAGCTACAACAAAAGCCGGACACAGCATATTACAAGGCCAACTAAATTCACTTCTTTCTCAACGCCTAAGCTTGATCAATATCCCCTCTGGCAACCAAACTTCAGCAGCCGCTCTCAAAACGCACTCTGGCAATGTTACGTCTCATGAGCGCACTGGAAAATCAGTATGGAAGTTTTCACGCGACCAACGCCTCATCATGCTTCGTATTGGGGCAAATAGCGAACAACTTTGATCAAATTGGAGCATCCATCGTCCTTAGCACCATGCAATACCTCAAGTCAAAACAAACCGAACATCGAAAAATGCTAATTCTCTTCATTCAAATAGGCCAAGAGGATGCATTCGCATGCATAGCCGCCTCAAAACAGCTTATTCCAAAAATTACGGTGCCATCTTCTGATTGAAAGTCTTATTTTTCAATTAAATGTAAAGCATATCCCATGCCAATACTTACAATACCCATGAAGAATAGATGGTTTTAGCCTTTTGATGGCCCTGCATATTTTTTGAACACGGAGGTTTATTTCAATTTAGTTCGTATTGGACGATGGGAACAGGCTTGAGCAAGCCTTATAAAGCCTTATAAAAATCAAAAAGCCCCAGCATATTGCCAGGGCTTTGATTTTTTCAGTAGCCTGCTGAAACTGCCTTTTCAGGTCGTTTTTAGCATCCAGCAACCGTTTTCCAGCCTTCATCAATCATCAAATGCAAACACTTACTGCGCGACGACCGGTTCAAGCAAAAGCTCAACGCGACGGTTGCGAGCCCGACCGGCCTCGCTACCATTGTCTGCCACAGGCATCTTTTCGCCACGACCTACTGCAGTCAAACGCTGGGGTGCCACCTTGTTTGATTCCAAGTAGCTCTCAACCGCCAAAGCGCGTTTTTCAGACAATAACTGATTCGCTTGATCCGAGCCCTGGCTATCGGTATGTCCTTCAATGCTAATTGTGGTCTTGCCATACTTGTTCACGATGCTGGAAATCTTGTTGAGCGTGGGATGAAATCCCGACTTCACCACGGTGGAGTTGCTGTCAAAGGATGTCGCTGCGGTCATCACCACCTTGATTGAATGGTCACCCAGTTGATCGATGGTAATTGCGCCACTGGATACTTCCGAAGCCAATTGCTTCTGCAGATCCTTGGCCTGGCTATCCATGTAAGCGCCCACGCCACCACCAACCAGCCCTCCGCCGATCGCACCAATCAGCGCACCGCGGCCACGCTTATTGTGGTCGATCGCAGCACCGGCGGCCGCACCACCCAACACGCCGAAGATGGCGCCTTTTTCAGTATTGGTCATCGGGCGGGAATTACCGAACTCGTCGGTGACACAGCCAGCCAAAAAGCTAGCCAGCAGGGAAACAATCAGTATCTTTTTCATTGCAACAGTTCTCCAAAAATTCGGGGCAGATTGTTGCTCGAATGACTTTCGTCTACAAGCAAATAGTTTCACACGCAACTCACATGGCACCGCTACCACCCGTTTTGCATGGCAGCGTGCACAAATCTGGAAAAGAACCGGCAGGACCGGGTGCCTCCCAAGCCCAGCATTGCCGGGCTTGGTGTAGAATCCGTCCATCAACAAACCACATTGCCGCACAACCACCATGATCGACATCCAACTGCTCCGTAACGACCTCGACGCCGTCGCCACCCGCCTTGCCAGCCGCAATTTCACTTTGGACATCGCCGCTTTTTCCGCCATGGAAAATGAACGCAAGGCGCTGCAAACGCGCATGCAGGAATTGCAAGCCACGCGCAATGCCACTTCCAAGCGTATTGGCCAAGCCAAGGCCAAAGGCGGGGATGTGGCGCCGATTATGGCGGAAGTCGCCACTCTGGGAGACGAACTCAAGGCTGCAGAAGCCGCATTCGAACTGGTACAGGTCAAGCTCAATAGCCTGCTGCTGACCATCCCCAACCTGCCAAACGAATCGGTACCGGTCGGCAAGGATGAAAGCGCCAATGTGGAAGTGCGCAAATGGGGCACACCGAAGACATTTGATTTCGAAGTGAAAGATCACGTCGATGTCGGCACGCCGCTGGGCCTCGATGCCGAAACCGGTGCCAAGCTCTCTGGTGCGCGCTTCACGGTGCTACGCAACCAGATCGCCCGCATGCATCGCGCACTGGCCCAATTCATGCTCGATACGCATACCAGCCTGCATGGCTATACAGAGATGTACACCCCCTACATCGTCAACGCCGATGTGCTGTTGGGTACAGGTCAACTGCCGAAATTTGCCGACGACATGTTCCGCGTCGAACGCGGCACCAGCAACGATCAAACCCAATACCTGATTTCCACTTCGGAAATTTCGTTGACCAATACCGTGCGCGATTCCATCCTGAAAGCGGAAGAACTGCCAATCAAGATGACTGCGCACTCGCCTTGCTTCCGCTCTGAAGCTGGCTCCTACGGCCGCGATACGCGCGGCTTTATCCGCCAGCACCAGTTCGACAAAGTGGAAATGGTGCAAATTGCCCATCCGGAAAAGAGCTACGCCGCGCTGGAAGAAATGGTCGGCCATGCCGAAGCCATCTTGCAAAAGCTCGGCCTGCCCTATCGCGTCGTAGCGCTCTGTACTGGCGATATGGGTTTCTCCGCAGCCAAGACCTACGACCTGGAAGTGTGGCTGCCCGCGCAGAACACCTACCGCGAGATTTCCAGCTGCTCCAACTGCGAAGGCTTCCAGGCTCGTCGTATGCAAACCCGGTTCAAAAACGAAGCCGGCAAGAACGAACTGGTACATACATTGAACGGTTCCGGCCTTGCTGTCGGTCGCACTCTGGTGGCGGTGCTGGAGAACTACCAGAATGCCGATGGTTCTGTCACCGTTCCTGAGGTATTGCGCCCCTACATGGGTGGCATCGAGAAACTGGTTCCGTAACCATTCTTCCAATCCTGCCAAGAGCGCACCCGAGGGTGCGCTTTTTTTTTGCCCCAATCTGGTTGTACGGTCAGGCCGGAGCCAATGTTTATGCGGGATACAGCCGAAAAAGTGTTAAAACTGCGCGTTGACCATGTAGTCACAGATCAGCATACTACCGCGGCGCAACAAAGTGCCGGCAGTCCAATAACAAGGGGAAAACCCGACTGCCCGGACACTGCAAATTTATAACGATTTGCCCCTGGGCGGGCAAAGGCCAAGGTCATGCTTTGATACGGCAGACGACAAGCCATAGAGGAGTGAGAATGTCTGAAATTATTGTCATCGGGCACAAAAATCCCGATACCGATTCGGTCTGCGCAGCCTGGAGCTACGCCCGTTTCAAGAATGCCATCGATCCCCAACGCCGCTATCGGGCGGCCGTCTGCGGTCCGCTGGGCAATCAGGCCAAATTTGTCTTTTCCAATGCGGGCGCCGAACCGCCGGCCTATCTGAAAGACGTTCAACCCCGCGTGATCGACATTACCGAAATCGACGGCATGCGCCTGAATTGCAACGACCCGATCCTGATGGCCTTTGAAGATCTCGAAGAACACACGATTTCAGTGGTGCCGGTCTTCGACAACCAGGAAACCTTTTCCGGCATTATCGGCATCCATGAGATGACCCACTACTTTGTCGAGGGCAGCCTGAAATCACGCCCTTTACACACCTTTCGTGCCGATAATATCCAGAAAGTGCTCCCCGGCCGATTCCTCAAGCGTGGAGAACTGGAAGAGTTCAGCGCCCCGATCATGATCGGCGCCATGAGTCTTGAAAACTCCAAGAAACGTTTGAAAACGCTGGATGCAAAACCGATCATCGTGGTGGGATACCGCCCGGAACTGATCCGCTTTGCCGTCAGCAACAAAGTGCCGGCGATCATCCTTACCGGCTTTGAAGGCGATGACATTCCGGATATCGATTTCAGCCACTTTGCCGGTTCGGTTTATGTATCAGATTGCGATACCGCCGAAACCATCCGTTTGCTGCGGTTGTCCATTCCAGTCAAGCAGATCATGGATGCCACGCCGCTCAGCCTGACGCATGACGAACTTTTCGACGACGCCAAGAAAACACTGCTCAATTCAGAATACCGTGGACTGCCAGTCCTGCGCGACAACCAGTATGTCGGCATGGTGACACGCTCCAGTTTCATCGAAAAACCACGGCAAAAGCTTATCCTGGTGGATCACAACGAGTTATCCCAAGCCATTCTGGGCGCCGAAGACGCTGAAATCTGCGAGATCATTGATCACCACCGCATGGGCGCAGAAAAAACCACTACGCCGATCTACATCTACTCCAAGCCCATCGGTTCGACCTGCTCGATTGTTTACAGCCATTACCGTATGGCGGGTATCGAACCCGACAAGCTCACGGCCTTGCTGATGCTTTCCGGCTTGCTGTCAGACACCATGCTGCTGCGCTCACCCACTACGACACCCGAAGACCGCATGTACTCCACAGAGTTGTCTCGACTGGCTGGGGTTGACTTGCAGGAGTACGGCACGCTGATGTTGTCACGCATGTCGAGCCTGAAAACGGCCGATCCGCACCAGATTGTCAGTGCCGACTTCAAGGAATATGCCGAATGCGGCTTGTCGGTGGGTGTCGGCCAGGTTGAAGTCAATACACTGACGGATATGGATGAGGTCAAGACCAAGATACTGTCCACGCTTAGCAGCATCCGCAAAGATCGCAATCTGTCCTGGGCCATGCTTCTGGTCACCGACATCATCAAAGAACACAGCATCTTGCTTTGTACACCGTGGCCAAGTGCCGAAAGAGAACTGCCTTACCGTCGCCTGGATGACAATATGTTCGATCTACCGGATGTACTCTCTCGCAAGAAACAGCTCCTGCCGGAAATTCTCCGTATTCTGGAAGTGCTCAGAAAAGATTGATTCTCCTGCCGGATAAAACAGGTAAAGGTTGAGCCTGGCGACAAGGCTCATCCTTACCTTTTGTAATTAACGCCCCTTCCTCTGCCATCCGCGTAGAGACTGAAAACCTGAAACCCTGCCCTTCTCACGAATAAAAATCCACCTCCGCCGCGCCAAAGAACAGTTTGGAAATTGCACAGCAATGCGCCATTGGCTATACACTTGATAGGTCTCTTCACTTCAACAGCCCTTATGTCGATCTCACCTGCAACGCTCTGGTTGATTCTTGCCCTTGTTCTGGCCGGCCTTGAAATGCTTTCTGGTACGTTTTATCTGCTGGCTCTGGCCATTGGCCTGGCTTGTGGTGCGCTTACCGCCTGGCTCACTTTACCCATTCCGGTACAAACCAGCGTTGCGGCTGTCGTCAGTGTGATTGCCGCTATTTTGCTGCGCCGCTGGAAGACCAAGAATATTCCGCAATCGGCTGAAACCTCGCTCGATATTGGACAACGAGTTCGTATCATCGAGTGGCAGACGAAAACCCAGGCACGTGTGCAATATCGTGGCACCCAATGGGATGCTGAACTCGCAACAAGTGCCGAAAGCGGGCACGCCGAATACTTTATTACCGCCGTACGTGGCTCCACGCTCGTACTTCATCAAAACCCACCGGAGCAAAACTGATGTCGCTTGAATTTGCCATTGCCTTTCTCGTTATTGCCATTATTTTCGTGGCCAAAACTTTCAAGATTGTGCCGCAGCAACATGCCTGGGTTATCGAACGCTTGGGGCGTTTTCATGCAGTTCTACCGCCAGGCCTCAATTTTGTGATCCCTTTTGTTGACCGGGTGGCATACCAGCATATCCTCAAAGAAATTCCACTTGATGTGCCCAGCCAGATCTGTATCACCCGCGACAATACCCAGTTGCAAGTAGATGGCATTTTGTACTTCCAGGTCACCGATCCTAAACTGGCGTCCTATGGCACCAGTAATTTCGTGATGGCCATCTCGCAACTTGCCCAAACCACCTTGCGCTCGGTAATTGGCAAACTGGAAATGGACAAGACCTTTGAAGAACGCGATGACATCAACCGGGCCGTCGTAGCGGCGCTGGATGAAGCAGCGCAAAGCTGGGGCGTAAAGGTATTGCGTTACGAAATCAAGGACTTGACCCCACCAAAAGAAATACTGCATGCCATGCAGGCGCAGATTACTGCCGAACGGGAAAAGCGTGCACGCATCGCCCAGTCCGAAGGCGTACGCCAGGAGCAGATCAACCTGGCCGAAGGTCAGCGTAATGCCGCGATCCAGAAATCGGAAGGTGAAATGCAGGCAGCGATCAACCAGTCACAAGGTCAACGCCAAGCCGCTATCAACCGTGCAGAAGGCGAAGCGGAAGCCATCAAACTGGTCGCAGGTGCGACGGCACAGGCTATCCATATGGTGGGGCAAACCGTGAAAGAACCGGGTGGCATCGAGGCTGTCAACCTCAAGGTGGCAGAACAATATATCCATGCCTTTGCCAATATCGCCAAGGTTGGCACAACCATGCTGCTGCCAGCAAATGCGGCGGATGTGGCCGGCATAGTGGCCACTGCATTGAAAGTGGTCAAACAAAGCGACGCAAAATAAGCTATATCCAGAAAGAAAATAACCAAGCTTCTTGCGGAGACCGCCAGTCAGGCACTCCGCAAGAAGCCAGGTTAAAGTGACTGTCTCTCACCGCTCAGCCGTAAAAACAAAGATTCACCCGTCCAAACAGTCGTCATACAGATAGACTTCAAGTCGGAGGAAGCATGTTTCTGGCCCTACTGCTCGTCACCTTGCTCATTGCCGTCGCAGTATCCCTGCTGGTTGTCCGTGCTTTTTCTGGGCCCGCTGACCGTATCCTGAAGCGCATCATTGCCGATGAGATCAGCGATGCCTGGCTCAAATACCTGAAATTCGCCATCTTGGTGGTAGGTGTTTCTGCCGGGGTGCGCATCTACGAACTTGAGAAATACATCACTCCGCTCCGCGCAGATAAAGATGCCAGGGTTCTGGCGCTGACTGGCGAGCGTTGGATACTGGAAATTTACCGCACCATCATTGAAACCTTGCAGGGCATAGCTTGGATGTTACTGGTGTTTTTTGTGTTCGCATTGATCGCCTTCGTCATTATCCGGTTTGGCGAGATGCGACGGGACTTATACAAGAGCCAATAACGCCCGCCGATTCAACATGTAAAAGGAACATCGATGCCTGACACCCCAAAATACCGGTTGGTCACTCGCAGCGATTTCGATGGCCTGGTTTGCGCCATTCTGCTGCGCGAACTGCACATGATTGACGACATTCTGTTTGTCCATCCCAAGGATATGCAGGATGGGCGAATTGCCATCACCCATCGCGATATCACCACCAATCTGCCCTATGTGGCCGAAGCGCGCATGGTGTTTGATCACCACTACTCCGAAACCCTGCGCAACGAGGGCGAACGGGTCAACCACATTATCAATCCGAACGCCCCCTCGGCATCACGCCTGGTTTACGAATATTACGGCGGCAAAGAGGCTTTTCCGGCAGTCAGTGAAGAATTGCTGGAGGCCGTAGACCGGGCTGATTCAGGGGCTTACACAATCCATGAGATTCTGGAACCTCAAGGCTGGGTATTACTCAATTACATGATCGATGCGCGCACCGGACTGGGTCGTTTCAAGACTTTTCGCATTTCAAATTGCCAGTTGATGATGGATTTGATTGGCTACTGTCGTAATCACAGCATTGAAGAAATTCTGGCGCTGCCTGATGTGCAAGAACGTGTCACGGTTTATCAAGAACATGCTCCCCTGGCGCGCGAGCAAATCCTGCGTTACAGCAAGGTCTACGATAACCTGGTTGTGCTGGACCTGCGCCATGAAGAAACCATCTATGCCACCAACCGTTTCCTGATCTATGCACTGTTTCCGGACTGCACGATCTCGATCCATGTCTTACGAGGCAAGAACCAACTTAACACGGTTTTTGCCGTTGGCAAATCCATCATCAACCGTAGATCTCGCACCAATATTGGCGAACTGATGTTGCACTATCAGGGGGGTGGACATGAAAACGCCGGCACCTGCCAAATAGCCAACGAGGATGCAGAAAAGGTACTTTGCGAGCTGATTCTTAAAATTACCGAAGATGGCTAAGCGATAATTCTCAAACTTCAATACACAGCGGCAAATGGAGTACACCTGCCGTTGTGTATTTCAAGCCCCGGCCGCCGTGCGCAATTGTTCGCTGCGACCACGCAAATACTCCAGCGTCAACAACATGATCACCGAGGTTACGATCAGGATAGTCGCAACCGCCGCAATCGTCGGGCTGATATTTTCGCGGATGCCACTGAACATCTGGCGCGGCAAAGTGGTTTGCTTGGGTCCAGCAAGGAACAATGTGACCACCACTTCGTCGAACGAGGTCGCGAATGCGAACAGCGCGCCAGAGGTCACCCCGGAAGCAATCAACGGCAGGGTCACTGTTTTGAAGGTAGTGAACGGGCTGGCACCGAGACTCGCCGCCGCTTTGGCCAAATTCTGATTAAAGCCCTGCAGCGTGGCGGTCACCGTGATGATCACAAACGGCACGCCCAGCGCGGCATGCACTGCAATCAGGGTCAGGTAACTATTGGTCCAGCCCAGCGGAGCAAAAAATAGGTAACTGGATACGCTGACAATCACCACGGGCACGACCATCGGCGAGATCAGAATGCTCATCAACAGCGACTTGAACGGGAAATCGGCCCGGGTCAGGCCGATGGAGGCCAGTGTCCCCAGCGATACCGCGATCACCGTCGCGCTCGGTGCCACGATGATGCTGTTCCTCAGTGCCTGCATCCATTCCTGGGAATTGAAAAAATCCTGGTACCAGTGCAGGGAAAAGCCGGTCATGGGATAAACCAGGAACGAGCCTTCGTTGAACGATAGCGGAATGATCACCAGGATCGGCAAAATCAGAAACAGCAACACCAGGCCGCACAGGATACGGAAGGTGTAAAACCAGAGGCGTTCAATCAGCGTGGCGTAACTTGGCATGTTGTTCTCCTAGCCCAGTTTGAGATTGTTGGCGCCAACAAGGCGGTTATAGACGGCATAGAGGATCACGGTTGCCAGCAGCAGCAGACTACCCAGCGCGGTCGCCATGCCCCAGTTGATGGTGGTATTGGTATAGAACGCTACGAAATAACTCACCATCTGGTCTTTCGGTCCACCCAGTAAAGCGGGCGTAATGTAGTAGCCAATGCACAGGATAAACACCAGCAGACCGCCCGCTCCTACCCCAGCCAAGGACAGCGGGAAATAGATTTTCCAGAAACTGCGCATCGGATGACAGCCCAGTGAAACCGCGGCACGCACATAACTGGGAGAAATGCCCTTCATCACGCTGTAGATCGGCAAGATCATGTAGGGCAACAGAATATGCACCATCGAGATATACACGCCAATGCGATTGAAAACGAGCTGTAAAGGCGCCTCGATCACGCCCAGCGAAAGCAACGCGCTATTGATCAGCCCACCCGATTGCAACAGTACAATCCATGCCGCTACACGCACCAGGACCGAGGTCCAGAAAGGCAACAACACCAGGATCATCAGCAGATTGCTTTTGCGCGTCGGCAATGTCGCCAGCAGGTAAGCCAGCGGAAAACCCAGCAGGAGACAGGCAATCGTAACCACGGCACTAATCCAGAAAGTGCGACCAAACACCTCCATGTAAATGGCTTTTTCAGGTTCGGACCTGGTGATTTCGCCTTGGTCATTAATGCTGTAATCCAGGGAAGCGAGCAGATAAAACGGCGTACTGGTGCTGGCATTACGCTCGATGGCATGCCAGTAGGCCGGATCGCCCCAGCGCTCGTCGATATCCAGCAAGGCAGACTTGTACGATAGCGGCGTTGTTTCAAACGGCAGTTTGCGCGCCGTTTTCTGCATCAGGCTGCGATAACCGGCTATTTCCATATTCAGGCGTTTGGCGGCTTCGGATAATTGATGCTGATCCGATTTCATCGCCGTCAGATCATCGGCCAATGCGGCATAGGCTGCCTCGCCCGGCAAATCCTTCTTGTTCCACTGATGCATGGCCGCAATGGTGTGCGGCATGGCGGGCGCAACTTCCGGGTTGTTCACGCTGCGCCCCATCATGGAAATAATCGGCGCCAGAAAAGTTAGCGCCAGAAACAGAATCAAAGGCAGGATCAATGCAACCGATTTCAGTTGATGAATCCGTTCGATCCGCTTCAACCGAGTTTTCAGCGGCGTGCCATCTGCAGTGAGCAGCGGCGTGGCTGGAAGGGCAATGTCGGTCATCGTGGCTACTCCGCCGAAATTAAAAGGTGATCGATGCAACCTGAATGGGCTTGAATTCGTCGCCCCGGTGGGAAACGGAGCCCAGTAGCTTCGGCCAGCATGGCTACTGGATCCCGGCCTGCGCCGGGATGACGAAATTCAAAACGAATGCGATTACTTGGCTGCCCAGGCGTTGAACCTTTGCTCCAGCTCTTCGCCGTTATCCACCCAGAACTGCACATTGATCGGCAATGCATCTTTCAGGTTGGCCGGAGAAGTGGGCAATTCAGCAGCCACGGTCTTGTCCAGCAACTTGATGGTCTTGGCATTGGTCGGGCCGTAGGCGATGTTTTGCGAATAGACTTTCTGGTTTTCCGGCTTCAGGGTGAACGCGATGAATTTCTCAGCTGCAGCCTTGTTGGGCGAGCCCTTCACGATGGCCCAGGAATCCACGTCATAAATGCTGCCAGGCCAAACGATCTTCAGGTTCTTGTTGCCTTCTTTTTGCGCGGCTGCGATACGGCCGTTGTAAACCGAGCTCATTACCACATCGCCGGATGCGAGGAACTGCGGCGGCTGAGCACCGGCTTCCCACCACTGAATGCTGGGCTTGAGTGCATCCAGTTTCTTGAAAGCGCGATCCACACCAGCCTTGGTTCCGAGCACCTTGTAAACATCAGCCGGTTTCACCCCATCGGCCTCCAGTGCGAATTCCAGCGTGTATTTGGCGCCCTTGCGCAAGCCGCGCTTGCCTGGGAATTTCTTCACATCCCAGAAATCCTTCCAGCTGGTCGGTGCGGTTTTCAGCTTGTCGGCGTTGTAGGCAAACACGGTTGACCAGACAAAGAAGCCGATACCGCAGTCGCTCACGGCTGCCGGAAGGAAATCGGCCTTGTTACCGAGTTTGCTCCAGTCGAGCTTTTCATACAGCCCTTCTTCGCAGCCACGGATCAGCTCCGGGGTTTCAACTTCGACTACATCCCAATCCACGCTATTGGTTTGAACCATGGCCTTGATCTTGGCCTGTTCGCCGTTGTAATCGCTGGTGACCAGATTGGTCGCACTCACTTTCTTGTAGGGCTCGTAGTAGGCTTTAACCTGGGCATCCTTGTTGGCGCCACCGAAGGAAATCACGGTCAAATCCTTGGCGAATGCGCTAAGGGGAGTCAGGCAGATCATCGCAACAACAAGCGGTTTCATGTCAAAACATTTCATGGCGGGTTTCCTTAGGGTGGTAAAACAACGGGGGTTTAAACCGGATCTAGCGCGTGAGTATGTTCAGCGGCCCAGCCCAACGGCACGACATCGCCTTCACGCAAATTGCTGTCAAACAGACTGGTTGGCATTTTGATGATGAAATCCTGTGCGCCGCAAACTTCCATGCGGATGCGCACATGGTCGCCAAGATAGATAAATTCACGAATCTGGCCGTTGAAGCGGTTCTCGACCGCTTGCGCCGCATCGTTCAGCACCACGCGCTCAGGGCGAATTGACAAAGAAACGGCACCCCCAATTTGGCTGACATTCACGGCGCGAGCCACGACACGCTCGCCCATCGCCAAGCCAACCTGGCACAAATCGCCATCGCGGCTGAGTAGCGTGCCGGTGAGGCGGTTGTTCTCGCCAATGAAGTTGGCGACGAAGGAATTACCGGGGCGCTCATACAGCATTTCAGGTTTATCGATCTGCTGGATGATGCCGTTATTGAACACCGCCACGCGGTCGGACATCGTCAGCGCCTCGCCCTGGTCGTGCGTCACATAAACCACGGTCACGCCCAGTTGCTGATGGATATGCTTGATTTCCATCTGCATGTGTTCGCGCAACTGTTTATCCAATGCACCGAGCGGCTCATCCATCAACACCAGCTTCGGTTTGAACACCAGCGCCCGGGCCAGCGCCACGCGCTGCTGCTGGCCACCGGACAACTGGCCGGGATAGCGCTGGGCATATTTTTCCAGCTGAACCATTTCCAGCACTTTGTCGACCTGGTAGCGAATCTCGCGGAAACCTTCATTGCGTACCTTGAGCGGGAAAGCCAGGTTCTCGAAAATGGTCAGGTGCGGGAATAGCGCATAGTTCTGGAACACCATGCCGATATCGCGCTTATGCGGCGGCACGTTGTTCAGCAATTTACCGTCGAGACGAATCTCGCCCGAGGTCGGCACTTCGAAACCGGCCAGCATCATCAGGCTGGTAGTCTTGCCAGAGCCGGACGGCCCAAGCAGGGTAAGAAACTCGCCGCGGCGAATTTCCAGATTGAGGTTTTTGACGATCAGTGTTTCGCCATCGTAGCTCTTCTGTACCTGGCGAAAGCTGACCAGCGTATCCGGGTTTTCTGCCCCTGCAACATCCACAGCCACTGCACCCAATGCCCCGGATTCACGCACGAATAGATTGCGAAAACTGAACGACGACGCTTTGGCCAAAATCTGGCTAGTCATGACTTACCCCCGGTAACCGTGTTCCAACAAGCGGAAGAAGCTCCGCAGCACAGAACCGATCATCGGCTCGTCGGCAAAGACGGGGTATCAGCAACGGCGGATTTTGCTGTAGGGGATCAGGTCGGGGAACGTAGGAGGATTCCTACACAAAAGAGAAATTGCGTTCAGGTACGAATTTTAGCTACTCAGCGCAGCCGGATACGTTGACCACAAGGAGGTTTGGTTGTACTTAAAGATTCCAAGACAAAACTACCTTTGGCCTGATAAACAGTACCGCTGCAAGTTACAAAACCAGCCGGCTGAATTCCATTCTCAACCGGCTTGCTGTCGATCGGCAAATAACGCGGGATTGCGTAACTCATTCGTCGTAACAATTTGTTCGATCTCAAGTATCTAAAAAAAGGCAGTTTCCTCTGATTCCTGAAGAGGTCGAAACAGGAAGGAAACTGCCTTGAAAAAACAGCCCCAGCAATTACGGCTGCTTATGCGATTTCTTGCTGACGTCTCTCGAGTATTTCGATCGAGATATTTTGCGGCCCGCGAATAAAACACCCTCGCACTCCGGGGCGAATTGACTTGGGCTCTTGAGTGAATTCGACGCCTTTATTTCTCAATTCAACAACGACTTCATCCAAGTTCGCAACGGTTAGGCCAAAATGGTCTAGTCCTTGATACGGTGGAACCGGTGGCAGGGCTACGCCGTCTCCTTCCTTGACCTGGGCAATGAAAATATCGACCCCATCCAGTCTGAGGTCTACTCGACCTGGTCGCCGAATAATTTGTGCGTTTAGACATTGTTCGAACCACGCCGCCGTCAACTCAGGATTCGGACTTCGCAATTGAAGATGATCCCATTTGAACTCAGCCACTTTCGTTATTCCTTGTGAAGTTAAATGACCCCCGGCAAAGCCGGGGGCTTATTGGGTGAGCGCCTCAAAGGCGCCGTTACCCCATGAGCCGCCCAAGACGGCTGACTACATTTCCAGTTTCATCTGGTCGTAACGCT
>JARLJJ010000358.1 GCA_031291275.1 Formivibrio sp.
AGCCGTTCCACGCCTCTTTGGCTTGCCGGAACGCGATCTGCTGCGATATTTTGATCGAATCCTAGAGTCAATTACAATTCCGCTGATCATCCAGGACTTCAACCCTGGAGGCGTAACCCTAAGTCTGGATTTCGTGAAGACTCTTCATGCTCATCATGAGCAGTTTCGATATTTGAAGCTCGAAGAGCCGATGATGTCTGGGAGGGTGAGGTCAATCGTCGAAGAGACAGATGGGGCTGTCGGCGTGGTCGACGGATGGGGCGGCACCTTCATGATAGAGCTCATCGATGCAGGCATTTGCGGAGTGATGCCGGGACTGGCAGTCTCGGATCTCCTTCAGATCGTTTGGGATAGGGCGCGTTCCGCGAATAAAGACTCAGCCTATGAGTTGTTCCAATGTGTCCTGCCGCAAATTGTCTACAGTTTGCAGAGCCTTGAATTTTTCCATCATGTAGAGAAAGCATTACTTGTGGCCCGCGGCATCCTCGCGGATTCCACGGTTCGCGATGCCACGCTCACCGTCGATGCGAAGGACCAAGCGCATATCGATTTTCTCAATCGGAAGATTCTGGACCTGCTGCGCAGACAGGAGATTGGTATCCACGCTTCGAGCTCAACCTTTGTGGCGCCGGCATGAAGCGGGAAACAAGCATCATCCTGACAGGCGGTACCGTCGTCGATGGCACCGGCGCTTCACCGATTTCAGGTGAGGTTGTCATCCAAGGCGATCGGATCGTGCACGTAGGCAATGCAGCCGGAAGTTTTGCGCCAGGAGTGGGTGCGGAGACCAGCGTAATCAATTGCGCTGGTTGCATAATTGCGCCCGGATTTATTGATGCGCATAGCCACTCGGACCTTCAGGTGCTCGAAAATCACACGGAAAAACTGCTACAGGGGGTGACGACAGAAGTTGTTGGTAACTGCGGTTTTTCAACGTATCCATTGCCGGAAGACCCCCGGGTGTTGCGGGATTTTGCCAACGGCATCTTATATGGAAATGACAATTGGGGATGGAATTCTGCCTCCGATTATCTGGCTGACGCGAGCAAATCAAAGGTTGCCACGGTCGCGTCACTCGTTGGACATGGTTCGTTGAGAATCAAGGTTGCGGGCAATACCAGCAGGGCACTTACGAACCGGGAGCTTGACACAATGTGCGGTCTGCTGGATGAGGCGTTACAGGAAGGTGCCGCGGGCTTTTCCTCGGGGCTTATGTACGCTCCCGGTTCAGGGGCGTCTTCGCAGGAACTCACAACCCTTTGCCGGGTGGTCGCTCAGAGAGGCCGAGTGTACACAACCCACATGCGGAACTATTCCGACATGTTGCTCGAAGCCGTCGATGAGCAAATCTCAATTGCCGAGGCCTCCGACTGCCGGCTACAAATCTCTCATCTTCAGGCTGCTGGACCGGAGAACTGGCCCTTGCAGCAGCGAGCCCTAGCGGTGATAGAGAAAGCGTCTGAGCGGGGCATCGATGTGGCGTTTGACGCTTATCCATGGCTGGCGGGATGTACGGTCCTCACGCAAGTATTGCCGCAGACTGCGCTGGATGGGGGAAATTCACAGCTTCTTTTGCGGCTCGCTGATCCTGTGCAGCGTGAAGCCATCAGGCCTCAGATTAAAGCCGAAGCGCGCTGGAATGAGGTGGTGATAACGTCGGCAGCAGAAAATCCCGCCTCACTGGTTGGCAGGTCGATCCAGGACATCGCAGACGAGCGGGGATGCGATCCCGAGAGTGTGGTATTGGACATCCTGCTGGAACAGCGGGGAGATGTGAACATTGTGGAGCACGCCCAGTCGATGGAGAATCTTCATGCCCTTCTCACCCACCCTCTGGCGATGATCATTACCGACGGGGTTTATACCAGTGGGCGTTCGCATCCCCGCCTGTACGGAACATTCCCTCTATTGCTTGGCGAAGTGGTCCGTGAGCGCAAATGGTTAAGCCTTGAAGAAGCTGTCCATAAAGTCACGGGCAAGCCGGCGGCAAGGTTCCATCTAAGCGATCGAGGACGGATTGCAGAGGGCTATGTGGCAGATGTCACGGTGTTCAATCCAAAGACTGTCCGCACGGATGCCAGTTATGACGTGCCTGCCGTTGCTCCGGTGGGGATCAAGTCTGTATTGAGGAATGGCCGCGTGGTCGTTGATTCGGGCGCGGTTGTATAAGGTTGCGAGAGAGCTGTCTTATGAATATCCATGAGTTAGATACGCCGGCGGTTCTTATCGATATCGACACGCTGGGCCGAAACCTCAGCGGGATGGCGAACTATTGTCGCACACATAATCTCACGCTCCGTCCGCACACCAAGACCCACAAAATACCGCAGGTCGCTCGACTCCAGCTGCAATACGGCGCGCCTGGAATTACAGTCGCGAAACTCAGTGAGGCGGAGGTCATGGCCGATGCGGGCATCAATGACATCCTCATCGTCTATCCGCTCTGGGGTGAAAAGAAATGGATGCGACTGGCGGAACTCGCGAAACGGGTCCGGATCTCTGTTGCGATGGATTCACTGCAAGTGGCCACGGGCATTTCACGAGTGGCAAAAGCGGCCGGAGTTGAAGTTGGAATTCGATTGGAGTTTGACACGGGGTTGCAGCGCTGCGGCCTTAGCGCAAACGAAGAATCAATCGTGATTGCAAAGAAAATCATTGCGCTGCCCAACCTTAGGTGGGAAGGTATCTCTCTCTATCCCGGTCATATCATGGGTAACCGGAAGATCCGTGAGCAGGATATCCCTCTCGAGAATGCCAAGCTCGACAAACTCTATGCGCTCTTTGATTCGGCCGGAATTCCTTACCCTTTGGTCAGCGGCGGCAACACGCCTGCCGCATTCCAAAGCCATCAATTTCATGGTGTGACTGAGATTCGGCCGGGAACGTACATCTTTAACGATCGAAATACCGTGGATGCGGAGTCCGCGGCCTATTCCGATTGCGCAGTGACCGTGATCGCGACGGTGGTGAGCACCAGCGTTCCGGGCAAGGCTGTCATTGACGCCGGCAGCAAAACGCTGTCGGCTGATACCTTGCTTTCGGGGGAACGGAAGTACTTTGGATACATCCAAGACCGCCCCGAACTGATATTGCATGATTTGTCTGAAGAGCACGGTCACTTGATCGTTCCCGGGGATTCCCATATTGAAGTGGGAGATCAGCTAAGAGTCATTCCCAACCATGTCTGCCCTTGCATCAATCTGCACGACCGCGTCTTCGTTGTCTCTGGGGAGAAGGTTGTGGATCGATGGGACGTAGCTGCACGCGGAAAGGTCACTTGATCGTTGTCATTCTTGGCGTACCCGTAACTGGCATCCAATACGCTGGACGCAAACGGCCGGCGACTGCGGATTGCGCTTGATCCAGGCAAAAGGTGCGAACGAAACTGGTCTGGGTTTGCAGGCTGGAACCGCGCCAAGGGTTTGGCCGGACATGTTACTAACTGCCTCAAGTAAACGCCCTGCATTATTAGGACGAAAGGAATTCAATGACCCGGATACAATTAGTCGTCTTGCTGTTATGCATGTCTGTCGGCAATCGTGCTTATGCCGGTCACAATCCTCTCCTTCCGCGTCCACAACAAATCAACTACGGTGCTGATTCCGTCTCGTTGGCGGGCATGACAATTGCCTTTTCGTCCGCGCCCAGCACTGAAGACCGCTTCGCGGCCGAGGAACTGTCAAAGTACCTGGAAGAACGCACCGGAATACGGCTGCCAATCAGCGATTCCGGCAATGGTGGGACCCCGGGGCCGGCCATCATTCTCGACCGGACTGGAGCCACAGATCAACCGCTCGCACTCCCCGGAGATTTGCCCGGACCCAACTCAAATGAAGCATACGATTTGTCCGTGACTGAGCATGGAGTCAGGATCCATGCGCGCTCGTCAGCGGGAATATTCTATGGGATCCAAACGCTAAGACAACTCGTCGAAGGAAACGGTTCGGCCGCGTCTCTGCCGAAGGTCGAAATCCACGATTGGCCCTCACTTGCAATCCGCGGAACCATGATCGATATCAGCCACGGTCCATTGCCTACCGAAAAGGAAATTGAACGCCAGATTGACTTTCTAGCGCGCTGGAAAACGAATCAATACTATATTTACACCGAAAACAGCATCGAGCTGAAGGGCTACCCGCTTCTGGACCCCGATGGCGAGCTTACGCAGGATGAGGTGCGGCGGATTGTCGCATACGGGCGCCAGCGCCACGTCGATGTCATCCCCAATCTGGATTTGTATGGCCACCAGCACGATTTGTTTAGGACAGAGCAATATTCCGAGCTCTCGGACGAGCCACACGGGACCGAGTTTGATCCGCGCAATCCAAAGGTAAAGCCTCTCTTGACCGACTGGGTGAACCAGTTATCAGAGCTATTTCCCAGCCCCTTTGTCAGCATCGGGTTTGACGAGACATTTCAAATCGAACAGGCCACAAAGGCATCTGGCGCCGCGGCGGCTCCAGCAGCACTTTTTGTGAAGCAACTTACTGACGTCACGCTGCTGTTTCAGAGTCACGGCAAGCATGTGATGGCGTATGACGATATCATCGTGAAATTTCCGCAGATCATTCCCCAGCTCCCCCCGGGGCTCATTGCTACTGCCTGGTATTACACCTCAGAAGATCCTACCTACAAGCGCTGGCTTGGCCCATTGATCGCTAACCATATTCCTCACATCGTGCAACCCGGGGTGATGAGCTATGACAATATTGCTCCCGATTACAACACAACATTTGAAAACATCGACACGTTCCTGGCTGCGGGCAGGCTTTCCGGCGCACTAGGCTTAATCAACTCAGTTTGGGCTGACGACGCACAACTGCTCTTTCGTATGTCGTTTCCTGGAATGGCCTATGGCGCCGCGGCGCCGTGGCAATCGACGCCAATGGATCGAGCGCATTTCTTCTCAGAGTATGCGAGCGTGATGTACCCCGCTGCCGTTGCTCCAGATATCGCCTCGACACTCAGCAATATGTCCGATGCAGAAATCGACCTGCAAAAGGTGCTGGGAAACGAACAGACCATGTTCGCGCTATGGGAAGATCCGTTCTTTCCCTCGTATTACGCAAAGGCGGCTGCGCACCGAACAGACTTACGTGAAACCCGGCTCCACGCAGAGCAGGCCGAGACATCGCTTTTTCATGCCGAAAGCCTTGGAGCAGATCCTGCGACCGTTAACAGTCTAATGTTTGGGAGTCGGCTTCTCGATTATGCGGGGCAGAAGTTTCAAACACCGATAGAGATTTCGGAGCTATGGGGTAAGCTTGGTCCTCGACGTCCTGATCCGGACCGTTGGTGGAATAACTGGGGCTCTCAAATCACGTACCAGGACCACTCGCGCCTTGTCGATCTGATGGACAGCATCACCGAGCTCCGGCACGTGTACGAGGCAGACTGGCTGGAAGAATTCACGCCATACCGCCTGGGATCTGCTTTGGGGCGATGGGATGCAGAGTATCAATACTGGCGAGGCGCTCAAGAGAAATTGCAGGAATTCGACGACAGTTCCCATGAAGGGGACATTCTGCCACCTCTCGACAAGATCATAGAAGGCACCGCGGCTTCGCGGGCCGTGACCAAGTGACGCTCGTTGTGGCTGGATAGGGAGCGATCATTGTCTGACAAGCCGAGGAAGAGGAGTCTGGTGAAATTCGAAGATGTGTCACGTCAGATCGGCCTGCAAGGCCAGGTTTCGCGGCGGACGTTCGCAAAGTTGACGGCAGCGTTCGCTGTGGCATATGCAGTCCTGAGACCGGCGGAGGGCCTTTTGGCTCAGCCAAACAGACGCAAAACGCTGGCATATGTAGGAACTGACACCAGCCCGGTCGACGGCACGGCGAACGGGAAAGGGATTTACCTGTTCGAAATGGACTCGGTCACAGGAGGGTTGTCGCAGATTAAACTGGCTGCCCAGAGCTTCAACCCTACCTGGCTCACTCTTCATCCTTCTGGAAAATACCTTTACGCCGGCAATGAAGTTTCCGATATTGACGGCAAAAATGGTTCAGTCAGCGCCTTTGTGATTGACCGGACCAACGGAGATCTTGGATTTCTGAACGCCGTGAGTTCGCAGGGCGCGGGTCCAGCCCATCTGAGTATCGACGCTACCGGCAAATATGTGTTTGTGGCCAATTATTTCGGCGGCAACATCGCGGTACTTCCAATTCTGCCCAATGGTTCTTTGGGTTCAGCCGTCGACGTCCATCAGGACATTGGACATCTGGGAAGCGTCGATGCAACCGACGCGCCCCATGGCAGCTTCGCAATTAGCGGACACGATGCACCCCATGCGCACATGATCCATCCTGATGCGACGAACAAGTTCGTACTGCAAACGGATCTGGGCCAGGACCGTATCTACGTTTACAAATTCGACGTAGATACCGGCAAGCTAGTGCCGGCTGATTCGCCCTTCATCTCACTGCCGACCGGAGATGGCCCCCGGCACTTTGCCTTTCATCCGAATGGGAAGTGGATGTATTCCATTCAAGAAGAGGCGTCTACCGTTGTATTTTTCCTCTACGACTCCGGAACCGGTGCACTCAGACCGCAACAGACGGTGCCCACGCTGCCAAAGGGGTTCACGGGGACCAATTTTTGTTCCGAAATCATGCTGTCGCTGGACGGGCGCTTCCTCTATGCTGCTAACCGGTTGCACAATTCCATCACTGTGTTTGCGATAGGAGGGGACGGCAGGCTGGATCACATTGATAACACGATGACTCTGGGCGACTATCCCAGCCAATTCAATATAGATCCGGGAGGAAACTTCCTATATGCGTGCAATCAGCGCAGCGACCAGATCACCTCGTTTCGAATCGACAAGGCAACCGGCAAACTTGCCTTCACCGGTCAATACACGCCGGTCGGGACTCCGTTATGCATTGTTTTCCTGAGATGAGTCCACTGGCAGCGCTCTTTCATTTGCAATGTCCAGCCTGATTGATATGCAGAATTGGAAGCTTACGAGTCGGCTCCAGTTGCCGTTCAGCATACTGGACGGATTGGTAAGTGAATCGATTGTTTTCATCGACGCGGCCCTTAATCAGGACTACCTTTGCTTACTAACATGCCGATTTGGCATTCGGAGGAATCATGGCGTCTTATACCCTGTTGAGGTCTTATTGCTTCGGCCTAATTGAAGAGAAGATTTGGAATCGTCATGCGCTGAGATCGAAGGTCCAGCTGACTGGGCTTGGACGCACAATTCCTCAGATTCTGCTAGTGTTGGCGGGCGCAGTGTTGATCTCATCGGCAATTTCATCTTGGGGTCAGGCGACCTCCGGGAGCATTTCGGGAACCGTGACGGACGCCACGGGAGCTTTGGTTCCACGAGCTGCCATCACCGCTACAAACACGAGTACCGGTGTTGCCAGCCACACAACGGCGGATTCCTCGGGGAACTACAACTTCCTGTCGTTGCCAGCGGGCTCCTACACCGTGTCAGCCACCCAAACCGGGTTTGACACTACGACACTCACCGGCATTTCTCTCCGCGTCTATCAACAGATTACGATGAACATCTCGCTGCAAATAGGTGCAGCGACCCAGACGGTCACGGTGCAATCGGCCCCCCCGCTGGTTGATACGACAAATGCCAGCCTCGGCACCACGGTGAGTCAGGTCGAAATCCTTGAGATGCCGCTTAGCTTGCGGGAGGTGAGTTCTCTTGCACTGCTTGTTCCAGGTACTGTGAACACGACGGGGAGATCCCTAGCCACAGGAGCAGCCAATGGTTCCGGGTTTAACGACCTCGGCTTCAGCGGCTCGGGTGGAGGGTCGGGTGGGAACCTTCTCCTGATCGATGGGATGATCTCAAGATCGCTGAACAATAGTAGTTTTGCTTTAGCACCGCCTCCTGAAATGGTCCATGAATTCAAGATCCAGAGCAATATTTACGACGCCTCTTTCGGCCTGGCCTCGGGAACGGTGATGAATTTGATTACGGAGTCCGGAACAAGTGCGATACACGGCTCTGCATGGGAGTTCGCAAGAAATAGCGTAATGGACGGGATAGGCTATTTTGCGGTGACCAAACCAGCTCTCTCTCGAAATCAATTTGGCGGCGCAGTAGGTGGCCCCATCATCAAGGACAAGATCTTCTATTTCGGCGCCTATGAAGGTCTGCGACTGTCGCAGGGAGAAGTCTCGCCCAGCGTTGTTCCAACAGACGCTGAAAAGAATGGGGACTTTAGCTCTTTCCTAACCGGCACTACCGCGAACTTATGTGCAGCCAGTGGAGCTGCTGCACCACCCAACATGAATTTCGACACTGGCCAATTGTTCGATCCGGCTTCTGAATACAACTATACATGTCCGGCGGATCCGGCAAACCCGGGCGTTGGACAGGCGACCATCCTTGTGGGTACGCCGATACAGGGGAATCTCGTAACCACACTCGATCCCGTCGCACAGAAGGTGCTAGATCTATTTCCGGAGCCGAATACTCCTGGTTACGTCAACTACACAAATGAAACGCCAGGGACACAGCAAAACGACCAGTTTGACGGCCGGGTAGACGCCACCTTATCGACAAAAGATACGGTATTCGTCCGCTACCTGATGGGTAACTCAGACATTCTGTTCCCGGGCGCGCTGCCAGTATTCAGTGGTTATCAGCATTTCCGGGGGCAAAATCTGGTTGGAGGCTGGACGCGTGTGCTGAACCCCTCGACCATCAACGACGTGCGGATAGGCTATCAGCAGGACTATCTGTCCTATTCATGCAACGGGTGTCCCCGGGCCGCGGGCACACTGGCCGGTTTTGGAATCGTCGGGCTGACGAACGTATTGCCTCAATTTAATCTCTACCCGAATGTTGTTTTTTCAAACTTTCCCACCTGGGGCGATGGCTTCCCAGGTTACTTTCCGGTTGCAGCTCCAGATTCAATCGAACAGTAT
>JARLJJ010000359.1 GCA_031291275.1 Formivibrio sp.
AAACTGAACCGAACCTACCAACCCTGAGCGCCACTGGCTAGTCTGGCCTGTGACGGCTGGAGTATCTGGATGAACGGCATTGTAATAACCTGGCCTCAATTGCTGTATATCAGCCTGGTCCTGATCCTGTTTTATGCAGCAGAGTTGCTGCTATTCCTGCGTAAATCATCACAACGCAAATCGCGTTCACCGTCTGAACATAGAGATCTTCTAGAGCAGCAGGAACAAATCATTGAGTTACGGCGCGAGGTGGAAACGCTCAAGGTGCGACTGGCCGCCCTCCATGCTCAACAAGCGCCATTGGCGGCGTTGTCGTTGGAAATGACGCAACTGGAAGACGATACGCCCTATAGCCAAGCCATTCGACTGGCGCAGCAGGGCGCAGATGCTGAGAAAGTTTCCGCCACATGCGGTATTTCCCGTGGCGAGGCAGATCTGATCGTAGCGCTCTACCGTAGCGGTACCCCTCACTAAACCGGAATCGACATGCTCCCAAACAGTACTGCTGTCACGCTGGTCCAAAATTTTTTGCGGGCGCAGCAAGGCTTGGTCGAGGTTGCCAAGCCGACATCAGCCGACCAGTTGTTGGTCACCGTGGGGGAACGGGTACAGGCAACGGTAACGGATCAGTTGCCCAATGGCCGTTTTGCTGTGTTGATCAAGGATCAACTGCTGGATTTGAATTTGCCCCGCAATACTCAACCCGGGGATCAACTCGAGTTGACGGTGGTGGCTAAAGAGCCAAAATTGACTTTTGGGTTGTCAGATCAGACACCCGCCCCTAAAAACCAGGCTTCAAGTACCGGTGTGGCGTTGAGCCAGACTGGCAAGATGCTGGGTGAATTATTGGTACGCTCGGATGGTCAGGGTAAAGCGGCAAATGTACAGCAGGCGCAACCTCTGTTCGAAGGAAAGCCGCAACCCGCGCAGTTGGCCAGTCAATTGGCAAGCCGATTGGCTGAAAGTGGCTTGTTTTACGAATCGCACCAGGCTGAGTGGGTAACGGGTGACCGCTCTCTGCAAACGTTGTTGCGCGAACCTCAGGCGCGACTTCTGTCGCCAGAGGTGGATCAAGGCAACCAAGCTCAATCGAAGGAAGTTCGCGATACGTCTTCCCATAGTGATTCCTCGCTTCGGTTACCTGTGCAATTTAAGCAACCTGCGGAGACGGTGCAACAATCAACTCGTGTGATATCTGATGCTCGTCTGACACCGGATCAGTTGCAGCACCCGGAGCAGGCGGTGCGACATCTTGTGCAACAACAGCTGGAACTTGTCGAAAATCATCCTCTTATCTGGCAGGGGCAAGCATGGCCAGGGCAACCACTACGCTGGGCGCTTGAGCTTGAAAATGAGCGCCAAGCCGATGCCCCGGAAACCGAGCCGTCGCGCGTCTGGCAAACACGGCTTGATTTGGATTTACCGAGGTTGGGCGCTGTCGCAGTCACGGCGAATATGCGCGATGGCCAATTCAGTCTGAGATTTGAGGCGCAAAATCCCGAGACAGTCGGTATGTTGCAGATCAATCAGCAGGTGCTGGCCGAGCGGTTCGCCGCTGCAGGTTTGACGCTGGCTTCTTCTCTGGTACAACCGCATGTCGACGAAGCGCAATCCTGAATCTCCTGCCCGGCAACGTGCCGTGGCTTTGGCCTACCAGCAGGGTGGAGGAGGCGTGCCGCGTGTGGTGGCAAAAGGGCAGGGGCAAGTTGCCGAGAAAATTATTGAACGTGCCAAGGAGGCTGGCGTATTTGTGCATGAGTCGCCGGAGCTTGTATCCTTGCTGATGCAGGTTGATCTGGACCAGCATATTCCATCACAACTTTATCGCGCGGTGGCCGAATTGCTGGCGTTTATTTATATGCTTGAACAAGGGCAGGATGTTGTGGTCCCTGATCTGGGGAAATCGCTGAATGGTGAGAGTCAATCGGGAAGAAGTTTATGAGTGATGTCGTCTTTATTCGATCTTTTCTACGAAATACAAACATAAAAACAAAGATGGGAAAATGGATTCGGCAGGTGTCGGGCCATAGGCATACTCAATTGTCCTGGTCATGCATGGTTCTTTTTTTCATGGCGGTGTTTCTGAGCGCTTGTACCTCCACGCCCCAGTCTGAGAGTGGATTGCAAAATAACAAGCAAGATCATTCGCTTTCGCAAATCAAGGCGGATGGCGCGGGTCGTGAAATTGTCATGTATTCACTGGGTTTGTTGGATGTCGGATATCGCTTTGGCGGAACCAATCCAGAGGCCGGGCTGGATTGCAGTGGCATGGTGCGCTTTATCTATAAGGAGGCCGTAGGTGTTGAGTTGCCGCACAATGCAGTTGCGCTGGCCAAGCAGGCTCGTCCGGTCACAAATTCGTCATTGCGCGCAGGCGATCTGGTTTTTTTTAACACCCGCGGTTATTCGTTCTCCCATGTTGGTATTTATTTGGGAGACAACAAATTCATTCATGCGCCGTCGAGTCATGGGAAAATAAAAATTGAGTCGCTAGATTCGCCCTATTTCGCTCAGCGATATCAGGGTGGCAGGACATTATTTAGTGGCGGGTAAGGGTCAGGCGCGGTCAAGCCGTCGACGTGCCGCGGCATGGGAGAGGCGACCATCCGCAGTGTAGCCGTTATCTGTGTCACGCTCGGACAGTAATAGATTCATCAGTGCCCGATTGGCTTCTTCTCGACTGGCAATCAGTTGGCCGTTGCTGCGGTTGTATTGAGCGGCTTGGCGGGCCAGGTCAATCAACGTTTCCCATGTTTCCAGAAGCGCCGGTTCATGTTGAGTTAGCCATTCTGAAATGGCGCTGCCATCGTCAGGAATGTTGCGGGCCATCATCAATGCCCGACGTTCAACACTAAAGTGCTCCAGATTGGCAATGGCACGGCTTTTGTTTTCAGAGATGATTGCCAGCTGATCAATGCGCGCGCGAGTCAATGTTTCCTGTTCTTCGTGCAGGAGGCTGATGACCAGCTCAAGACCGGCGAGTTCATCCTTGAGCGCGGTGTGCAATGCGGTGTCTGTCATGATGGAGCGTTACTCTTTCAGCAATTCCTGCACGCTGGAGACCAGCTTGTCGGCAATGGCATCCGCGCGCACGGTGAACTTGCCATCGGAGATGGCTTGACGAATGGCAGCCACTTTATCGGCATCAAACGTGGAGCCTGTTCCTGCGGCTTCCAGTGCCTGAATCTTGGCTGCAAGCGGATTGATGCTGACGCTCTCTTGTTGCGTCGATGCAGTTTTTTTGCTGGAGGCGGTGTTTTTGCCTTCGGCGAGTCGGGTTAAGGTACTGGCAATGGGCTTGCCCGTGTTATCGATTTTCATGTCTGGCTCCGGTTCCAAACTGCCTGTGCATGTGCTCTGGCATGCGATTAAACAGCAGTATAACGTGATTATCGGCTGTTTTATGGGCTTCTTTAGCTCGGGATGAGATGTTTTTTCAAGGGTTCTTGGGGTTTTGCGTGGCTTTGGTTATGCTAGTGCCTAATCATCGAGGAGATGTGCATGGAAATCTATCAAACCCCTTTTGGCCAGATTGAAGTTGATCCAGAGACTATCATCACTTTTCCTTCCGGTCTGCCTGGTTTTCCGGATAGCAAGCGCTACAAGCTGCTGCATGAAGAGCGACCGGACCCACAAGTTCTGGTGATGCAAGCACTGGATGATACCAATGTATATTTCAGCGTAGTCGCGGCGGATCGTTTGGGGCTTTCCTATCAGATCACACTAAATGACGAAGAGTGTGCGGAAATCGGCTTGCAATCGCCCGAAGATGTGTGTTTGTTGCTGATCCTTGCGCGCAAGGAAAATGAGGTTGTGGGCATTGCCGCCAATGCGCAGTCGCCGATTGTGCTTAATTTGCGTACACGCAAGGCGCTGCAAAAGAGTGGCTTGCGTGCAGATATCGTTTTCCGTAATGTCTGAAGGGGTGATTTTGCGCAACCAGCGGCTTGCTGTATGATCCAAAAAAATTTGCCAAATTGCGCCGGCCGTGTGCCGGCGTTGCGCTTAAAGCGCCGCTGGGAGCAGTAAATGAAAACGACTTTCCTCGATTTCGAGCAACCGATTGCTGAGCTCGAAAACAAGATTGAAGAGCTGCGTTACGTTCAGGACGATACCGCAGTAGATATTTCCGTTGAAATTGGCCATCTCGAAAAGAAAAGCCAGGAACAAACCAAAGGAATCTATGCCAAGCTTATTCCTTGGCAGATTTCCCAAGTGGCACGTCATCCTCAGCGTCCGTATACCCTTGACTATATCAATGGTATTTTCACGGATTTTGAAGAGCTTCACGGAGATCGTTCTTTTGCTGATGATCATGCGATTGTCGGCGGGGTGGCCCGGTTCAACGGCCAGAGCGTGATGGTGATCGGCCACCAAAAAGGGCGCGATACCAAGGAGCGCCAATTCCGCAATTTTGGCATGCCTCGACCGGAAGGTTATCGCAAAGCCTTGCGGCTGATGAGATTGGCAGAGAAGTTTAATCTACCCGTGATCACTTTTATCGATACTCCCGGTGCTTATCCAGGTATTGGTGCTGAAGAGCGTGGACAGTCCGAGGCCATTGGCCGCAATTTGTTTGAAATGACCAAGCTGCGCGTACCAATCATTTGCTCGATTATTGGCGAAGGTGGATCGGGCGGCGCGTTGGCAATTGCGGTGGGTGATGTAGTGCAGATGCTGCAGTATTCCACCTACTCGGTTATTTCGCCGGAGGGTTGTGCCTCTATTTTGTGGAAGACTGCAGAGAAAGCCAGTGATGCGGCTGAAGCACTGGGCATTACCGCTAACCGCCTCAAAACACTGGGTCTTATCGATAAGGTGATCACTGAACCGCTGGGTGGAGCGCATCGTAATTACCCGCAGATGATGGTGACCATGAAGAAAGCGTTGGGAGATGCACTCAAATCTGTGCGCGAAAAGCCGGTGGATGAATTGCTCGATACTCGCTTTGAGCGGTTGATGAGCTATGGAAAATACAAGGAAGAAGCTGCAATCTGATCTGTTTGCACGGGTTGAGTCTTGTCTCTCCCGCTATTGCTTGCCCTCCCGCCCGAGGCGTATTTTTGTTGGATTCTCAGGTGGGCTGGATTCCAGCGCATTACTCCATCTTGCGGCACGGATTTGTGCTGGCTCAGCGTACGAATTGTGTGCTGTGCATGTGCATCATGGCCTGTCCCCCAATGCCGATCAATGGGCGGCATTCGCTAGTCAATTTGCCAAGTCCTTAGGGGTTGAATGCAAGGTGGTGCGCGTTGAGGTTACGCAACGTGCCGAGTTGGGGCCTGAAGCTGCAGCACGTGAAGCACGTTATGCGGTTTTTGAGCAATTGCATTGCGATGTGCTTTTGCTTGCACAACACCTTGATGATCAAGCTGAAACGGTATTGCTGAACTTGCTGCGTGGCAGCGGAGTGCGTGGGTTGGCTGCAATGCCCGAGTGCCGATTTCTCTCCAGTGGTACCCAGCTATTGCGGCCCTTGCTGGGAACATCACGTGCTGAATTGCTGGCCTATGCCCAGGCGCATGGATTGCAGTGGGTTGAGGATGAAAGTAATAGTGATCAGGCGTTCGATCGAAACTTTCTGCGTCATTCTATCCTGCCTCAAATCAACAAGGCCTTTCCTGGTGCTTCGGCCGCATTGGCGCGCTCGGCAGCACATTTTGCCGAAGCAGGCGCTTTGCTAACCGAGTTGGCATCTTCGGATTTACATGATTGTGTCGAGGAGGAAGCCTTTAATCTGGTGGTGGCTTCTACATGCTTGAGTGATGGGCGTTTACGCAATGTATTGCGTTATTGGTTGGGTTGCTCTGGTGTGGTTCCTGATACTCGCGCCTTTGATGAGTTATTGCGCATGATGCGCGAAGCGCGGCCTGATGCGCAGCCCGTTTGGGCATGGCGTGACCGAGTTGTGCGTCGTTACCGGAATAAACTCTACCTGACTTCAACCACCATTCAAATAGGTTCTCCGGTTGCGTTTGAGTGGCAGCGCGGAACGGAAACAATCATTCCTAACCGGATGGGCAGGCTTGGTTGGAGCAAGGCTATCGAGGGCTTTGGGATTGCTGAGCGCGCTTTGGCTGGCCGTCTGGAGCTTCGTCCGCGTGCCGGTGGCGAAGCATTGCGTTTGTATCCAAATGGACCAACCCGTTCACTTAAGCATCTCTATCAGGAAGCCGGTGTCCCTCCGTGGCTGCGTGAAAGTATTCCGATACTATGGATTGATGGCCGAATTGCTGCAGTTCCCGGGCGATGGATTGCGGAAGAGTTTTTAGAACCGGGAGGGTGGCAAGTGTCTTGGTACTCAGGCGTTTTATCTGCAGATGAGTAGAGGGTCTGAGCGTCATTCGCAACTGGGTGTGAAGGAAGGGAGAAAGCTTTGCTATGACAGGGAATCAGATGGATGTGCTCTATTAACCAGCTCCATGCCAATCAATGCCAATATTGCCAGCAGCAAAAGGAATCCTTTAAATCGGGATGATCTGATGCAACAGATTTTGCCGGCATCCCTTATAATTGTGCGTTTCGTGAAGTTTTGAGGATTACTGTCATGCCTATTTATGCTTACCGTTGCGCTTCCTGCGGCCATGAAGGCGAACATATGCAGAAGATCGCCGATCAGCCATTGACGGATTGTCCTGCCTGCAGTGCCAGTGCTTATCAGAAGCGGATTACTGCCGCAGGTTTCCAGCTCAAGGGTTCAGGTTGGTATGCCACCGATTTTAAAGGTGGTGGCACCCCGAAGTCTGATAACTTGCCGCCCTGCGCCAAGTCAGGCGTTTGTGGCTGCCAGTGATAATGCGATGAAGAGCCTAAAAAAATATTTGCTTGCTGGCGTGCTGGTCTGGTTGCCATTGGCGGCAACTGCCTGGGTGTTGCAGTTGTTGTTGGGTGCTGTAGACCAGTTCGCCGCGATGTTGCCTTCAGCCTATCGCCCTGATTATTGGGTGCTGGAGCAATTGGCCGCCTATGTGCCGCATATTGCTTGGCTCTATCATCTGCCGGGTTTTGGTCTGATTTTGATGTTGGTGATCCTGTTGGTGACCGGTGTTTTGGCCGCTAATATTTTCGGACAGCGCTTGTTGCTCTATTGGGAACATCTGATGAATCGCATTCCCATTGTGCGCAACGTATACAGTAGCGTGAAACAAGTATCTGATACGCTGTTCTCGGGCACTGGCCAGGCGTTCAGCAAGGCGGTGCTGGTGCGTTTCCCGCATACCGAAGCCTGGACCATCGCGTTTTTGACAGGTAGTCCGGTTCCGGCAATTGCTGCAGCCATTGATGGTGACCATATCAACGTCTATGTGCCAACAACGCCCAACCCGACTTCCGGTTACTTCATCATGGTGCGCCGCGATGAGGTGATCGAACTTGATATGAGTGTGGATGATGCACTCAAGTATGTGATTTCCATGGGTGTGGTAGGGCCGGGCGATAAGCCTGTACATCACCATTGACCCGATTTTGATCCAGCGGGCGCGCAACGCCCTAATTTGCTAACAAGAGAAACTGATGCGTACCGATTATTGTGGCTTGATTGACAAGCGCTTCCTTGGCCAAACCGTGACTGTAAAGGGATGGGCCCATCGTCGTCGTGACCATGGTGGCGTGATCTTCATTGACTTGCGTGACCGCGAAGGCTTGGTCCAAGTCGTGATCGATCCTGATACCCCGGAAGCTTTTGCCACTGCCGATGCCTCCCGCAATGAATTCGTGTTGTCCATTACCGGTATCGTGCGTGAGCGCCCCGCGGGTACTGCCAATAGCAAGATGATTTCAGGTGAGATTGAAATTCTTGCCAAGGAAATCGAAGTTCTGAATAGCGCGGCCACGCCGCCATTCCAGATCGATGATGAAAACCTCAGCGAAAACGTGCGCTTGACCCATCGCGTGATTGATCTACGCCGCCCAGCCATGCAATACAATCTGCGTTTGCGCTACAAGGTATCGATCCTGACCCGCAACTATCTGGACAAACAGGGTTTCATCGATATAGAAACTCCGATGCTGACCCGTTCCACCCCGGAAGGTGCGCGCGATTACTTGGTGCCTTCGCGTGTGCATGCGGGTCAATTCTTCGCATTGCCGCAATCGCCTCAGCTCTTCAAGCAGCTGCTGATGGTGGCTGGTTTCGACCGCTACTATCAGATCACCAAGTGCTTCCGCGATGAAGATTTGCGTGCTGATCGCCAGCCAGAATTTACCCAGATCGATATAGAGACTTCGTTTCTTAACGAAGATGAGATCATGGATATCACCGAAGGCCTGGCGCGCCATGTGTTCCAGGAAGCCATCGGCGTGGATCTGGGCCAGTTCCCGCGCATGAAGTATGACGATGCCATGTTCTACTACGGTTCGGACAAGCCTGATCTGCGCGTCGATTTGAAGTTCACCGAACTCACCGATGTGATGAAAGATGTGCCGTTCAAGGTCTTCAGCGGTGCGGCCAATATGGAAGGCGGTCGCGTGGTTGGTTTGCGTGTGCCGGGCGGTGCGTCGTTCAGCCGTTCCGAAATCGATGCCTGGACCCAGTTCGTCGGCATCTATGGCGCGCGTGGTCTGGCCTATATCAAGGTCAACGATGCCAGTCAGATCAACGAAACCGGCCTGCAATCTCCAATCGTCAAGAATCTGACCGAAGCGGCGCTCAAGGCCATTGTAGAGCGTACAGGTGCTCAATCGGGCGACATCATTTTCTTTGGTGCCGACAAGATCAAGGTGGTAAACGAGGCCATCGGCGCGCTGCGCATCAAGATCGGCCACGAGAAAGGCGAGGCGGGTGGTTTCTTCACCAAAGGCTGGAAGCCAGTCTGGGTGGTCGATTTCCCGATGTTCGAGTACGACGAAGAAGGCAAACGCTGGAATGCCTGCCATCATCCGTTCACTTCGCCGAAGACAGAGCATCTTGAACTGCTCAAAACCGATCCGGGCAAGTGCCGCGCACGTGCCTATGACATGGTGCTCAACGGCTGGGAACTCGGCGGTGGTTCGGTGCGTATTCACCGCGCCGATGTGCAATCGACCGTATTCGATGCGCTTAATATCGGTCCGGAAGAAGCTCAGAACAAGTTCGGCTTCCTGCTCGATAACCTGAAGTTCGGCGCACCGCCGCATGGCGGTTTGGCGTTCGGACTGGATCGTTTGGTGACGTTGATGACTGGCGCAGAGTCGATCCGCGACGTGATCGCCTTCCCAAAGACTCAGCGCGCCCAGTGCCTGTTGACCAATGCGCCGAACGATGTGGATGAAAAGCAGCTGCGTGAATTGCATCTGCGGCTGCGCCAGAAGGTCGAAGGGACGGTTGGTTAATCCGGACTTGTACCAAAACAAAAAAGCGCCTTTGTGGCGCTTTTTTGTTTTGGTAGACCCATAACCTGCGTGTTTGTATTAATATCTATTGGAAATCTTTCAATAAGCTGTTTATTGGGGACGATAAGATGGATGCTGCAGTGCAAGCTATTACTTATCGATGTGGACATGAAGAGTTTCTGGAATGGTCAGCGATGACCAGTCGCGAAGACTTATATCGTGCCGCAGAAATTTTTCCTTGCCCGGGGTGTTGCCGGCTTTCAGCCAATGAATCGCAGTTGGACACCCAAGTTTTTGTAAATATGCAGCAATTATCAGAGGGAATGTCTGCTCTGGTCGTGGAAGTGACTCAGGTGTGCGTGCTATTGGAAGAACTTTTGGCGCTGATGGGTTATGTTCGTCGTGAAGGTTCGCTGGACGAGCTCCACCCAGGCGGGGCTCCTCGTGACGAACAGCACGCCGTCTGGCGCAAGGAGTTCTGGTTTGCTGCGGCGACCTCTCCCTTTCAGGTGATCGCCCTGCTTGATCTGGTGAAAGACGAGGCGCGCTGGCTCTCGAACTATCTGCCAGAACCCAATGCGGTTCATTATTTAGGCTTCCCCGTACTGGATTGATCGCTAAACTGGTTTCAATCCCTGTCTTCTTCAAATAGCAATTTCCATAATGCCTGTGCTGCTGCAATTTCTATTGCTAGCGGTGCAAATTGCGATGTTTCCAGTACGCCTTCGTTGAGCCGGCTGGCATGTTGCAGCCGGCGCAATTCTCGATAGGCATTGCGGGTATGTTCAGCAAGTTCGGCAGGAATCAATCCGTATTCGGCAGCCATGCCAAGCAGGGCGATGTTGCCCCAGTTGGCTGTGAGTTGCGGAAATTGGTGGGCATGGGCCAGGATCAAGTATTGCACCATGAATTCGATATCGACCAGACCGCCGCGGCGATGCTTGACGTCATTTTCTTTTGCCGGGTGCGTTTCCAGCATGCGGGCGCGCATGGTCACGACTTCGGCGCGTAATTTTTGGGCGTCCCGAGGCTGACGTAAAATGGCTTCGCGGATGGCTTCAAATTGCTCGCCAATCGCATGGTCCCCGGCACAGTAACGGGCACGGGTCAGTGCTTGTCTCTCCCACTCCCAAGCTGATTCACGCTGATATTGCTCGAACGCTGCAACGCTGGAAACCAAGAGACCGGATGCGCCATTGGGGCGCAGACGCAGATCGATATCGTAGAGCACGCCAGTCGAGGTCAGTGTGGTCATCCAGTTGATAATGCGTCGGGCAAACCGGGCGTAAATTTCACCGGCATCCGGGTAATCATCATTGTAGAGAAAAACCAGATCCAGATCGGATGCATAGCCCAGTTCTTTGCCGCCTAATTTGCCGTAACCAATAGCAGTCAGGCGCGGTACCTCTCGATGGTGGCCGGGCAATTCGAGCCAGACCTGTTCCATTGTGATGGTCAGAATCAGATCGGCCAGTGCGGAAAGCTGGTCGGACAGTTTTTCCAGTGGCCAAAGGCCAGCGATATCCTGTGCTGCCAGACGAAAAAGTTGCGTGTGCTGGAAGATGCGCAGCACATCCATGCGAGCCTCCGTGTCGCCAACATGCTCAACGAGTTCTTCGCGTAAACGTTTACCTAATGCAGGCCAATCGGGAAGTTGCTCGAGCAGACGTGGATCAAGCAGTTCATCCAGTAAGATCGGGTGATGTGTTAAAAAGCTGGAAAGCCAACTGCTGGCACTATAGAGCCCCGCCAGACTTTGCAAGGTTTTGGGATGTTCAGCCAGCAAAGCCAGGTAGGACTCACGCCGGCTGATGGCTTCCAGCAGCTCAAGCAAACGAGCGAGGGTCTGGTCCGGATTCGGGTAACGGGCAGCTGTTTCGGTCAGCGCCGGGAGAATGGCATCGAGGCGTCGGCGACAACGGTCAGGCATTTGTTGATAGCGGGCACCGCTTTGCAGCGCAAGAACGCGACGCCGTACTTCTGCGGGATCGCTAAACCCGCGTTGAGCAAGTAACTGAAGACAGGCATCTTCGCCATTATCTTGCCAAGGGGCGGCAGGCGTAGGGGTGTTTCCATTTTTATCCTCAAATATCTGATCGAAATGCACGGTTACGATGGCTCGGTGAGCATCCAGCGCGATGCGGAAATCTTCCCAGTTCGCAAAACCCATGCTGCTGGCGATGCGTGTGCGATTTTCCTCATTGGTCGGTAACATCTGGGTTTGCGCATCATCCAGATACATGATGCGGTGTTCCAGGTTGCGCAAGAAGACATAAGCTGCACGTAAATGTGCAACCTGTTCGGGCATCAGAATCCCCCAGGTTTCCAGTTCGTTCAGCATGGTCAGTGTCGAACGCGTTCTTAGCACTTTGTAGCGCCCACCACGGATCAGCTGGAACACTTGGCAGACGAATTCAATTTCGCGGATGCCGCCCGGGCCAAGTTTGATATTGTCTGCCCGGTCAGTCCGCATGACCTCATAGCGGATTTGTGCGTGCAATTCACGCATGGACTGGAAGGCGCCGTAATCAAGATATTTGCGGTAGACAAATGGCGTCACCAAGGCCATCAGTCCGTCCTCATCGCCGGTTAGCGCGCGTCCCTTGATCCAGGCATAGCGTTCCCATTCCCGTCCCTGAGTGATCAGGTAATTTTCCAGTGCGGCAAAGCTGGTGACCAAAGGGCCCGATTCACCAAACGGGCGTAGACGCATGTCTACACGAAAAACAAAGCCTTCATCGGTGGGGTCGGCAATCAATTGGATCAAACGCTTGCCGATCCGAGCGAAATATTCGTGATTGCTCAGTTTGGATGGGCCGCTGGTTTCTCCATCCTCTGGATAGATGAAAATTAGATCGATATCGGAAGAGACATTGAGTTCACGCCCGCCCAGCTTTCCCATGCCGACGATGATTAACTCCTGTACATTGCCGCTATCTTCACCGATGGGGGAGCCATAGCGCTCGTCAGGCTGGGAGACGTGTTGCAAGGCCTTATGCAGGGTGACTTCGGCCAGATCGCTCACGGTAGTGACTGCTTCTTCCAGTGAACAGCGATTGCTCAGTTCGCGTGCAATCAAGCGTGCCATGACGGCTTGGCGCAGTAGACGCAATGCACGTTTTAAATCATGGTCAGTTGGATATGGTTCGGCCAGTCGGGCAAGCATGTCGGCACGGTAAAAAGGCAAGTCGATCTGTTCTGCGGTTTCTTCAGCCAGTGCTGGATGATGCGTGAATACACGTTCGAGGTAGCGGCTGTGTGCCAGTGCGGGTTGGAGCAGGGATGTTGTCTGGGGTGTGAGCTCGGTCATGGGGCTGTCGGCCATTTACGGTTACAATCAAGCATTAACCTAGCACGTTTTAGGTAGCGCGTAATTCTGATGAACTTTGCTTTTCTGAAACGACTTCGTTTTTTCCTGCGCATATCCCTGCGCAGAATCTGGTTGCTGCTGCTCTGGCATAGCCGTCTTTTGATGCGAGTGGCAATGGCTTGTGCGTTGTTGCTGCTAATTCTGGCAGGTCTTTGGCAATTCTGGTTTATTCCTCGGTTGGAACAATATCGACCATTGCTGGTGGCCGAACTGTCACGTTCAGCGGGCGTGCCGGTAAAGGTGGGTGGCCTGTCCGCTGGTTGGGACTGGCTGCGCCCTGAACTTGCTTTGCTCGATGTACAAGTCCCTGATGCGTCGGGACAGGCGGCCTTGCGCTTTACCCGCCTGGAAGGGGCGCTATCGTGGTGGACCTTGCCGACTGGATCGCTCCATTTCAGCCGTATTGCGCTGACCGCGCCAGAACTCACCGTGCGTCATTTAAGCGACGGGCGCTGGAATATTGCTGGCGTCACGCTGGATGCACAAGCGGGTAATCCGGGTTTTCTGAATTGGTTGCTGGATCAGGGGGGGCTAAGCATCACTCAAGGACGGCTTGTCGTTTACGATGAGCGTACTGCCGGGCAAACGCTTGAGCTGACGCAGTTGGATTTGAGTACCGGCAATTTCTTTGGCCGCCGCAAGGTAAGTTTTGGTTTTACCCCACCCGTCGACATTGGCCAGCGCATCAGCGGAGATGGCTTGCTGTCAGGCCACGATATCAATCGACTTCCCGAGTGGTCAGGGCGACTGAACTTTCACTTTCCCAAAGTAGACCTGGTGCAGCTCAATGCCAGGTTTGCTCAGTATGTGCCAGATGTTTCCAGCTCGCGTCCAATAGTCAGCTCGGGCTCGGGAAGTATGTCTTTGGCGATAAATTTTGGTGGGCGGACAGTTCATCAGCTTGATGCCGAACTCGGTATCGACAAGTTGCGACTAGAACAAAACGGAAAGTTTTTTGATTTGCCTTCCGTCGATGCCGGTGTGCACTGGGTTGCAAGTAAGGGGCGTGAACAACTGGTTGTCGATGCCAGGAAAATAGATGGTGCCAGCGGACCCTTGGCGCGCAAAGGTCGTTTTGAATACAGCCTGAACGGAAATGAACGCGAGTTGCTGCTGCGCAGTATCAGTCTGGGTGGTTTGTCCGCATATAGCGCATGGTTGCCTGCAGAATGGGGGCAAAAAATGGTCAATGCTAAACTGGCCGGTGATGTGGCATCTTTACGCTATGCCTGGCAAGGGCCCTGGCAAACCCCAACACATTTGCGTGGTGAGGCGGATTTGCGCGGCCTTGATCTGAGTCTGCCAACATTGCTTCCACATCTTGGCAAGCTCGATCTGATGGCCAGTTTTACCGAAAATGCAGGGACGGCGACCTTGCTCAGCCGGGTGTTCCAGCTGGATTGGCCTGCGCAGTTTGTTGAACCGTTGACCTTGAATCACCTCGATGCAGTTTTCAACTGGAAGCGTGCGGAGACCGGTTGGGAGGTGCGGACGAATCGTTTGGCGCTGGCCAATGTCGAAGCGGCGGTTTCTCTTTCTGCTTTATATCGTTGGACAGGTCAAGGACTAGGATATATCGATCTCAAGGGAGACATCACGCGTTTGCCGGCTAAACGGGTTTATGCGTATCTGCCGCGTGCCGTGGGCGATGACACACTGGCCTGGCTCAAAAACGCCCTGCGTGCCGGCCAAGCCAGCAACGGCAAAGCCGAACTGCGCGGTGAGCTGGATCATTTCCCTTTCGCAGATGGATCTCCTGGACTTTTCCGTATCACTACCGATGCGCGTGATGTCACGCTGGCTTATGCGGATGGTTGGCCTGCGATCAATGCGATTGATGGTGACCTGCGTTTTGAAGGCCAGAGCATGACTATTCATGCCTCCCGCGCACAGTTATTTGGTGTGCAGCTCAAGGATATCGTGACCCGTATCCCGGATCTATCGACGCAGCAACATGTCCTGGTGGATGGCAAGGCAGAAGGTCAAACCAGCGCTTTTCAGCGTTTTGTGAAGGAAAGCCCGGTCCGCGATGCAACTCAGGGTTTCCTGGATGAACTGAAAGCCGAAGGGACTGGCCAGTTAGCGCTGAAGCTGGATGTGCCTATTGCGGATACGGACAAAACCAAGGTACTGGGGCGTTATCAGTTTGCTGCCAATAAACTGAATTTCGGCGGCAATATCCCCATGTTGACCCAGGCTGGTGGTCGTGTTGATTTTAGCGAAACCGGGCTCAAGATCAGCGATGCCAGCGCGCGTACTCTGGGGGGGGGCGTGAAGCTTTCCGGAGCGAATGATGCTTCCGGTAATCTGAAGCTGAGCTTGGCTGGCGATGCTCAATTGGCGGATGTTGCCCAACGGTTTTCCCTGCCGCAACCGAAGCGTTTCAGCGGCGTGGTCAATTATCAGGGCGAGCTGGCAGTTCGGCGTGACCGATACGATTTTTCCCTGCAAAGCCCGTTAATGCTGGCACGTATTGACTTGCCAAGACCCATGGGAAAATCTGCAGGGGAATCGCGCGGATTTAGCTTGAAAGTCAGTGGTGATCCGCAACGCAATAGCATCATGTTTACCTATGGACGCGTGCTACAAGGCAATTTGGAGCAGAAGAATGACAAACCCTACACGGGTCTGATCAGCCTTGGTGGTGATATTCCGCCGGGGATTACTACTTCTTCCAAAGGGGTGCAACTCGTTGGGGGCTGGCCGGAAATCGATGTGGCGACCTGGCAGTCATTGATGGCAAGCAATGGTGATGGGCAAGCACCTGCGATAGTGGGAGCTGACTTGGCATTTGATCGACTTTTTGGTTGGGGGCGACGTTTGTCCTCGGTACATATCAAGGCTGAACCGACAGCGCAGGGATGGCAGGTTGATTTGGCCAGCGCTGAGGCTGCCGGTTCGCTGACTTGGCGTGGCGGGACGCGCTCAGGATTGACCGGACGGCTGCAACGCTTGTATTTACCCCTGCCTACCGTGGCGACTGCGCCCAATGAAGGGAATGCTTCTGCACCGGCACAGAGTGGCTCGCACAATAATGATGCCAAGCCAGCGCTGGATCTGAATGTGAGTGATTTCCGCTATAAGGATTCTGCGCTTGGGCAGTTGGTGGTCAATGCGACGCCGCAAGGCGATGGCTGGCAACTTAATCAAGTGACTTTGACTAATCCAGATGGACGGTTTTCGCTGACAGGGCAATGGCTGGGCAGTGGCGCCAATGAAAAAACGACAGCGAAGATCACTCTTAACAGTGAAGATTCCGGCAAGTTACTGACCCGTCTGGGTTACCCGGATACCTTGCGCCGTGCCCCCGCAGTACTGACGGGAGAGGGAAGTTGGCATGGCGCGCCATTTTCCCCGGATTTATCGACCGTGCAGGGCAAGCTGCATATAGATGTTCAGTCCGGGCAGTTTGCCAAGATCGAGCCGGGTGCCGGCCGGTTGCTTTCTGTGATCAGCCTGCAGTCGTTACCGCGCCGGATCAAGCTGGATTTCCGCGATGTTTTCTCCGAGGGACTGGAGTTTGATTCCATTCTTGGCGATGCGGTGATCGAAAAAGGTGTGGTTCACACGGATAACTTGGCCATAGATGGTCCGGCGGCAAAAATCCGTTTCAAGGGAGAGGCCAATCTTTCCGCTGGTACGCAGGATCTGCATGTACGGATTGCCCCATTGCTTGGTGATGCCGCTTCACTGGCTGTCGGTGTGGTTAATCCGATTGCAGGGGTTGCTGCTTTCGCTTTGCAGCGTTTGTTCAAGGATCCGCTGGGGCAGCTGGTTTCATACGAATATCACATCACTGGTGACATGCTGGACCCGCAAGTGCGCAAAGTGAGTTCAGGGTCGCAATGAGCCGATTTTCTACTATTCATGCGGCGGCGATTCAGATGGTTTCCACGCCAGTGGTTGCGGAAAATCTGGCAGCAGCGGAAGACTTGATCGCACGTGCTGCTGATGCTGGTGCCACTTTGGTGGTATTGCCTGAGTACTTCGCGATCATGGGTGGGCGTGATACTGACAAACTTGTGGTGGCAGAGACTTTGGGTCACGGAGTGATTCAGGATGCGATGGCGCATATCGCATTGAAACATCAAATCAGCTTGGCGGCCGGGACTATTCCTCTGCGGTGTGGCGATCCCGAAAAAGTTAGAAATTCCCTGTTGTTTTTTGGCCCTGATGGAAAAAATCTG
Source organism: Formivibrio sp. (assembly GCA_031291275.1). Classification (GTDB taxonomy): domain Bacteria; phylum Pseudomonadota; class Gammaproteobacteria; order Burkholderiales; family Chitinibacteraceae; genus Formivibrio. The sequence goes on from JARLJJ010000359.1 coordinate 16,867, forward strand.
GCCCGTTATGACAAGATGCACTTGTTTGGATTCGATAATGGTACTGAGCGTTACCGCGAGGCCGATACCATCGAGCCGGGTGATGGGCCGGTAGCGTTCGATACTCCATTGGGGCGAGTGGGCCTGGCAGTTTGTTATGACTTGCGCTTCCCTGAGTACTTTCGTGCTCTGGGCCGGGTCGATGTTCTGCTTGTGCCTGCAGCGTTTACTGCGACAACGGGCAGGGCACATTGGGATACCTTGATTCGTGCCCGTGCGATTGAAAACCAGTGTTTCGTTGTGGCCAGTGGTCAGGGTGGCATACATGTAAACGGGCGTGAAACCTGGGGGCATAGCATGCTGGTCGATCCTTGGGGGCAAGTGCTTGATTGCCTGCCGCAGGGGGAGGGGCTGGTTACAGCGGAACTCAAAGCCAGCCAACTTGATCGCGTACGCAAGGTGTTGCCAGTACTTGATCATCGCGTGATGTAGCACGATGTCGTGTAATGCTTTCGTCATCTGCCGACTTCAGCTAGTCTATCGGTCTGTATACCTATAAACCACTTTCTCTATAAAACCGATGCGGCATCGGTGCCGACCGGGACACATTTTGATGACTTCTGCATTTAACCCGTTAGTAACTGCCCGCCAACAAATACTTGAACCGTTTGGCCTGGATGATCAACATCTCGACCAAGTGTTTGGTGTGATGTTTAGCCACGATTTGGATTATGCCGATCTGTATTTTCAGTACTCGCGCAGCGAGGCATGGAGTCTGGATGAAGGCATAGTCAAGTCTGGCAGCTTTAATATCGATCAAGGCGTGGGCGTGCGGGCTGTTAGCGGTGAAAAAACCGCGTTTGCCTATTCTGATGATATCAGTCTGCATGCCTTGATGGAGGCTGCGGGCGTAACCCGTGCGATTGGCCGTCAAGGTGGCAGTGGCAGCGTGCCGTTGCGCCGTGAAGTGATCGGGCGCGATCTTTATCGGCCTTGCGATCCACTGGCAAGTCTGGATGAATCAGCCAAGGTCGCTTTGCTGGAAAAGCTTGAAAAGGCCGCACGCGCCCTTGATTCGCGCGTATCGCAAGTGATGGCGAGTCTGGCCAGTGAGTATGAAGTGATCTATGTGGCCCGTCACGATGGGCGCCGTGCTGCGGATGTTCGACCGCTGGTTAGGTTGTCGATTCAGGTCATTATCGAGGACAACGGTCGGCGTGAACAGGGTAGCGCGGGTGGTGGCGGACGCTTTGATTATGCTTGGTTCAGTGATGAAGTAATTCATGGCTATGCGAAGAAAGCGGTCGATCAAGCGATCCTGAATCTTGATGCCCGGCCGGCGCCGGCTGGAGAAATGACCGTAGTCTTGGGCAATGGCTGGCCTGGCATTTTGTTGCACGAAGCTATAGGCCATGGGCTGGAAGGCGATTTCAACCGCAAAGGCGCATCCGCTTTTTCTGGCAGGCTCGGTGAAAAAGTGGGTGCGGGCGGAGTGACGGTCGTGGACGACGGCACGCTGCCAAACCAGCGCGGATCGATCAATATCGATGATGAAGGTGAGCCGGGTCAGCGCACCGTCTTGATTGAAAACGGCGTACTCAAGGGTTATTTGCAAGATAGTCTGAACGCGCGTTTGATGGGCATGGCGCCAACGGGCAATGGGCGGCGCGAGAGTTATGCGCACTTGCCTATGCCGCGTATGACCAACACCTTGATGCTGGCGGGCGACAAATCGCCGGAAGAGATTATTGCCTCCATCGATCGCGGCCTGTATGCCGTGAATTTTGGCGGTGGGCAAGTGGATATCACCAGCGGCAAGTTTGTTTTCTCTGCGGCGGAAGCCTGGTGGGTAGAAAAAGGGAAATTGCTCTACCCTGTGAAAGGCGCCACGCTGATCGGAAATGGCCCGGATGTACTGACCCGCGTGACGATGATTGGCAATGATCTGGAGCTTGATCCTGGCGTGGGCACTTGTGGCAAGGAAGGTCAAAGTGTTCCGGTGGGCGTAGGTCAACCGACGTTGAGAATTGACGGCGGTTTGACTGTAGGTGGAACCGGGTAATAATGGTTTTTGTCAGCAGGCTTGAAACTTTTCCAATTTAGCTGCATCTTATGTTCTGAACGCAGTGTGCGTTTGGCTGATTCTCAAGGAGAACCAAAATGGAATTCAACACCACGACCTACGGCAACGCCGCACTGGCTGCTGACCGAAACCGGGTGTTACGCAATACGTATTTCTTGTTGGCACTGACCATGTTGCCGACGGCGGCGGGCGCCTTGCTTGGGGTGTCGATGCACTTTGCCATGACCCCGTGGATGGGACTGCTGGTTTTTCTTGGCGTGAGCTTCGGTTGCTTTTTTGCCATTGAAAAAACCAAGGAAAGCGCTGCTGGCGTGTTTATCCTGCTGGGATGGACTGGTTTTATGGGCTTGTGGTTATCGCAAATATTGCAAGTTGCATTGCGGTTTTCCAATGGCGCAGGGCTGATCGGCACGGCGGCAATTGGCACGGCGGCCATTTTCTTTACGCTGTCGACTATTGCGACTGTGACCAAAAAAGACTTCGGTTTCCTTGGCAATTTCATGTTCGTTGGCTTGGTTATCCTGATTTTGGCCAGTCTGGCAAGTATGTTTTTCCCGATTCCCGGATTGGTTCTGGCGATTTCGGCAGTCAGCTTGCTGGTGTTTTCAGGCTACATTCTGTATGACGTGAGCCAGATCGTGACTGGAGGGGAAACCAACTATGTCACCGCTACACTGCGTCTCTACCTGGATGTTTACAATATCTTCGTGAATTTGCTGAATATTCTGATGATCTTGTCCGGCAATCGCCGCGATTGATTGCTTGATGGGATACAAAAAACGCCGGTCGTGATGCCGGCGTTTTTTTATGGGTCATCGGGTAGTCAGGGAGCAGAAGTTTTGCAACGGTCCAGATATTCCCGCGGGGTACAACCCAGTTCGCGCTTAAAGACGGTGTGCATGTATTGCAGTGAAGTGAATCCACACTTGATGGCAATTTCCCGGCTGGTTAGTTGCTCATTGGCGAGTAAATTTTTTGCCATTTCCAGTCGGAATCGAAGAATTTCATCGTGTACGGTGCAATTCCGTTCCCGCTGGAAATAACTTTCCAGCGACGAGCGCGAGATGCCGACATACTCGGCCACTTGTTGTGTCTTGATGCCAAGCGCGGCGAACTGGCGAATGTAATGCATCGCGCGCATCACGTAAGGGCTGGAGAACGACTGGTGCAGGCTGGATGCCTGAACATTGATTCCGATGGGCGGGACCAGGATGCGGGTGTTGCGGTGTTGAACGTTGTGCAGGCATTCGTGCAACGTTTGTGCTGCGGTCCAACCGATTTCTTCCGTGCCTTGAATGACGGAACTCAACGGGATTCGTGTCAGCATTCGTGTTAATGGGTCATTATCGATGCCGACAAGGGCGATTTCTTCCGGCACTGCAATGCCGGCAAGGACGCAAGCCTGCATTACTTGACGGGCACGGGCATCGGTGACCGCAATAATACCCAGCGGCTTGGGCAAGCCTTGCAGCCAGTTCACTAGCGATTGCAGCGACTCATTCCAATCCCTGGCGCGAGTGGGGTGGCCGCGGTAGATATCACAAGGCGAGCCATTCTCTTCGGATAGACGTCTAAATGCTTTTTCACGTTCCTGGGCCCAGCGGTTGCGCGGTGATTCCGGCATGCTATACATCGCAAAGCGTGATAGACCAACCTCGATTAAATGGTCGTAGGCCTGCTTGATCAGGCCAGCGTTATACGTGGCAATGTAGGGAATATCTTTCGGATAGTCTTCATCGTTTTCATAGGAGCTGCCCGCAGCGACGATGGGCAAACGGTTGAAACGTAAAGCTTCGGCAATATCCGGATCATCAAAGTCTGCAATGATGCCATCGCCTTCCCAGTTGCGGATTTCGTCGGGCCGGCAGCGAAAATCTTCTTCTAGAAATAAGTCCCATACCACGCGTGTCGAGCTCAAATAGGCGCCGATACCGGCGATGATTTCGCGGTCATAAATCTTGTTGGCATTGAACAGTAACGCGATACGGTGACTGGCGGTGTTGTGAGACATCAAATTCAAAACTCCTGAAAGCAACGTGCCTATGGTACGACACTGCGCGTGCTGCCGGTACCCGTTGTGAGATGACATTAAGCAGGAAACATTGTCCGGTCTGGCATATTTCGTAATTGTTTGCGAATGACTACATCTGGCAGGATGACTGCATCACTTATCCGTACTCGAGGTTTGCCATGCAGTCGGTGTTCAATGCATTCAACAAGGTGTCGTTCGAAGGTCTGACATCGCAAAATTCTTTGGCTTTTCACCATTACCACCCGGACGAAAAAATACTCGGGAAAAGCATGAAAGAGCATCTACGCATGGCAGTGTGCTATTGGCATACCTTCTGCTGGCCGGGTTCGGATGTGTTTGGCTCTGGCACTTTTGGCCGGCCCTGGCATCAGGGCACGGATGAAATGCAGATGGCGATGGCCAAAGCGGATGCTGCGTTCGAGTTTTTCAGCAAAATTAATTTTCCGTTTTATTGCTTCCACGATATTGATGTTGCCCCGGAAGGGAATTCCATTCGCGAATATGTGAACAATTTTTCTCGCGTGGTCGATTATCTGGGCCGGAAGCAACAGGATACGGGCGTGAAGTTGTTGTGGGGGACTGCTAATTGCTTCAGTCATCCACGCTATGCCGCAGGCGCGTCAACCAATCCTAACCCGGAAGTCTTTGCCTGGGCTGCCACGCAGGTTTTCAATGCCATGAATGCCACGCACAAGCTTGGTGGCGAGAATTATGTGTTGTGGGGCGGTCGCGAAGGCTATGAAACCTTGCTCAATACCGATCTCAAACGCGAGCGTGCACAGTTTGGGCGCTTCTTGCAGATGGTGGTCGAGCATAAGCACAAGATTGGTTTCTCCGGCACGATCCTGATCGAACCCAAGCCGCAAGAACCGACCAAGCACCAGTATGACTACGACACTGCAACGGTATTTGGCTTTCTGCAGCAGTTTGGCTTGGAAAAGGAGATCAAGGTCAATATCGAGGCCAACCATGCCACGCTGGCCGGGCACTCGTTCCAGCACGAGATTGCCACGGCCGTATCACTCGGCGTGTTTGGCAGCATCGATGCCAATCGCGGCGACCCGCAAAACGGCTGGGATACCGACCAGTTCCCCAATAGTGTTGAAGAAATGACGCTGGCGATGTATGAAATCCTCAAAGGCGGCGGATTTACTACGGGTGGCTTTAATTTCGATGCCAAGGTACGTCGACAAAGCAGTGAGTTGGTTGATCTTTTCCATGGCCATATCGGTGCCGCCGATGTGCTGGCGATAGCGCTGAAAAATGCGGCAAAAATGCTCGAAAACGATGTGCTGGCTGATTTGAAAACTAAGCGTTATGCCGGTTGGGATGCCGATTTGGGTCGTCGGATACTTGCGGGTGAATTAACTCTGGCACAGTTGGCTGAGCATGCTAGTAGTCAGAATCTGGCTCCTGTACATGCCAGTGGTCAGCAGGAAAGATTGGAAAATATTGTCAACCGAGCTATCTACGGCTGATGTGAATTTTCCCTGAAAACTGAACAATTGAGATTGGATCTTTGGCGCGATTTCCAGGCAGGATCGCGCCATTTTTTCAAGCCGATATTGCTGGGTACCAAGGGCGCTTGAAATTTATGCATGAGACTGGGGTCGAGACAAATTCGCATTTGTGCTCGGCAAATTATGTAATTGATGGCATCATCACTACATTCTGAATCTGTTGTTGTCTCGGTGTAAGTGTTTTCCCTGATAAGCAAAGGTTCTCGAAAAAGGTGCGTTTCCCATGTTTGTAGGAATCGATCTAGGAACATCCGGACTGAAAGCGATCTTGCTTGATCGCACGAACAAGGTGGTGGTCAGCGTTACCGTACCGCTGGAAATTTCGCGACCGCAACCCTTGTGGTCAGAGCAAAATCCGCAAGACTGGTGGCAAGCGCTTGAATCCGCGTTGGATGCGCTGGTGCGAGAGGCGCGTTTGCTTGGGATTGCGCCCGCTTCTATCGAGGCGATTGGCCTCACCGGTCAAATGCATGGCGCAACACTGCTGGATGCGCAAGGCGAGGTGATTCGCCCGGCTATCTTGTGGAACGACGGGCGCTCCGCTGCGGAGTGTGTGGCGCTGGAATCGATGGTGCCGCACTCACGCGAGATCACCGGCAACCTGATGATGCCTGGTTTTACTGCGCCCAAACTGCTGTGGGTGGCCCGTCATGAACCAGAAATCTTTGCCCGGGTTGCCAAAGTACTCCTCCCAAAGGATTACCTGCGTTTTCGCCTGAGTGGTGATTACGCAACCGATTTGTCTGATGCCGCTGGCACTCTTTGGCTGGATGTGGCGCGTCGCGACTGGAATCCAGAGTTGCTCGCTGCAACAGGTCTTTCCCGGCAGCATATGCCCACGCTGTACGAAGGCAATCAGATCACTGGCTGGCTTCAGCCGGAACTGGCATTCCGTTGGGGTATGCAGGTGATCCCCATTGTCGCTGGTGCCAGTGACAACGCTGCTGGCGCCATTGGCGCAGGCATGATCGCGCCTGGGCAATGCATGTTGTCATTGGGGACTTCTGGCGTCTGTTTCGCTGTCACGGATGGATTCCTTGCCAACCCCGCTCGTGCCGTCCACAGCTTCTGTCACGCTTTACCTCATACCTGGCACCTGATGTCGGTGATGCTGTCTGCCGCAAGCTGCCTTGATTTTGCTGCTGATTTGACCGGCTATGCCGATGTGGCAGCCATGCTCGCTGATGCGGAGGCTAAAGGGTGGAAAAAAGAATTACCGTATTTCCTGCCTTATCTGACTGGCGAGCGTACCCCGCATAATAATCCGGCAGCAAAAGGCGTTTTCTTTGGTTTGGACGCATCCTGCACTAAAGTGGATTTGGCGAATGCCACTCTTGAAGGTGTCGGATTGGGCTTGTTGGATGGCATTGATGCATTGCAGTCTACCGGTATGGAATTAGGTGAAATGACCGTAATCGGTGGTGGCTCGCGCAGTGCGTACTGGTTGCAGATGTTGGCAGATATATTCGGCTGTGCCTTGTATCAGCGCGAAGGCGGGGAGGTCGGCCCTGCGCTCGGAGCCGCTCGTCTGGCACATTTGGCGCTGGAGCCCAATCACCCTGTTGCCATGATTTGTCCAATCTTGCCGCTCAAGCAGGTTTTTTATCCGTCGACTGAACGACACGCATATTTTCGCGATGTCAGGCAGCCGATGTTTCAGGCGGTATACCGCCAATTGCAGTCGTTGTTCTGATGGTATGTAGGACTATTCGATTCGAACAAGGGGTAACCCCCTGTCAATTTGAGGAGTTGGACCATGAAGAGAACGTTGATTTCAACCTTGTTGGCTGCCACCGCACTGGGCGGTGTGATGTTTGCAACGCCGGCTTATGCCAGCAAGCAAAAGCCGGTTATTGGCTTCAGTATCGATGACTTGCGGGTGGAGCGGTGGGCGCGTGACCGCGATTACTTTGTAGAAGCCGCCGGCAAGTTGGGAGCGGAAGTCAATGTACAGTCTGCCGATGCGAATGAACAACGCCAGGTTTCCCAGATTGAAAATCTGATTGCCAAAAAAGTGGATGCCATCGTTATTGTGCCGTTTAACTCCAAGGTACTGACCAATACGGTGAAGGAAGCGAGGAAAGCAGGGATCAAGGTTATTTCCTACGACCGCTTGATTCTCAATGCCGATGTGGATGCCTACATTTCGTTCGATAACGAACGCGTGGGTTCGCTGCAGGCGGAAGGCGTAGTCAAAAAAGTACCGAAGGGAAATTACTATCTGCTGGGGGGCTCTCCTACCGATAACAATGCCAAGTTGCTGCGCGCTGGACAGATGAAGGTGCTCAAGCCGTATGTGGACAAGGGCGATATCAAGATTTTGGGTGACCAGTGGGTGAAAGACTGGAATCCGGAAGAAGCACTGAAAATCATGGAAAACGTGCTGACCAAAAACGCAAACAAGATCGATGCCGTCGTGGCTTCCAATGACGGTACGGCAGGTGGCGCGATTCAGGCCCTGGCTGCACAAAAATTGGCTGGCAAAGTAGCTATTTCGGGGCAGGATGCCGATCTGGCTGCGGTGAAACGTGTCATTGAAGGTACGCAGACGCTGACGGTCTACAAGCCCCTCAAGTTGATTGCAACCGAAGCGGCAAAAATGACGGTTCAGTTGGTGAAAGGTGAAAAACCGAAATTTACCCACAAGCTGGATAACGGGTTTAAGAAAGTCGATTCGCTGTTGCTGACGCCAACAATCATTACCAAGGAAAATGTGGACCTGCTGGTGAAGGACAACTTCTATACCAAGGAACAGCTCGGCCTGTAGTCAATAAATAGACGCTGCAAAGGCGTGCAATGTACCCGCAGGCTTCTGCCTGCGGGGGCTGAGTCGTACAGGAGGGAGCCAAATCGTGTCCGAATATCTGCTTGAAATGCGGGGTATCGTCAAAGCGTTCTCGGGTGTCAAGGCGCTTGATGGAATTGATCTTCAAGTGCGCGCAGGTGAGTGTGTTGGGCTGTGCGGCGAAAATGGCGCCGGTAAGTCGACCTTGATGAAGGTGCTGTCAGCGGTCTATCCCTACGGCGATTGGGAAGGCCAGATCCTTTGGCAAGGCAAGGAACTCAAGGCCAAGTCAATTCGCGAGACTGAAGAAACAGGCATTGTCATCATTCATCAGGAATTGATGCTGGTTCCGCATCTCTCTGTCACTGAAAACATCTTCCTGGGCAATGAAATTACCACGCTGGGCGGCATCATGAATTACGAGGCGATGCACCAGCGGGCTCGTGAACTGATGCTTGAGCTCAAAATGCCCGATATCAATGTGGCATTGCCAGTGTCCAACTATGGCGGCGGGCACCAGCAGTTGATTGAAATTGCCAAGGCGTTGAACAAGAAAGCGAAGCTGCTGATTCTTGATGAACCCACTTCCTCGTTAACGCGGACCGAAATCCGTATTCTGCTCGATATCATTCTGGAACTGAAAAAGAAGGGTGTGGCCTGCGTGATGATCTCGCACAAGCTGGATGAGATTGCTGCGGTCTGCGACACGATCAGCGTGATTCGCGATGGTATGCATATTGGCACCCGGCCGATGGGCGAGTTGTCGGTCGATCAGATTATTACCATGATGGTCGGTCGCGAAATCAAGAATCTGTTCCCGCGCGAAACCCATCCTATCGGTGATGTGATATTCGAAGCGCGCAATATGACTTGTTACGACGTGGATAATCCACAGCGCAAGCGAGTCGACGATATTTCATTCGAACTTCGCAAGGGCGAAATTCTGGGTGTTGCCGGACTGGTGGGTGCCGGGCGTACCGAACTGGTTATGGCGATTTTCGGGTGTTATGCAGGACGGTACGAAGGGGAGGTCTATCTCGAAGGCAAGCCGATGCATATTCGGTCTCCCCAGCAAGCGGTGCATGCCGGAATTTGCCTGGTGCCTGAAGATCGCAAACGCCATGGCATCGTTCCTCTGATGGCCGTGGGTTACAACATCACCCTTTCCGAGATGGAAATGTACAGTCACTGGGGCGTGTTGAATCCGGTTGCCGAAATGAAGGCCATCCAGCAAATGATCGACAGCATGCATATCAAAACGGCCACCCCGTTGCTGCCGATCAAGGGGCTTTCCGGCGGTAATCAGCAAAAAGCGGTTGTGGCCAAGATGCTTTTACCCAAACCCCTTGTTCTGATTCTGGATGAGCCGACGCGCGGCGTCGATGTCGGAGCCAAGTATGAAATCTATAAGTTGATGTTCGATCTGGTCAAACAGGGGGTTTCCATCATTATGATCAGCTCGGAATTGCCTGAGGTGCTGGGTATCAGTGATCGTGTGCTGGTCATTAGCGAAGGGCATCTGCGCGGAAACTTCATCAACGAGGGGCTGACGCAAGAACAAGTTATGTCGGCGGCAATCGGTCAGGCTGAAGTGCTAGCTGCTTGATTAGCCCGTTGCTTGGTCAATATTTAAAAGGTGTTTAAACATGCTGGCTACGATCAAACAGATCCAACGCATCTTTTCCCAATACAAAATTCTTGCTCTTATCTTTGCCATTATTGCCATATGGGCGTTTTTTACTTGGCGCACGGATGGGGATTTTTTTACTGCACGCAATTTTTCTAATCTGCTGCGTCAGATGGCGATTACCGGCATGTTGGCGGCCGGTATGGTTTTTGTGATTATTTCAGGGGAGATTGATTTATCCGTTGGTTCACAGCTGGGTTTGCTTGGTGGCGTGGCGGCAGCGCTGGATGTGTTCCTCAAAGTGCCTCTGCCTGTGACGTTTGCCACGGTTATGCTGCTCGGTCTATTGGTTGGCATGTTCAATGGCTATTGGGTTTCCTACCTGAAAGTGCCGTCATTTATTGTGGGGTTGGCGGGCATGCTGGCGTATCGCGGAATTTTGCTGGCAGTGACGAAAGGTTCCACCATTCCGATTGAATCTGATGGCTTGATTGCATTTGGCCAGGGCTATTTACCCGATTTAATGGGCAATGTTTTGGCCGTTGCACTCATGATAGTGCTTGTCGTGGTTTCTTTTCGCAGCAGAGCCAATCGACGCAACTACAATTTGAGCGTTGCCCCGCTCTGGCAGGATGTCCTGAAATTAGTGATGATCGGTGCGGTGATTGCCGGTTTTGTTATTACGCTCGATTCTTATCAGGGCATTCCCATTCCTGTATTTATCCTGCTGATTATTCTCGGTGTTTTCTCGTTTGTGGCGCGTAGTTCGGTGTTCGGACGGCGGATTTATGCGGTGGGTTCCAATCTGGAAGCGACCCGGCTTTCCGGGGTTAATACGCGTGTTGTCAAAATGATGTTGTTCGGCATTATGGGGCTGATGTGCGCTTTGGCGGGGCTGACCACGACGGCGCGCCTGGCGGCTGCTTCGCCTGCCGCGGGTAATATGGCGGAGCTGGATGCCATTGCATCCTGCTTTATCGGCGGTACGTCGATGCGCGGCGGTTCGGGTACGGTATTGGGTGCACTGATCGGAGCATTGATCATGGCGAGCTTGGATAACGGAATGTCGATGCTGAGCGTGGAAACCTACTGGCAAATGATTGTGAAGGGCTCGATCCTGTTGTTGGCGGTGTGGATCGATGTGATTTCGGGTACTGGCGAGCGCTGATCACGCAGGATTCTGGACGGATGATCCGGAATAGGCCAGCAGGCCTATTTCGGATTTTTTATTGGGTTTGTTTTGTACTTTTCCCGGCGCAGATCAGCGTTAAGCTCAAATTTTTCACCATATTCCACCTTAATTTGTGACTTGTTACTAGGTGCTTGAGCCTGTGACGGCTATCATGCTCGGCTTCCAGGAAAGTACCTAAATGATCATTCTCAAGAACGTGACCTTGCGTCGCGGCAGTAAAGTATTGCTCGACAGCACCTCGGTCACGCTCAATCCGGCTGAAAAGGTCGGCTTGGTCGGCCGCAATGGCGCCGGTAAATCCTCCCTGTTCGCTGTGCTGAATGGCACGCTGCATGAAGATGGCGGCGATGTTTCAATTCCGACGCAATGGCGCATGGCGCAGGTTGCGCAGGATATGCCCGAGACAGAGCAAAGTGCGACCGATTTTGTAATCGAAGGCGATACCACTTTGTTGGCCGCCCAGATTGAGGTGGCCGAAGCCGAAGCAAGCGATGATGGCATGCGCATGGCGCACGCCTACATGGCACTGCATGATGCAGGGGCGCATGATGCGCCGGCGCGAGCGCAGTCACTGATTCTGGGCTTGGGCTTCAGCGTGGCTGAACTCGAACGTCCCGTGAACAGCTTTTCCGGCGGCTGGCGCATGCGCCTGCAACTGGCGCGGGCACTGATGTGCCCATCCGATCTGCTGCTGCTTGACGAGCCGACCAATCACTTGGATTTGGATGCGCTGGTCTGGTTGGAAGCCTGGCTGAAGAACTACAGCGGCACGATCGTGGTGATCAGCCATGATCGCGAGTTCCTGGATGCAATCACCAATGTCACCCTGCATATCGATCATGGCAAGCTGGTGCGCTATGGCGGAAATTACAGCAAGTTCGAAGATATGCGCGCCGAGCAGATGGTGTTGCAACAAGCTGCGCAGGCCAAGCAGCAGGAAAAAATCGAACACCTGCAGAGCTTTATCAACCGTTTCAAAGCCAAGGCCAGCAAGGCCAAGCAAGCGCAAAGCCGCGTCAAGGCTTTGGAGCGCATGGAGAAAATTGCGCCAGTGCTGGCGGATGCTGAATTCCAGTTCGAATTCAAAGAGCCTTCCAATCTGCCCAATCCGATGCTGACCATCTCTGAGACCAGCTTTGGCTATCCGGCTGCCGACGAGGCTCCCGCAGGTACGCCACCGACGGTGATCGTGCAGAATGTCAGTCGCTCGGTGCTTGCAGGACAGCGCATTGGCATTCTGGGCGCGAACGGGCAGGGCAAATCGACCTTGGTGAAAACCATTGCTGGCGCGTTGAAACCGATATCCGGCGAGATCATCACGGGCAAGGGCCTGAATATCGGTTATTTCTCGCAGCAGGAACTCGATGTGCTGCGTCCAGACGATAACCCGCTCGATCACATGTTCCGCCTGGCGCGTGATACCCCGGTTAACCTGCGTCCCGGGTACAACGATTGTCGCGAACAAGGTCTGCGCAACTTCCTCGGCACGTTCAATTTTAGCGGCGACATGGTCAAGCAAGCGGTCGGAAGCATGAGCGGCGGTGAAAAAGCCCGGCTGGTGCTGTGCATGATTGTCTGGTTGCGCCCGAACCTGCTGCTGCTCGATGAGCCGACCAATCACCTGGATCTGGCCACACGAGAGGCGCTGAGCGTGGCGCTAAATGAATTCGAAGGTTCGGTGATGCTGGTCAGCCATGATCGCGCCTTGCTGCGCTCGGTTTGCGACGAGTTCTGGCTGGTTTCGCGTGGCGGGGTGAAAGACTTTGACGGCGATTTGGACGACTATCAGGTTTATCTGCTGGATGAAGCCCGGCGGCGTCGTGAGGAAGCTGCGGCGCAAAGGAAGTAGAAGCTTAGTGCTACCCTCAAATAAAAAGCGCCTTTATGGCGTTTTTTATTTGATATGAGAAAGAATCAAAGTGGCCGGCGTTCGACCATCGCCTGGGCCAATGTACCAGGATCTACGTGTTCCAGTTCACCGCCTACCGGTAAGCCGCGTGCAATACGGCTGACCCGCAAGCCGCGTGAATGGAGCATTTCAGTCAGATAATGGGCGGTGGCTTCACCTTCCGTGGTGAAGTTGGTGGCCAGAATCACCTCTTCTATCACGCCATCGCTGGCGCGTTTCAGCAGTGCATCAAGTGCAATATCTTTTGGGCCAATGCCGTCAAGCGGGGAGAGTCGCCCCATCAGCACGAAATAACGGCCATGAAATGCCAGCGTGCGCTCCAGCATCAGGAGGTCGGTGGGCATTTCCACCACGCACAGTTGCTTCTGGTCGCGTTTTTCGTCAGCACATATCTCGCATATTTCCCGCTCGGTAAACGTGTTGCAGCACTGGCAGTGCTGCAGTTTCGCTAAAGCTTGGCCGATGGCCAGGACAAGCTTTTCTGCGCCCGCCTGATCGCGCTGAATCAGATGATAGGCCATGCGCGTGGCCGATTTTGGGCCAATGCCCGGGAGGACGCGCAAGGCTTGAATCAGATTCTGTAGAGAGGATGGGGTCATTATTGCCGAGTGAGTGAAGGTTGCGCAGAGAGCGTTTGGAAGCGGATGGCCTAACGCTCGCTACGCGCCCAGGTGTTAGAACGGCAGTTTCATGCCCGGTGGCAATTGCATGCCCGCCGTGGCTTTGCCCATTCTTTCTGCGGTGGTGGTTTCTACCTTGCGTGCAGCATCGTTGAAAGCGGCAGCCACCAGGTCTTCGAGCATATCCTTGTCATCGCTCAGCAGGCTGTCGTCAATGGCAACGCGCTTCACGGCATGCGAGCAGGTCATGGTGACTTTGACCAGGCCGGAGCCCGACTGGCCTTCAACCTCGACATTGACCAGTTCATCCTGTGCCTTCTTGATATTGTCCTGCATCATTTGGGCCTGCTTCATCATATTGCCCAATGCACCCTTGTTGAACATGTTTTCTCCTTCAATAAATAGGGTTTACAACGGTTTGATTGAATCCGGGACCACGGTGGCGCCAAAGTCGCGCACGACGGCCTGGACGAACGGATCGTTCTGAATGGCATGGTTGGCCTCTTGTTGGCGCGCATCCCGCTCACGCTGCGCCTGGGCTGCCGGCGTGTGATCCACTGCGTCGGCAATGTCCACTTTCAGATTGATTGCGTGGCTGAAGTGCGCGGACAGGGCATCCTTGAGTTTATCCAGGTAATCCCGTGTGGCCACTGCACGGTGTTCAGTTGCTACGCGCAAGTGAATATTGTCCACGTCGAAACTGACCAGTTCGGCGTGTTGCGCTAACATGCCAGCGATCCCCAGTTTGAGCTGCGTAACCAAGCCGCGCCAGTTGCCATCGAAAGCTCGAGGGGCAGCAGGCGTTTCTTCTGCCGTCCAAGGTAGATCGACAGCGGGGCTTGGTTCCGGTGCCGGCGGAGCTTCTGTATGTGCAGTTTCTGCGACAGCGACGGTGTCGCTTGTTTCCGTGGTTGGCTTGGCGGAGGCGAAGCGTGCCGGAATACTGACGGGCGTTGAGGCTTGTTCCACTGTTGTCGAAACAGGCTGTGCCGGAACAGCTGATGGTGCGGCTTGCACCGGGCGAGCCAGCGCAGGTGGAGACTGCCCCGGCGTGGATTGCAATGCGGCAAGGTTGACTTGCCCGGCTTGTGTCGGCGCAAATGCCAGCATTCTTAACAGCGTCATGCTGAAGCCGGCGTATTCATCCGGGGCCAGTGGCAGATCGCGCCGGCCAAGCAGGGCAATCTGGTAATACAACTGCGCGTCTTCCGGACTTAAGGCCTGAGCTACGGCGAGAATATTTTCGCGCATGGGCAGATCATCGGCGACGGCGGCCGGTACTTGTTGGGCTACAGCAATCAGATGCAGCAGGTGCGCCAGTTCATGCAGTGCCGCTTCATAAGACAAACCCCGTTCGGCAATGGTGTCGGCAGCGGTCATTAACTGCGTGCCGTCTTTGGCGATCAGTGCCGCCAGAATGTCAAACAAGTAACTTTGATCGACCGCGCCAAGCATCGCGCGCACGCCAGCCTCTTCGACCTGGCCCGCGCCATAGGCGATGGCTTGATCGAGGAGCGAGAGCGCATCGCGCATCGAACCGTGCGCAGCGTGACCGAGCAGGTTGAGCGAGGTGGCTTCGAACGGGATGCCTTCTTGCGTGAGGACATGATGCAGATGGCCGGCGACCTGTTGCGGCGTCATCTGACGCAGACTGAATTGCAGGCAGCGCGAGAGGACCGTGATCGGCACTTTCTGCGGATCGGTCGTGGCCAAGATGAATTTGACGTGTCCCGGCGGCTCTTCCAGCGTCTTCAGCATCGCATTGAAGGCGTTCTTGGAAAGCATGTGCACTTCGTCGATGATGTAGACTTTGAAGCGGCCGGCGGTCGGGGCATACTGGGCGTTGTCCAGTACTTCGCGGATATTATCGATACCGGTGTTGGACGCGGCATCGATTTCCAGCAGGTCGACAAAGCGGCCGGCATCGATCTGTGTGCAGGCAGAGCACACGCCGCACGGTTCGGACGTGATGCCGGTCTCGCAGTTGAGTGCTTTTGCCATGATCCGCGCGATGGTGGTTTTACCAACCCCGCGTGTACCAGTCAGCAAATAAGCATGGTGCAGGCGCGCGCTGTTGAAGGCGTTCGCAATCGCACGGATAACGTGCTCCTGCCCAACGAGTTGAGCGAAATTTTTAGGGCGCCATTTGCGCGCAAGAACTTGATAGGTCATGGGCAAGGATTCTAACAGATGGGAATGATAGAAGAAGCGAAAGCAATGCATGAAGATGATCCTTGTCCTCTGCCGCCTGTTGAGCCGCCACCAGAACAGTGTTGTGCAAGCGGGTGTGAGGTCTGTGTTTTTGATCATTACAATGCCGCGTTGCGTCAGTACTATCGCGATAAAGCCGCGTGGGATGCCCGCCATGCTGGACAAGATAAAGGTGCTGCGTGAGATTTATTGTTGCTTTTCTGCTGTGTTTTAACTTTGCCAGCCATGCTGCCGAGCCTTTGCCTGTCCCGATTCAGCACGCACTGCAGAGAGCCCGCTTGCCCACTAGTGCGCTGGCATTGGTGATTGCTCCACTGGATTCGAGTCGCCCCCCGATTTTGTACAATGCCGATCAGCCGATGAATCCAGCCTCGGTAATGAAGCTGGTGACCACCTACGCAGCACTTGATCTGCTCGGCCCGGTTTATCAGTGGCCGACCGAGTTACGCTCCGCAGCGACACCTGCCAATGGATTACTGGCCGGTGATCTCTATCTGAAAGGCTATGGAGACCCCAAGCTCACACTGGAACGTGTCTGGCTGATGTTGCGCGATCTTCGCGCACAAGACGTGCGCGAGATCCGGGGCGATCTGGTGCTGGATCGCAGTTTTTTTGTACTAGGCCCAGACAATGCGGTGTTCGATGACGATGGCAATACGCCTGAGCGCCCGTTTCTGGTTGGGCCTGATGCTCTACTGCTCAACTTTAAATCGGTTCGACTGAGAATCGCAGCGAATGCCTCCGGCATTGCGACGATGCTTGATCCCGCCTTGCCGGAAATCCAGATCGATAACCGTTTGCAAGTCGCGCCAGCTACCGACTGTGCGCTATGGAAGAACAAACTTGCTCTCAAAGTGGAGGATGGCGGGAATGCCGCTCGAATTCTGCTCAACGGCAGTATTCCGGCGGGATGCCAAGGTGAGCGCTACCTTGCTGCGCTGGATCATCCGGTTTACAGCGCGAGCCTGATTCGCACGCTCTGGCATGAAATGGGCGGGGTCTGGAGCGGTGGAGTGCGTGAAGGCGTCGTACCGGAAAATACCCCAGTGTTGGTGAGCAGTCTTTCGCCTGAACTGCCGACCTATCTGCGAGATATCAATAAATACAGCAACAACCTGATGGCCCGCCAAGTGTTCCTGACCCTGGGGGCGGTGACCGGGGCGACGGAAGAAGGCAGCGATACCGCGCAACGGGCCAGTGCCGTGATCCGACATTGGCTGCAAAACAAGGGCTGGCGTTTTGACGAACTGGTCATGGAAAACGGTGCGGGTTTGTCGCGCCAATCGCGCATCAGTGCACGTCACCTGGCTCAATTGCTGGCCGATGCGGGGCACAGTGCGCTGGCCGCCGAGTTTGTTTCTTCACTGCCACTGGTCGCGCTGGATGGCACGATGAAAAAAAGGTTGTTGGGTGAACTGCTCGATGGCAAGGCGCATATCAAGACCGGTTCGTTGAAGGATGTTCGTTCCGTTGCCGGGTATGTGCAAGATGCGACAGGAAATACCCAGATCGTGGTCGCAATCATTAACCATCCCCGTGCGACAGAAGGCATTCCGGTGCTGGATGAAGTGCTGCGTTTTGCCTTTGATAAGACCGTTTCTCCTGCAGTGCTCGCTCTACCCACCGTTGCACGGTAAAATCCTGCGTTTTCCACGAACCATTGGAAATGCCCGGCATGGACAAGATTCTGATTCTGGACTTCGGCTCGCAGGTTTCTCAACTGATTGCCCGTCGCGTCCGCGAAGCACACGTTTACTGTGAACTTCATTCCTTCGATGTTTCTATCGACTTTATCCGCGAATTCAAGCCGACCGGCATCATTCTCTCCGGCGGTCCGAATTCGGTATACGAATCGGATTATCAAGCCGATGCCAAGCTTCTGGAGCTCGGTATACCGGTGCTGGGCATCTGCTACGGCATGCAATGGATGGCGCAATCGCTCGGCGGCAAGGTTGAGGCTGGCAAGGTGCGCGAATTTGGTTTTGCCGAAATTCGCGCCCGCAACCATTCCAAGCTGTTCCGCGATATCCAGGATAAAACCAATGCCGAAGGGCATGGCATTCTGGAAGTCTGGATGAGCCACGGCGACAAGGTGACCGATCTGCCCGCCGGTTTCAGTGTGATCGCCAGCAATGATGCCTGTCCGATTGCAGCGATTGCCGATGAAACGCGTGGCTTCTATGCCGTGCAATTTCACCCGGAAGTTACGCATACCCTCAAGGGGCGTGACATGCTCAACCGCTTTGTGCTGGAAATTTGCGGCTGCTCCCCATCCTGGACCATGCCCAACTACATCGACCAGGCTGTGGCAAAAATCCGCGAACAGGTTGGCAGCGATGAAGTGGTACTGGGCTTGTCTGGCGGTGTTGATTCTTCGGTGGCAGCAGCGTTGATTCATCGTGCGATTGGCGACCAACTGACTTGCGTTTTTGTTGATAACGGCTTGCTGCGCCTGAATGAAGGCGAGCAGGTGATGAATATCTTCAACAAGCACCTCGGCGTGAAGGTGATTCATGTCAATGCAACCGCGCAGTTCATGGGGCACCTGGCCGGTGTGACTGATCCGGAAGCCAAGCGCAAGATTATCGGTCGTGAATTCGTCGAAGTGTTCCAGGTTGAATCGGCCAAGTTGCCGAGTGCCAAATGGCTGGCGCAGGGCACCATTTATCCGGACGTGATCGAATCTGCCGGTGCCAAGACCAAGAAGGCGCACACCATCAAGAGTCACCATAACGTCGGCGGCTTGCCGGATACGCTGAAGCTGCAGTTGCTTGAGCCATTGCGCGAACTGTTCAAGGATGAAGTGCGCGAACTGGGCGTGGCGCTCGGTCTGCCGCACGAAATGGTCTATCGCCATCCGTTCCCGGGGCCGGGTCTGGGCGTGCGGGTGCTGGGCGAAGTGAAGCAGGAATACTGCGACCTGCTGCGCCGTGCCGATGCGATTTTCATTGACGAGTTGCGCGCGTTCGATTGGTACGACAAGACCAGCCAGGCCTTTGCGGTTTTCCTGCCAGTGAAATCAGTCGGCGTAATGGGCGATGGCCGCACCTATGAATATGTGGTCGCGCTGCGCGCGGTTTGCACCAGCGACTTCATGACCGCCAAGTGGGCAGAACTGCCGTATGAGCTGCTCGGCAAGGTTTCCAACCGCATCATCAACGAAGTGCGCGGCATTAACCGGGTTGTCTATGACGTTTCTGGAAAACCGCCGGCAACGATCGAGTGGGAATGACCTGATATTCACGGGTTATTCGCTGCTGAAAATAAATGGCCTACATTTCGATGCGGGCCATTTTTACTTAATAGCCTTTTAGTCCTGACCATATTTCGTTGAGGTCTGGAAAATTCCAGATCGCCGGATCTTCACGGCCAACAATTTTTTCCTTGCAGCTCTTGCGCGATAAATCGATGATTTCCGGGGGGATGCGGACGTTGGCGTAGGTTGAATAAAAAACTTTGATGCTGGGCTGCAATAGGGAATGTTCGCTCTGTTCGATCACAATCCCGAGTCTTCCCGAGCTGAGCCTGACCAGCGATCCGATCGGGTAGATGCCCAGGCTTTTGACGAAAGCCTGGAAGATTTTTGGATCGAAATGGCCATGGGTCCATTCGGCCATTTTGCGCAGCGATTCGGAGGGATCCCAGCCCGCCTTGTAGGGCCGGTTGGAGGTGATCGCATCATAAACGTCGCAAATGGCACCTATCTTGGCGTAGAGGGTGATTTCACTATCCTTCAGGCCTTCCGGAAAACCCGATCCATCCGTTTTTTCGTGGTGGTGCAGCACCACATCCAACGCAATATCATCGACACCAGAACTGCTCAGTAGCAATTGGTGCCCTTCTTTGGGATGCGTTTTGATGACGGTAAATTCTTCGTCGGTCAACTTTCCCGGCTTGCCGAGGATCTCTAACGGAATGACGGCTTTGCCCAAATCATGCAGCAGGCCGGCGATTCCTGCCGAGCGTGTCTGTGCCTTGTCGAGATGAAGGCATTTTGACAGGGCCACCATCAGGGCGCACACGGCGACCGAGTGCATATAGGTGTAATCGTCTGCCGATTTCAGCCGTGCCAGGCTGATGAGCGCATTGGGACTGCGGTTGATCGAATCCGAGATATCTTCCACGAGTTTTTGCGCATCGGCCGTGTTGACCGCAGCGCCCATGCGCGCTTCCTGGAACATGGCCATCACGGCGCGCTTGGATTTGGCACAGATCTGGGCCGCGCGCTCCAGTTCGTCGGCAACGGACACCGTTTTGGTTTGGGGGAGGGCTTCAGGTTTTTCATCCTGTGCGCTGCCCGGTTCGTCTGCAACACTTTCGCCCGAGCTAATGTCGAAACCTTTTGCGTTGTCTATCCAGACGTCAGAGATGCTGCTGGCAAGTATTTTCTGAATTTCCTTCGGGTCAGTGATGATGAAACCGCTTTTCCAGAAAGGATTTTCCATCCACGATCCACAGACTTCGTGCAGGTACATTCCAACGATGAGCTGATTAACGTTGATTTTTTTCAGCATGATATTTCGAAGTGTCGTAATGGTATCGATTCCTAATCTTACCCTTTGCCTTGGCGTAATGGGCTCCCTGTTTGTCCATACCGAACGTTCAAATGCATGCCGTGCTTCTTCCCTAAGGCAGACGGGCGCAATCTTGAATTCGCCAAGCGAGATCACAGCTGAATCAGCCTGTACAACGATACACATTGTAAAAGTACTGCTTTATCCATTAGGCGTGAATCCCGATATGCACACGATTACGCGCCAAATCGTTCACTTTTTTAATGTGTGATCTACTTTAGAAAACATCGGGAGTGCCCTGTGGTCGAAGCATCTTATCGATCGTAGGAATGCAGATTCCTGAAATTTCAAAGGCTTACGCTGCTGTGAAGAATTTCTTTGTTGGAAGAGGTTGACGAGTGTTTGGAGGGTGGGTATAGTTCGGCCTCTCTGCTGCAGACGCAGCGAAGTTTGAAGCGCGAAACTGGTGATTTTAAAAGGTTTTTAGC
>JARLJJ010000360.1 GCA_031291275.1 Formivibrio sp.
GAACATCAGTTCGCGACGAATCAGTTCCTCGCGAAGATTGTTTTTCATTTCGGGACTATCCGGCATGCCATTGGCTTTCCCTTGCGCCAGAAACATGTCGGCTGTTGCCTGAGAAACCGCAGTACCGTTGACGGTCACAAAAGGTTTTTCTGCGGCGATGACTTGAGTGGAAATGATTGCACCAGCAAACAAGGCAAGCGCCAGCCTTGAATAGTTCTGCATATATTGATTCCTTGGGTGAAGCGTGCCGGACAGATGACTCATTCACCTTGTCGGGGTATTTGTGAAGCGGACGCCATGGTCGAGAAACCATGGCGTCCTGCCCGCTACATATTTATCGGATTACTTGGTAAACGTACCAGCCTGGGCTAGATCCTTCGGAGAAGAGGACTTGCCAACCCAGACCGTGTAGGTTCCGGTCGGAATCACCCACTTCTTGGTGGTCTGGTTCCAGACACTCAGCGGATGGTTGGTTGCAGCCGGATCGATGGTGATCGTATCTTGCACCGAGCCACTGGCCGCAACCTTAACCTTCTTGAAGCCAACCAGGCGCTTCGGCGGTTGAACGATTGTGGCTCCGGTCTGTTCTCCCACAGAGGACGCTATCGCTGGCAACTGCAGGTAAACCTGAACCACTTCTTCTCCATCCTTCGCACCCGTGTTCGCCACCGTGAACTTAACATCATACATGGAGCCATTGGCCGCAAGAGACAATGAACCGATGCTCGAGGTGGTATAGGTCAGACCATAACCAAACGGGAAGGCCACGCAGGCGTTCGACTGATCGCTATTGGTCGTACAGGTACCGGACTGCTGCTGAGCATCGTACCAGCGATAGCCGATATTCAGGCCTTCGGCATAGGTAACCATGGACTTCGGCTTGGTCGTAGTGCCCGTGGTTACCCCCGGGAACTGCGCTGCGGTAATGCTGTCGAGGAAACCCTTGCCCGCGAACGGGAAGGTAACCGGCAACTTGCCGGACGGGCTGACATTGTTGCCAGAGAAATCCTTGCCGAACACCAATTGCGCGACGATGTTGCCATCCTCCTGCCCCGGGAACCAAGTCTCAAGAATGGCCGGACCACTCGCACCCACTAGCGCCGAGTCCATGGCAACACTGGCATTGTCCTTCAGCACCAGCGCGGTCTTTTGGGCCATGGTTTTGGTCGTAGTCGACGTCAGCCCCATAATCGACGTAATCATTGCAACGGTATTGCTGTTCGCTGCTGTATTGCTCGATGCCGTAGACATAGCACTTGGCTTGGCTGCATACCAATCAAGACCCATACCAGCCGCTGCACTTTGGGCCATCGTCAACGCGGTACCATCTGTGAACGAAGCGCGGTCAGCGCCTTCTTCGGCGATGGTACCGGCCATGACGATCACGGCATCGGCACCTGCAGCGGCGGCGGTGACATCAGCAAAGGTCTTGGCTACACCATCGATGGTCGCTGTTGAATTGGCATCGTCAACAAGAATCAGCTTGACCGAAGCAGAGGTATTACCAAGTGCCGTGAGCGCATTCTTGATGCCTTGGAGCGGCGTAACGGTGTAGCTTGGCACCACATCGGAACTGCCACCGCCAGCACCCATTGCCGTACCTACCATAGCACCACCAGCGACCGCCTGCTGCGCATAAACTTGTGAAGCTTTGCCGATCAGAACGATGTTCTGAACCGCCGTACCATTGAACGGCAACGCTCCATTGTTTTGCAGCAGAACGGCTGACTTGACGCCAATCGCACGCGCGGTGGTACCACCCGCAGTGAAATCAATAGCAGTCTGCACCAGTGGCCGGTCAAAGATGCCGTACTTGAACATTTGCGTATAACGACGCTTGAGTGCCTGGTCGATCATGTTCACCGAGACCGTACCATCGCTCAGCGCACTGCTCAAATTGGTTGTCGACCAACTGACGGCAACCGGCATTTCGTGATCCAGACCCGCTTGCATTAAAGAGCCTGCGGCGATTGGACTTGGAGCATAACTCGCACTTAACCCGGCAACCGTGGCATAAAAATCGGACTGAACATAACCCGTAAAGCCCCAGTCATTGCGCAGCACCCCAGTCAGAACTTCCTGGCTAGCGCAAGACGGACTGCTGTTGATAGAGTTGTAGGAGCACATGACGGACGCGACCTTGCCATCCTTGACTGCCATTTCAAATGGCAGCATGTAGATTTCACGCAGCACCTGTCGGTCCACATGGCTATCCACACCCAGATTGGTCATAGCCATGCGATTGGTTTCCTGCTCGTTGGCGATAAAGTGCTTGGCCATGCCGATCAAGCCCTTGGCCTGCAAAGTCTTGATCTCGGAAACAGCCATCGTTCCGGTCAGGTACGGATCTTCACCAAAGTATTCGAAGTTGCGGCCCAGAATCGGCAGACGAGCCATGTTCACACCCGGGGCTTCGAACACATGCAGTGCCAGATTGTTCATTTCGGTGCCGATGACATCGCCGTAAGTGCCAGCCACCGCGGGATCGAAAGACGCCGCTGCCGCAATCGCAGACGGCAATGCAGTTGCCTTGGCAGAGGTTGGATCTGTATAGGGATTGGTAGAGCCAAGCGCCGCGCAGTCGTTCTGACCAAGGCCCACCGGACCGTTGGTGATACGGAAGGTCGGGATATTCAGCGCGGGAATAGCAGAAACGTGGCGAGCGCCATAACATTGCGGCAGCTCCGGCAAAACTTCCGGCCCCTTGCCGACCAACTGTGCCATCTTCTGATCAAGTGTCATCGCAGCAAGCAACAGATCGGCACGCTCGCTGGCTACGGCTTCTTTTGCCGCATCGGTCGTTGCCGCTGCCTGTTGCGCGATGATGGCTTTAGTCATCCAAGCATTGGACGTGTCTGTGGTCGTGGAACTGTCACTACCGCCGCCACCACACGCGGTAAGACCTACGCCAAGTGCTAGACTGATAGCCACAGCCAGTACGGTTTTTTTGGTATTGAACATCTGCTGCATGGTTCCTGCTCCTCTTTGATACTGAATAAATTTTATTTTTGCAACACAGCTGATTAAGGTGCCAGGTTCTTACAAGCGGTTCTCTGATGTGGCTTTCTGGCAATCTATCTGGGTGTTGTTGAGCAGATTTTTGAGTAGGAGGCAGTTGTTGTCTAATGCTGAAAATTCATGTGGCAATACGTATGCAGCATCACCCATACAATCTTCACGCGCTTTGCTCTCCGGCAGCGTGCATGTCTGCATTGACTGATATACTAGTCCGAGAAATAGTAAGAAGAGTCTTGCTCTATACTGGATCAATTGTGTTTTCTTCTGAATGTGTCCTTGCAACACATTGGAATTGCATATTGGTTAGATACTTTTAAAGGTGTTTCCGAATGGATATTCGTACGCTCGGCAACTTCATCGTGGTCGCCGAGGAAAAAAATCTCCGCCGTGCAGCAATACGATTACGCATTACTCAACCCGCGTTATCACGGCAAATTCAGGCCCTTGAAGAAGATATTGGCACGCAGCTCTTTACTCGCAGTGCCAACGGAATGGAAATCACGCCTGCGGGCGAATCCTTGCTGCTTCATGCACGGAGCATCACGTCTGAGGTTGAACTCGCCAAAAGAGATGTATTGCGCACCACCAAGGAACGGCGAGAACAGATGGATATAGGCGTCTCCGGTTCAGCGATGTTCAATATCATCCCTGAAATTTTGGAGGAGTTCTCCAAGCTTCACCCATATGTGGATTTGGTTTTGCACACCGCCCGCAAAGAGCAGCAGATGCAAGCCTTGCGCCATGGTAAAATTTTGATTGCTTTTGAACGCTTCCTGCATGAGGAGGCTGATCTCGCCTGCGAAGAAGTGCTCTCGGAGCCGATGTTACTCGCTCTGCACAAAGACCATCCGTTGGCTAATCAGCAGGTTATCGATATACGAACCTTATGCGACGAACTTTTTATCGGCGGACCAGTGGACAAATCAGGCGAAGATCAATTTTTTCATACGTATGGCTTTAGGCCCCGAATTGAAAAAAGGGTTAACGATCTGATGAGTGGGCTGAACCTGGTGGGATGTGGCTACGGTATATTTTATGCGCCACCTTCGATGCAGTCATTGCAGATCCGCAATGTCGTTTATCGACCCTTTCTAGGAGGAGAGAAGCGCGTGTTTACGCTGCATTGCCTCTATTGCAAAAATGAGAATTCGTCATTACTGCATGCCTTACTGGAAGTAGTACGCACTTACCGCACCGCACATTCTGCAAAAATCACTCCCTAAGCCCCAGCCACACGACCGACCCACTGAACACACCAGTGAGCCAAGCCAAGGCCATCCAGCTCTGCAGAGCGGGCGAAGCCTAGCACATCGTGAAGGCTCACGACATGATCGAAATCCGCTGCAGCCACTGCCGCAAACTGCTGGCCCGTGGCCAGTTTCATGTACTTGAAATCAAATGCCCGCGTTGCGGGAATCTCAACCACATGAGCGCCAAGAGCGCCGCACCAGGAGCGACCGATGGAAGCATCCCCCATCATTCCCTGGCTCGGCCTGGTCGATAAACTGATCCCGCTGTTCCCGCTACATGAATGCTATGTGGAAGTCTTTGCCGGGGGCGCGGCCCTTTACCTCCTGCGCCCGCTCCTTGCACCGGTCGAGGTGTTCAATGACATCAATGGTGATCTGATCAATCTTTACCGTGTGGTGGCCAACCACCTGGAAGAGTTCGTGCGCCAGTTCAAGTGGGCACTGACCAGCCGGCAGATATTCAAATGGCAGCAGATGACCAAGTCCGAAACGCTGACCGATATCCAACGTGCGGCACGTTTCTTCTACCTACAGCATCATGCCTTCGGCGGCAAGGTCGATGGCCAGAACTTCGGCACCGCCACCACCGGCCCGGCAATCAATCTGCTGCGCATCGAGGAGAACCTGAGTGCTGCCCACCTACGCCTGGCCGGTGGCACTTACGTCGAGAACCTGCCCTGGCAGGAAGTGATGCGCCGCTATGATCGCAGCCATACGTTCTTCTACTGTGATCCACCGTATTGGCAAACCGAAGGCTATGGCGTGCCGTTCGAGTGGGATCAGTACGAACAGCTCGCGGCATTTATGCGGGAGTGTAAAGGCAAGGTGATGGTCAGCATCAACGACCACCCAGACATTCGGGCGTGTTTCGAGGGTTGCTGGATGGAGGGCGTGGACATCAAATACAGCACCGGCAATGCCCATGGCGCACCGCAAACTAGCCGGGAACTGGTGATCTGTAACTGGGATGCCGGAACGGCGGGTGGATTGTTTTAACTGGGGTGATTTTCAGTGACAAAAAAGCCGCGAAATGCGGCTTTTTGATTAACGGGCGCTGTGACAAATATCGTGCAAAATCGTGACAAATCTGGCGCGAAGTTACATGGAGGGCGTGGATATCAAATACAGCACCGGCAATGCCCACGGCGCACCCCAAACCAGCCGGGAACTGGTGATCTGCAACTGGGATGCTGGAACAGCGGGTGGATTGTTTTAACTTGGGTGATTTTCAGTGACAAAAAAGCCGCGAAATGCGGCTTTTTGATTAACGGGCGCTGTGACAAATATCGTGCAAAATCGTGACAAATCCGGCGCGAAGTTACAGAAGTTACACAGTTATGCCAAGTTGGCTGACTCAGTCGCAGAAATGAAAAAAGGCACCTCAACGGTGCCCAGTTTTATGTGTGACTGGCGTCTCCACGGTCAGGCCCATCTATCCCCGGAGTGTTCGTGTGGGTACGTACCAGACTAAAAAGAGCGATTAAAACCACATAGGTTTCAGTTAAGCGATCCCAGTTTGCCTCAATCTGAAGTTCCGTAGGTCGTCCTCGACGGTCATTCGTGTATCTCTACCTGAATAGCCGAAATGGGATTGATGCGAAATTTTCCGGCTGGTTTTGTTAATTTGACAATTTCTGGTGAACCTACGAAACATTACCGCATTGCTTGAATAGCTTGGAACAATATCTTTTGCTTCGGCATTGAAACAAATTTATCGTATACAGGACGCATGGCATCCTGAAACGATTTTTTATTCACATTAGTGATAAAGACCGTTCCAGCGGCTGCCGCATTCTTGCGAGCGACCTCTTCTCGCTCATGCCAGAAGCGACGCATGATGGCAACAGATTCACGTGCAGCGTCAGCAATTAGTACTTGATCTTCTGCTGACAGTGCATCCCATCGTTGCTTCGAGAACAACAGCATGTCTGGAACCATTGCATGTTCAGTATAACAGTAATACTTGAATGCCTCGTAATGCTTGTAACTGTCAAAAAGAAGGATGTTCGTTTCAGCCACATCAATCAGACCGGTACGAGCACCAGAAATGACTTGATCCAAAGGTAATGGCGTGACTTTTGCACCCATGGCATTGGCAATAGCCACCCATAGATCAGATTGTTGCACCCGCATTTTCAGGCCGCGCAGATCATCAAGCGAACGGATGGGAGTATTTGCATAAATTGATCGGGAACCGCAGTCATAAAAAGCCAGACCGATATAGCCAGCAGCGGTGCAAGACTCCAAGATGTTTTTCCCAGGGGCACCGTCCAGAGCCCGATGCATGTGGTCAATCGAGCTGAACATGAAAGGCAGCGTTGGGATAACGGAGGATGGACAATCCTTGTTGAGTAACGCGCAGTTGGCGCGAATCATATCCAGAGCACCGGATTTGACTTGCTCCAATGTTTCCTTTTCTGAACCGAATGCTCCGCCAGAAATAACCTTGAGAGTAATTCGACCATTTGATCGTTGGTTAAGTGTATCGGCCATGGCACGAACAGCGCGCACCGCTGGATGATCATCGGAAAATACATCAACGGAACGCAGTACAATTTTCTTCGGCCCTGCATCAACGGTATAGGCTGAGAGAATTTGCGCCATCTCACGTCCTACCTTAATCATGCGGCCGGCACCGATCGCAGAGGCATTGGCGGCTGAAGAATTCTGTTCGCTCATCTGGGCGATCTGCTCAATATTGCGAGCAATCGCGGAACTGGCAGTTTCTTGTTCGCGCATGGCCCCGGAAATATCGGCCACCACGCTGGCCGCAGCCTCTGAACCTGTCTTGATTTGTTCGATCGATTCGCCAGCCTGACGCGCATTGACCACGCCGTCATCGACGGCTCTTTCAGTGTGGCTCATGCTGTCTACTGCGAGACGCGCGCTCTCCTGCATGCGATTCAATAGTCCGCTGATTTCCTGCGTGGAAAGCGTGGTACGCTCAGCCAGTTTGCGCACTTCATCTGCCACCACCGCAAAACCGCGCCCCTGCTCGCCCGCGCGAGCCGCTTCTATCGCAGCATTCAACGCAAGCAGATTGGTTTGATCCGCCACTTCGCGGATCATTTTCGCCACAGAAGAAATGCTGTCGCAATCAGCCCGCAGCGCCTTGATCCGCAACGCGGCCTCGCGCACGGTATCGGCAATCTGCTGAATACCGGATACAGTGCAGAGAATGACACCAGCGCTGCGTTCGGCGATATCGCGCGATGACTGGGTATGGTGGCTGGCATCGTTAGCCTGATCAGCCACTACGGAAATGCTGGCGGTCATCTGTTCGACCGCAGAAGCCATATTGGCAGAGGCGTCGCTCTGTATCTGCGAATTGCGGGCAATCTTGCGTGAGGATTGGTCAACCTCCTCGGTAACTTCCAGCATGTTCGTGATGGATTGCTGAATCTCGCCAAAGCTACCGCGCAAGCGAAGCAACAGCCGGTTACAGGCATGCAGCGCACGGCCGATTTCGTCGTCTACCGTCACCGGGATCGACTCGGTGAAATCCAGCTTCTCGGCCACCCGGGCCAGCGCGGATTCCATCGTTATGAGCGGCTTCACGATCGAACGCCGAACCAGATAGCCGCAAACACCAAGTGCCGACAAACCCAACGCCACCACCATATACAAGGCGCTGCGCGCCGAATCCAGCGTTTGCTGGATCGACTTGGCCTCGCCTCCCGCCGCTTTAGCGGCCATCTGGCCGACCACGGTTTCCATTGCGGCAAAACCATAAACCGCCACAGCAAAAATCGCCACGCATACCAGCAATGCAACACAGACCAGAGAAAGAATCTTGCGGGAAATCGTCATGTTGTCGCCCCGAGCAGAGAAATTGGAATCCTGGCCAGCGTCAATCGACACTGGCGGATTTCGCTTTCATGGACACCAAGGAAGGAATTTGAATAGCAGCTAGGCCTGGTGAGCACGGAGCCCACACAGGCAGAATGCCTTGCACTTACAAAGAACCGCCACCACAGACAACGATCTGCTGTCCGGTAATGGCGCCTGCATCGGGGCCAAGCAAAAAGGCAGTCACCCCGGCGACCTCGTCCGGCCGGATAAAGCGGCCAATTGGCGGTTTCTTGGGCGGCGTGCCTACCCGGTTCGAATCGAGCAGCATCGGGGTTTCGGTGGCGCCCGGCGCGACGACATTGACCGTAATCTGCCGGCCAACCAGTTCGGCGGCCCACGAGCGGGCCATCCCCACCATGGCCGCCTTGGTCGCAACATACTGGCTGCGACCGGC
The DNA here is from genome assembly GCA_031291275.1 of Formivibrio sp. Lineage (GTDB taxonomy): Bacteria > Pseudomonadota > Gammaproteobacteria > Burkholderiales > Chitinibacteraceae > Formivibrio. Next base: position 8,515 of record JARLJJ010000360.1, read on the forward strand.
GGCACCGGTCGCAGTGCGGCTGCCGATCAGCACGATACGCCCACCGGCAGGCAGTTTGGCGGCCAGCTGATTGACCAGGACTTCCGCAGCGCCCACGTGCAGCGCCCACATGGCGGCACCATCCTCGGATTTCAGTTCGCCCACCGGCGCCGTGCGCATAAAGCCGGCGGCATGCACAATTGCATCCACCTCGCCAATCCCGGCAAGCTCCTGCGTCAGCTGATCGAAATCGCTCAAGTCGACCTGGATCGAGCGGAAATTCTGCGAATCTTCCACCACCAGGCTGCGGCTCAAGCCGATCACTTTCCAGCCATCGGCAAGCAACCGTGAAACAATCGCCCGCCCAATACCCGAGCTCGCGCCCGTCACCACCGCCGTTTTGCTTGCCGAAGCAGCGGCATCATCATTACGCTCGAAAGACGTCATATCGACCTCGATTTGGATTAATTACTTACTCAACCCTGCCAGCATCAGCCAACGACAGCCACAATCCGGCATCACGAAACGGCGCTATTCCCAGCAATGGGCGCACGGGACGCCCATTGCCGTCGATCAGCCCTTCACCCAGTCTTCCATCACCCGCACATACTTGATCTTCTGGCGGAAGTAGGTGAACGCGATATGCAGCGCCCCATCGGCGGTCTGCTTGATCGAGGGGTAGGAGAACTCGCGGTTCAGCTGCTTTTCCGAGTTGTTGGTCATGCAGTAGCCATCGCCCACTTCCAGATTGCGCTTGTAGGGCCAGGTCTTGCCGCCGTCTTCCGAAATTGCCAGCGTCATCGGCGCGCGCGGCGTGCCCCAGAACGCGGTCTTGCCCGACGGCGCAGGAATCGGCTCCACTGCGGCCACGCCGTCTTCGTTCTCTTCCTCGTCTTCGATCTCGTCATAGAGCGAGGTGCGGCGTTCGGTCGCCTGCGCGGCGCTGATGTCGTTGTAGACAATGGCCAGATGGCCGTTATTCAGGCAGGTGAACTGGATCGACGAGTTGTTGTTGGGCAATTCGGTCGGCACCGGTTCAGTCCAGGTCCGGCCGTTGTCGCTCGAGCGGCTCAGATAGACATGATCGGCCCAGCGGCTGCGGTACAAGGCGAGCAGGCTGCCGTCGGGCATTTTCTCGACGTTCATGTGCACGCAGCCAACGCTGTTGGGTACTTCATATTCGGACCAGGTCTTGCCCTGGTCGGCGGAGATGCGCACCGCGCTGATGTCGTTGTTGCCGACCCATTTCTCGCCCGGGGTCACGCGGCAATAGAAGATCGGGATCAGCCATTCGCCGTTATCGAGCACGACCACCGGCTGGCGCACGAAGGTGCCGGCCTTGTCGAACAGGGTGTCGATCGGACCCCAGGTGTGGCCGTTGTCCGCGGAGATGCGGTAGCGCACGATCGCGGTGTCCTGGTTGCCGGATTTCTGCGCGGTATAGATCAGCCACAGCTTGCCATCGGGCGCCGGGAACAGGATCGGGTTCTGCTCGGAACGGGTGGGATCTTCCGACAGCTTGACCGGCACGCTCCAGCGCTGCGTACCCTTGGCCAGGCGCGAGAAGTAGACTGAAATATCGGCGATCCCTTCCTGCGTACCTCCAAACCAGACACACCCGATATCACCATTAGCCAACGGCATCAGGTTCGCCGCGTGGTTCTGGATGCAAATCGCCGGAATGTCCGCTTCAAGCCGTTGTTTATCCTCGGGCGCCTCGCTGATCATGCCTGCTTGCCGTGTCAAAGCATTCAATGTTTCTTTACTCATTTTATGTATTCCTCCTAAGTTCAACTCTTAACCCCACTTAAACCGAAATACGCTGCATCGGTAGTTGTAAAGCATCTCGCGATCCAGATATTGACGCTTAACTCTTCAGCATCAACTCGTGCAGTAAGTGAATTTTTCTCCCGATTTAATTAGAAACGCCACAATCACTTCTTGCCCAAGGAGCCCTAAATTCGCCAGCTTCCATAGTCGCATCACTGACCGATTGTGATACATATTGAAGCCACACGCAACACACGCACCACAAACAACCATAAAACATACCTTTAAAATGCATAAATTGTTTCACCATCTAGCATTTTGTATGATTTTTATTGACGCATATTGAAGCTAAGTGCAACATATCAGTCATGTGTATCTATTTCAAATAATAGCCAGATGAATACATACGATCTCAGCAGGCCTGTGCAGCCATGCGTCTTCTTGAGATGAGACTTTCAACATAAAAGGAGCCACACAAAGACGACCACAAATGTCAAAAAAATGCAGCTGGGTAGCCCCACCAACAAACGGGCAACGCCAGAGAATGGCGCTTAAGCGCGAAGAAAACTTGGAGGAGTACAATCATGGGAACTTTTGGCAGCATGGACACAGCAATCATCATTGGCTTGATTGCGGTCTACATCATCTTTACTTCCTGGCTAACTATTAAACTGCGAAGTAAAACGTCTAGCGAATTCATGACTGGGGGACGGACAACACCCGCGTTCGTGATTGGTGTGTTGTTGATGTCTGAGTTTATCGGCGCAAAATCAACGGTTGGCGTATCACAGACTGCATTTGAATCGGGCATGGCGGCAACTTGGGCGGTACTAAGTGCTGCTGTTGGATTTTTCTTGTTCGGAAAATTTATGGCAGGGCGACTTCACGCTACGGGTCAAATCACCATTTCCGGCGCCATTGCACAACGATATGGCCGATCCACGCAACTGATTGTTTCACTGATCATGATCTATGCACTGTTGTTGGTAAACGTGGGTAACTACGTCAGCGGGGCAGCAGCAGTCGCCACCATCACCAAAACAAGTCTTCCCGTTGCCGCACTCATCATCGCGATTGTTAGCACGTTTTACTTTGCCTTTGGTGGCATGAAGAGCGTTGCCTACGTTTCGCTACTACACACTGGACTCAAGTACATTGGCGTTTTCGCTCTGCTGGGAACTGCGCTGTACATGAGCAAAGGCTTCGGCCCGGTCATGGATGCCCTTCCCAACTTCTACTTTACCCCTGCCGGGAAAGTAGGCTGGTCTTCGATCATTGCGTTTTTCATTGGCAATATCGGCGCCATTTTCACCACACAATTCATCATGCAAGCCATCTCGGCGACAAAAGATGCTCGCGCAGCAAGAAATTCCGCATATATTGCTGCCGGTCTGTGCATTCCGATCAGTATTGCATTGGGCATGATCGGGGTGATTGCCAAGTTCCTATTCCCGGAAATGAAGAGCCTGTTCGCACTCCCCATCTTCATGCAACACATGAATGTGTTTATGGCGGCAATGGTAGCAATATCCTTGGTCGCCTCGATATTCTTGGGCGTAAGTACAGTAGCTCTGGCCATTGCATCTCTGATCGTTAAGGATTTTTATGTTCCGATGTTCAAACCTACGCAAGAACAAGAGTTCAAAGTAACGCGTTATTTGTCTCTTGCAATTGGCTTCTTTCCGCTGATCTTCGTGTTCTTTGCACCAGGACTTCTGAAGCTGTCCTTCTTCACGCGCGCCTTGCGGCTTTCGATTGCCGTGATCGCGATGATTGGCTTCTTCCTGCCGTTCTTCAGTGGCAACCGTGGCGCAATCATCGGGCTTCTGGGCTCCGTCGTGGGGACAACAGTGTGGTATCTGCTTGATAATCCATACGGCATCGACAACATGTATATCGCCCTGGCCATTCCTGCCGTCGTGGTATTTATTGAGAAACTGTTCCACTGGAATGATCGCCCTCCTGTCAGTACCGAGAAGGTATCTGCCCCAGCTCAACCGTAACCTGTTACCTGCAGCATCCAAAGCAGCCCCACGGCGAAACCCGTGGGGCTTTATCTGGAAAGAATGCCTGCACACCGTCGCCTCGTCCCCCATCCAAAATCAATCACTAACTTCAAAATCAACCAATAGTGGCCCATTTCAAGAAAAGGCCGGCATTCCTTTGAAATGCCGGCCTTTTCTTGAAATGATTAGCAGAGACTATTTGCTAATAAGTACAACACCTACAAACCGATGCAAACTCAGCATAATAGGATCAAGCCGCAGCACGCAACGCATCATAGATAGACACAAATTCATCAGCCTTGAGCGCTGCCGAACCGATCAACCCACCATCTACATCCGGAATAATGGCAATCGTTGCAGCATTGGCGCCATTCATGCTGCCACCGTACAGGATCGGCGTCCTGGCACCAAACTCTACATGCCTGGCAACAAGATAGGTACGCAAGAAGCCATGCACATCGGCAATCATTTCAGGCGTAGCAGAAACACCCGTACCGATCGCCCAGCGCGGCTCATAAGCCAGCACAATATCATCCTTGGATGAATCAATCAGATCGAACACCGCATTCAATTGCCGCAGCAGAATCGCCCAGGTTTCGCCCGCCTCACGCTCATCCCTTGTTTCCCCTACGCACAGTACCGGAACCAGACCAGCATCCAATGCTGACCTGACTTTCCTCGCAATCAGCTCATCATCTTCGCCCTGATAAGCACGGCGTTCGGAATGACCCACGATGACAAATTTCACCCCCACATCCTTGAGCATCGTCCCCGCCACTTCACCGGTATAGGCACCTTTGACCTGCTCTGACAAGTTTTGCGCACCCAGATCGATCCCGGAGCCCTTGATCAGATCCGCGACTTGAGGCAAATAAGGAAATACCGGACTAACCGCCATCCCCACCCGCTCATCCAGTACAGGCAACCTGGCCCTGATACATTCAATCAGCCCCCGATTGGAGGCCAGTGAGCCTTGCAATTTCCAGTTGCCGATCACCCATTTCTTTGCAGTCATATTACCACCCACTGTTAAATGACAAATTAGTGACTGAGTTACGAATACAATTTGCACTTGAAACATCCACAACGATATAACAATGCTACCATTACCACCCAATATAATGTTGCATTATCTATCGTTTTAATTCATTATCTACCACAACGGGATTGCGTGAACCATTCAGACCGTTTCACACGATCTGCCATGCAACAAACAAGGCAAAAACGACATGGAACCATCTGTACTTACCGAAAAATCCGTTGCGATCGAAAGTGGAACACTTTTGCCGGTGCTGCGGCGCCAACGAATCGCGGATTTTTTGCACCATCACGGCGCAGTTACGCTTCAACAGTTAACTGATGCATTACATGTATCAATGTCTACGCTGCGGCGAGATCTGGATACTTTGGCCGAAGAAGGTGTCGTAGAGCGCACGCATGGTGGAGCGATTCTGCGCGACCAGCAGTACAGCACCTTTGAACCCGGCATCTCAGCGGCACGTGACTTATCCCCTGACGAGAAAAATACAATTGGCTTCGTTGCTGCCGCAGCCCTGATTCCCGGCCAAAGCGTTATCTTTGATAGTGGCAGTACGGTTCTGGAAGCCGCCAAAGCCGTTGTTGCGCGCAAAATCGAAATAGTCGCGGTCACCAACGACATCGAGATCGCACAAATCCTCAACAGCAGCCCGTTTGTGCAAGTTCATGTGCTAGGCGGCCAATTGCGGCCAGGCAGCAATACCTTGTTGGGCGAAGAAGTCCAGAATGATGCGCGCGCCATTCGTGCCGACGTGCTGTTTTTTGGGGCCCACGCGGTTTCTGAAAACATCATTTCGGAAACATCGACTGAAGTTGCCTCGGTCAAGCGCACCTTGATGAAATCAGCCAATTCATGCCGTTTGCTGGTGGACTCCTCAAAATTCCGCCCGCGTGTATTCATGAGTGTCTGCGACATCACCGAGCTCGCAGAAGTGATCACTGACGAGGGTGCGCCGCAAGATGAACTGGAACGAATCCGCTCGGCAGGTATAAAGCTGACGATCGCCAGGAAGCCATCATGAGCAGCAAGATCCGGATCCTTGCCGACGATCTGACTGGTGCGCTGGATACCGCAGCAGCCTTCGCTGGGCAGCTGCCGGTCTTTATCGATACCCCGCCTGCTGCGGGCCAGCGCTATTTCGATGCCCCGTTGTCCGTGCTCGCCACACCGACCCGCGATGTAGCGCCGGAAACCTTGCCGGACTTCCTGCAGCCGGTGCTGAACTGGCTGCAATCGGGCAGCCTGGCTTTCAAGAAGGTCGATAGCCTGCTACGCGGCAACACCTTTGCTGAAATCGCCTGGCTCGTCAGGCACGGCCGCTTCGATCACGCGCTGTTCGCCCCCGCTTTCCCAGCCCAAGGCCGCATCACTGCTGAAGACCGGCAATGGGTGATCAAGACGGGCATGCCTCGGCAGGCCGTTGCCACGCCGCTGCGCGAGACTTTCAACCAGCTAGGCCTGCGCACCTGCGCAGCCCACCCCACGGCTCACGACACACCATCGATCTGGATACCGGAAGTGCTCACCGACACCGATCTGGACCGGATTGTCGCCCAAGCCGATATCCCCGCCAGCGTGCCCTGCCTGTGGTGCGGCAGCGCCGGGCTGGCCCATGCTCTCGCCCGCCGCCGCGCCTTGGCGCCGATCGCCGGTCTTGCCACTCCACTCGCCAAGGCGCACGGCCCGAGCGTGCTGGTCAGTGCCAGCTTCCAGCCCGTACTGCGCGAGCAGTGGTCACAACTGCGCGCCAGCCAGCCGATTCAGGCCGTCGCCGAGCAGGCGCGTGACACAGAGATTGCTGCTGCACTCGATTTGGCCCGTGCCGGCGCCAGCGACATCTGGTTCTACCTCTCGCCGGTCGAGCGCATCACGCCCGAACAGGCCGCTGACCTGCTGGCTGCACAGATTGGACGACTGGTCGCCGAACTACCCAAACCCGGGCAACTGATCGTGGTCGGCGGCGATACCCTGCTTGGCCTGTGTCGTGCATCAGGCGCCACCGCCTTGCTGGCACATCCCGCCATTCGCCCTGGCTGGGGCTGTGCCCGCCTGGTCGGGGGCGTCTGGGATGGCGTGCCTTGTTATTCCCGTTCAGGCGCGTTCGGCGCGCCTGATGATCTGGTGAACATCATTCGGCTGCTACTGCAGCCCAACAACTGAGAAGGAGCATCACATGAAAAAAGCTATTCGTTTGGCAGTCACCATGGGCGACCCATCCGGGATCGGTCCGGAGATCATTGTCAAGGCCGCGCTCAAGCTGCGCGAGGAAGTCGCCGCTGGCCGCATCGAACTCCTGGTTTTCGGCAGCGCCGTAGCCCTGGCCAAGGCACGCCTGCAATTGGGCATCACCGAGGAAGCCCTGCCGCTGAACATGATCGATGTCGGCCCGGTCGAAGGCGAGATCGTTACCGGCACCATTTCCGCCATCGGTGGTGAATGGGCCTATCGTGCCGTAAAGCGCGCCGTGGAAATGATCCAGGCCGACGAGGCCGATGCCATCGTCACCGCACCGCTGTCGAAAGAAGCCCTGCACATGGCCGGGCACCATTTCGAAGGTCACACCGAGCTGCTGGCGCACCTGACCGGCATGCGCGATGCGGTAATGATGCTGGCGCACGACAACATGCGGGTCAGCCACGTCACCACCCACTGCGCAATCGCCGATGTGCCCAAACGCATCACCCCGGTACGCCTGCGCCGCGTGATCGATGTCACGCTGGAAGCGCTGGAATGTCTCGGCTTCGAGAAACCGCGCCTGGGCATTGCCGCACTGAATCCGCATGCGGGCGAAGGTGGCATCCTGGGCAAGGAAGACGACGAAATCCTCGTCCCGGTCATCAAGGAATATGTCGACAAGGGCTATGACGTCACCGGTCCGGTCCCCGGGGATACGGTGTTCATCAAGCTGCGCGCCGAACAATTCGACGCCGTGGTCGCCATGTTCCACGACCAGGGGCACATCCCGGTCAAGTTACTCGGCTTCAATGTCGACCCGGCCACCGGCAAGTGGCAAGCCATCAGCGGCGTCAACGTAACGCTGGGCCTGCCGATCCTGCGCACCTCAGTCGATCACGGCACCGCTTTCGATATCGCCGGCAAGGGCATTGCCAATGCGGACAGTCTGGTCGATGCCGCCGAATATGCGGTGAAACTGCTCGAAGGACGACGCAAGCATCCGAACTTCCAGGCGAAGCTTGAACTGTCGACCCTTTCGTAACCGGCCCAGCCAGAGGAGCTGAACACGCATGAGCACTTATTCCCTATTGAACGCCGGCCGCGTCCTGGCCGGCCCGGACAGCATCGACAGCTTGGTCGAGGTTGTGGCCGATTTTGGCGCAACCAAGGTATTGATCATCAGTGACCAGGGCGTTGCTCGGGCCGGGTTGATCAACCGCCCCAGAGCCCTGCTTGAGGCTGCCGGCATCACCGTCACCGTCCTCGACAACACGCCGCCCGAACCGGAAGTTGAGCAAGTCAATGCCATCTTTGCCGCCGCGCAGCAACAGCACTGCGAGCTGGTGATCGGCATCGGCGGCGGCAGCGCGATGGACACCGCCAAGATCGTCGCAGTGCTGCTCAACAACACCGTGTCGCTGCGCGAATTGCTGGCCAAGGCGCCGATCGCCCGGCGCGGCGTGCCGACAGTCATGATTCCTACTACCGCCGGCACCGGCTCGGAAGCCACGCCCAACAGCATCGTGCTGGTGCCCGAGGACGAGCTGAAGGTCGGCATCGTCAGCCCCAAGCTGATGCCCGACTGCATCATCCTCGACCCGAAGATGACGCTCGGCCTGCCGCCGGCGATCACCGCCTCGACCGGCATGGATGCACTGTGCCACGCCATCGAGTGCTACACCTCGAAGAAGGGCAATCCGTTCAGCGAACTTCTCGCGCTGAAAGCGATCACCCTGCTCTCGCGCAGCATCCGCACCGCCTTCACCACCGGCAGCGACATCGATGCGCGTCACGACATGCTGCTCGGCGCGCTCTACGGCGGCATGAGCATCGCCACCTCCAGCACCACGGCCGTGCATGCGCTGGCCTATCCGCTCGGTGGCAAATATCGCATGCCGCACGGCGTGTCGAACGCGATCTTGCTGCCTTATGTGATGCGCTTCAACAGCGTGGGCAACGCCGACAAGTTCCGCGACATGGCCATTGCCATGGGTCTGGATGTCGCCAAGCTGAGCGCCGAGGACGCCGCCACCGCAATGATCGACGCACTGTTCGCGCTGAACCGCGATCTGGAGATCCCAGCCGACCTCAAGCGCTGGAAGATCACCGCGGCTGATCTGGACACGCTGGTCGACGGCGCCGCCAAGGTCACCCGTCTGCTCGACAACAACCCGCGCCCGATGAGCAAGGATGACATCCGCGCGATCTATACCCAACTGATTTGATCAGAAAAGAGACCCACGATGACTAAGACCATTCGCGGCGTGCTGACCGCCGTCGTCACCCCGTTCGACCGAGCCGGCGAAGTGAGCCCGCAACTGCTGCGCCGCCAGGTGCAACGCCAGATGCAGTACGACAACGGCATCTTCTGCAACGGTACCAACGGTGAATTCTTCGTACTGGATATGGCAGAAAAACTGCTGGTCACCGAAACCTGCGTCAATGAAGTCAATGGCAAGGTGCCGGTCGTCGCACATATCGGCGAGATTTCCACCGCGACCACCATCAAGCTCGGCAAGCAGGTCGCCGCCATGGGCGTCGATGCGGTGTCGGTAATCGCGCCTTACTTCGTGCCACTGAAACAGAGCGAGTTGATCTACCACTACAGCGCGATTGCCGATGCCGTGCCGGTGCCAGTCTACCTCTACAACATCCCGGGCCGCACTGGCAACACCATCGAACCGGCCACGGCACTGAAACTGGCAGAGCACCCGAACATCATCGGCGTGAAGGACAGCGCCGGTAGCTATGAAAGCCTGAAGGGCTATATCGATGCTACCAAGGATGCGCCGAATTTCGACGTGCTGAGCGGCCCCGACCATCTGGCGCACCAGGGTTTCCTCGACGGCTGCTCCGCCTGCATCTCCGGCCTGGCCAACTTCTCGCCGGAAGGCGTCAGCCTGATCTGGAAGCATTTCCGCGACGGCAACCTGGAAAAATCCAAGGCCGCGCAGGACTTCATCAGCGCCTTGCGCAAAGACCTGTACGCCGTAGCCTTTGCCCCGGCAGCAGTGAAGAAAGCCACCGTCCTGCTTGGAGAAGACGTAGGCGAGAGCCGTTATGCAATTCGGTTCTCGGAACAGGATCTCGCTGCAATCCAGCAAGTAGTGGCTAAATATGGCGTAGCACCCAAGCTCTGATCGGTTGAAAGTCGGGCGGTTTCGGTTTGATCGCCCGACATCACTCCCAAACAATGCAACTCCATGATTCAGGAAAATTTGCCATGATCACCGGCTATCTCTCTGATGTATCCAAGCAAAAAACCCTGTTGCCTGCCGCTGTGGTTCGCGCACTGGAAATCCTGCAGCAACAAGATCTGGCCAGTTTGGCCGTTGGCCGTTACGAAATTGATGGCGACAAACTGTTTTATATGGTGCAGGAAACCATTTTGCGCCCACTCGAAGCATCGAGAAGCGAGGCCCATCGCAAGTACGCAGACATTCAGATTCCGCTGAACACGCGGGAGCGCTATGGCGTTTCATTGCCTCAGCCTAGCCTTACCACAACGGAAGATCACCTGGAATCCCGCGACGTGGCCTACTACATCGCGCCGGCCAATGAATATTTCATGGACTTGGACCCAGGCAGCTATGCGGTCTTCCTACCCGAGGAACTGCACCGCCCCTGCATGACCTGCGGCGAAGTAGGTGCCTTGCGCAAAGTAGTTGTCAAGATCCATCACAGTTTGTTGGGGCTCTAGATAGCGCAAGCTGTTTCGGGCTCGGCTGATAAATATCCAGTATTCATCAGTATGTAATACGGAGCAGCTCCCCTTGAAAGTACATCCATTGAATGGGCTGCCGGTTCTATTTGCTATTCAATCGGCCTATACCGCCCACTCATCATTCCTGAGATACGCCGATTTAAATCAGCACTTCTCAAAAAATTACTTCTTCACCGCCCATGGCAACACCGCGCGACGGTTGACCGTTTCCGGCACTACACCCAACTCAGCGGACGTGGTGTTATCGATCCAACTGCTGGCTGCTACCTGATTCTTGCGCTTGTCCATCCGCGCAAAACGCTCAGCGATCAATTCCGCCCGCTCTGCCAGCGGCATTTCC
>JARLJJ010000361.1 GCA_031291275.1 Formivibrio sp.
GCCAAAATGGCAACAAACAAGATATATGTAAGATATACATCCTATCCGTCGAAAGAACGGCCTCAAAAGGGCGTTTATTTACATCTGGGAATTACCCTTGGGAGACGTCGTCGGCGCTGAGATTCCGACTCCGGAGACACGACCGACGACAGAGGCGCGACACACAGGCTGAAACACGAGACAGGCAGCACAGACACAAGGGGAGCACCGGGGAGAGCAAACTGACTTCCTGCGCGTGTGCGGCTTTGAAAAATGGCCGCTCGAAACAACTTGTGACTGCGACTGGAGGATTCGACTCCTGCTGGATGCAATGAGGACATTTCAAGCGGTCGACAGATACTAAATCGTGCCAAATGTGACCTGCCATGTGCAGAGCAGGTTATTACTTGAGGAAAATTAATTATTGCACCGGAAACATGAGACTTCTCGCACTGGCGCACGATAGGTGCTGGGTTCCGGTCCACGAGCTAAACACACCAATTAGTTGTTGGTGAATGTATATTCATGTACGAGCCATCTTTGATCGACTCATGCTTATACTGGCCAATTTGGCCGCGCGACGCGTTTTGACTGACGCCAGTCAGCTGCACAGGAAACACGCTCCAGCTCCTTTGCTTAATGGGGCCCCACCAGGAAACAACGATAAACATGGAGTAACATATGAGCTAATAATGTTGGTGCAGTTCATTCGGTGGAGCCGCATTAAGCAAAGGAGGGCGAACGGTTTTTTCTCATTCTCAGCGCGGCCAGTCAGCTTCAACCGCACCTATCTGACTAACGAAGAAAAGGATCATCCTGAAAGTGAAATCCTAGAATCATCATATTCAGAACATTTTGTGTGTGAATTTTGAGACTGATCTTCTGCTTCGTCGTGGAGATCGATCGATGCCTTTGAGTTGCTCGGCCAGCCAGCTTCAGTCGGTTGGCCACACTTCGACCATGCCGTTCGGGGTGAGCGGACACCGGCGGACACAAGCGACCTAGCGTAGGGTGGAGTACTCGTGCTGACGTATACGACGCTATACTGTGCTTCTGCGGGCACGTGCGGGCAACGACTCCAGGA
>JARLJJ010000362.1 GCA_031291275.1 Formivibrio sp.
ACCGCGTACGCGACGCCGCCATGTGTGCCATCAGAAGATGACGTTGATGATGGTGTGTGGTGTTTTCTGTGTGCTTTGTATTTGTGCTTCAGTCGTGTGTGTGTGTCTCTGAGCGCGTGCCACAGTGTGCGTTCCCTGTGTCCATGCAGCCCCGGCACTGGCACGGTTGTGGCCGCAGCCTCCCACGCCCTTACCAACTCACTGTGCCCCTGAGGGTGCGCGGGTGTTCGTGTTCACCCGGCTCCCGCCCGCAGCAGCACCGTGCGACATCAACGGTGTGTACTGCGGCGCGTGTAGAGTGATAATTGATGATACAGCTAGGGCGTTTGCATGTGAGGTGTACCCACGCCTGCTGGAGCCAGAAGTGGAATTCTCCAGCGATGACTTGGAAGAGTGGGCGCCGCCACTGGTGGAGGACGAAGACTTGGAGTGATCGGGCCCGCCGGGGTCCATCTTCTATTACAGTTACTATTGCACGTGCACGTGCATTGCAGATATTGTGTGTGTAATTGTAGCCTGCCAGTAAGCCTGCCAGTGGGTGTTCTGGAAATGAGAACGTAATTAACGTGTCCCGTTCAACTTGAATTTCAAGTTTCAAGCTGCCGTCGCGGCCTGCGGGGTAACCGTGACGCCGGCGGTGGTGTACTATGATACCACTGGCACTACCAGTGGCACGTGTTCAACCTTACCACTGGATTACGAGTACTTGGTGGGTACTAGTAGTAGTACTAGTATGCACGCCCGGGCCGGCGGACCTTACCGAGTCACTCAGGCTCAGGCCCCCCGGGCCGGGCCTGGGGGTAGCTGAGAAAAACTTGAACACGTCACGGTCTTGCCACTGGCAGTCAATCGGACCGTGACTCTTTCACGAGGGTGATCATGCCAGTCACGGTGACTGCAGTGAAGACTGCGTACTAACTGTCACTGTTCAAGATACTGTTACGCTAATTTGCTCATGGGCCCCGCCGGGCCAACAATTTCTTCTTAACTGCAACTTGAAGGTTCAAGTTTAGACTAGCAGTTTATTCGTGCCACCGGCAGTGGCACTTGTGCTCATGGGGCTAGGAAACTTGAAGCTCAAGCTGGCATTGGGTGGGAGTGTTTCCGAGTCATTGAACTTGAACTTCTTCAAGTTGAACATGCAGCTTCCTGGGCCAGTGCAGCCACTGGCAGGCAGTACAACTGCCAGTGGCACAGTCACGGTGCCAGCTGGCACTGCAGTGAGTGGCTCTGCTGTTACTGCCAGTGGCAGGAAAGTGCCACTGGCAGTTGAACTCACCACTGCTGCCCCTCAGCCTCGCGGCACTGCAGTGAGTGGCTCTGCTGTTACTGCCAGTGGCAGGAAAGTGCCAGTTGAACTCACCACTGCTGCCCCTCAGGCTGGCACTGCCGCCGCATTGCCACTGGCAGTGGCACTGGCAGTGTGACTGCCGCCGCAGTGCCAGTGTGACTGCCGCAGTGTCACACGGCCAGTGTGACTGGCAGCCTAAGTGACTCGGCCCAGTGACGGTCCTGCCAGTGAAATCCGAGTCGTCGTTGAACTTGAACTTGAACTTGAATTTACTGGCATCCCCGGCCGCCGGGCTCACGCAGAGTCCGACCGACCGTGACACTTGCACTTGCTGTGCCACTGGCACTGCACTGGCAGTGGCCCGGGTATTCAAGTTGGCACATGCTTATGGCCCAGTGACGCTACTACTCTATATGATCATACGACTAGTATGAGAGTAGGAGGTTCACTGGCAGGCTGCAGTGAGCCCGCCGACGGCCTCTGCCAGTGAGCGCAACAGCCTGAGTGTCATTGGTGATTGCTCCATGAGACGTCATCGTCAAAGCATTGCCAGTGTCCAAGTGTCAACTTCAAAAGACTCGAACTTGACTCTGTTTGAACATTGGCACGGGCAGCCTGAGGTTCAAGTTCGGCCGCCGCCAGCTGGCCGCCCCTCAGGATAGCGTAGGCTGTATGCTCCTAGGATGTGAGCAACTTGAATGTCGCACAGTATCTCAACACCACGCGTCAAGTATGCAGGCTAGGGGCTGTGTTCGATGCCAGTGGCTGGGTGTTGTGATTGCTGACGTCATCACCTTCGGCTCAACATGCGTGTGCCACTGCTTGCCCTCCTCTCCTGCGCCGCTGTGGCTGCTTCCGCCTCTGCCCTGCCGCACATCATCCGCGGCAGGC
>JARLJJ010000363.1 GCA_031291275.1 Formivibrio sp.
AAAAAATCCTCTATGAACAAACCTTAACGGAGAAAATGGCATGTCCACCATTCAGCGTTACCACGTTGGCCCGCGTCTTTCTGAAATTGTGGTGCACAACAATACGGTGTATCTCGCCGGCCAGATTGCCGAAATCCTCGATAAAGACACCCAAGGCCAAACAACGGAAGTCTTGACTGCAGTTGATCGCTTGCTCGCAGAAGTCGGTTCCGACAAGACACGCATCCTGTCTGTGACGATCTATCTTGCCAGCATGGCCGATTACGACGCCATGAACGAAGCTTGGTCAGCCTGGGCACCACATGGGCATACGCCGGCCCGCGCCACGGTCGAAGCCACGCTGGCCGATCCAAGATACAAAGTTGAAATGTCGGTGATCGCAGCACTTTGATCGAAAGATCGCCTGCCGGATCAATTTTCCAATAGGTTCTGGAAGATAAAGTGCTCGATCAACAAGCGTTCAGCGGTCGCGGCATCCAGAAATTCCAAACCATAATGCACCATAGGCTGGTCGCCGCCTGCGGTACGCACATTGCGGACCACCGTGCGCAGCACCAGCATGTGCTCTTGCTCTACAGCCGGTAAAGAAAACATCAGCACCAGTTCGTCGCCGACTTGTGCCGCCAGCAAGGGAAGTTCCAGCAAGCCACCACTGGCACTCAGATTGGTCAGCACACCTTCGTAACTTGCCGCATCGCCTTCATCACTCACCCGAACCGGCAAGCTGACACAAACCCGCAAACTCTTGCGTAATTGGCGAATCGCCAATGCTTGTGGATACGCAAGATGCAAGTAGGGATACGGGACATGGCACGTTTGAAGCAGCGTACTCTGGAACGACACGACGCCTTTGCCTGCCAGCAGTTTGACCTCCAACGGCGCGCCTACGGGCAAAGACAACTCCGCGCCATTCTGTGGCGTTGCACTGACCAGCAAATCCTCTTCTGCCAACCAACCAAGCAGCTTGACTGCCATAAATCCATGCGGAGGAAGATCACTGCGTCGCAGGTGAACCGTCATGCCCGGCTGAAGTTTAAGCTGGGCAAAATTGCTCGCAGGCACCGTGGCTCCGCCCTGCCCCGGCACAGAAAGAGAATGGTGACCAGCTTCTCGTTGCATCCCACTCCACGCCCGAAATAAACCGATCTCCTGCAATGCCTTTAGCTGGGATTCCTCCTGGATACACGCCCCCTCACCCAACAGTAAAGAATGATGAGCATCAAACACAGGGAACGGCAAAGGTTGTCCCACTTGGATTTCTTCTGGCAATACGGCGATCAGTTCAGGTTTCGTCATGGCGGCGAAAAAAATAATATCGATAGTTGCTTATATACCATGCCGGCTGTCGCCGCCAAAAAAACTGCGCCCATCCCGGCGTGCTAATATCGACCCCTGTTATTTTTATCCCCTCCCGATGCTCCATTTGCTGAACTCCCCGCAACGCGCTGCCGTGCAATACCTTGATGGGCCATGCCTGGTACTGGCTGGCGCAGGATCAGGGAAAACGCGCGTAATCACGCAAAAGATTGCTTATCTGATCGAAAACGCTGGCATGGATGCGCGCAATATCGCGGCGATTACCTTTACCAACAAGG
Organism: Formivibrio sp.; assembly: GCA_031291275.1. Lineage (GTDB taxonomy): Bacteria > Pseudomonadota > Gammaproteobacteria > Burkholderiales > Chitinibacteraceae > Formivibrio. The sequence continues at coordinate 1,596 of JARLJJ010000363.1, forward strand.
CCTCGCGCGAGATGAACGAGCGGGTGGGTTCGCTGCTTGCCGCAGATCGACTCAAGGGGCTGACTGTCTCGACCTTCCACTCGCTGGGGCTGCGTATCCTGCGCGAAGAAGCTGCGCATCTCGGCTACAAGCCCAAATTCTCGATTCTGGATTCTGCCGATTGCTGGAAAATCATTGCCGATCAGTTGGTCACCACCGACAAGCAAGCGATTCGCAGTGCCGTTTCAAGGATTTCTCTGCTAAAGAATGACCGCGTTTCTCCAGACAAAGCACTGCAACTGGCCGATTCGGAAGGCGAACTGCAACTGGCCAAACTCTACCGCGCCTATCAGGACACCTTGTTTGCCTATCAGGCTGTCGATTTTGATGACCTGATCCGCATGACCGTTGATCTGTTTGAAACGAATGCGGAGGTATTGCAGAAATGGCAGCAGCGCCTGCGCTATTTGCTGATCGACGAATACCAGGATACCAATACCACCCAGTACGAGCTGGTACGCCTGCTGACCGGAAGCCGCGGACAATTCACTGCCGTTGGCGATGATGACCAGTCGATTTACGCCTGGCGCGGCGCCAACATGGAGAACCTCAAGCAGTTACAGCTGGATTTCCCCAATCTGCAGGTCATCAAGCTTGAGCAAAATTATCGTTCGGTGGCGCGCATCCTCCGATGCGCCAATGCGGTGATTGGCAATAATCCAAAGCTGTTCGAGAAAAAACTTTGGTCCGATCTAGGCGTGGGCGATCCCATCCAGGTAATCGAATGCAAAGGGGATGAGCACGAAGCAGAACTCGTCGCCATGAAGCTGCAAACCCACAAGTTCGATGCCAACAGCAAATTCTCCGACTATGCCGTGTTGTACCGGGGCAACCACCAGGCACGCATCATTGAGCAGCAGTTCAGAAACAGCCGCATCCCCTACGTGATCTCAGGCGGGCAATCGTTTTTCGACAAGGCGGAAATCAAGGACGTTCTGGCCTACCTGCGGTTGATCGCCAATGAAGACGATGACCCGGCCTTTATCCGCGCGGTGACCACCCCCAAGCGCGGCGTGGGCAATACCACACTGGAACGACTTGGCGCCTGCGCAGCCGAGCTGCATATTTCCTTGTTTGCTGCTGCCTACGAATCCGACTTCCAAGGTCAGGTGCAACCACAGCAATACGCGCCCTTGCGCCAATTCTGCGATTTCATCACTGCCATGCAAAGCCGTGCCCCGCGAGAACCCGCCGGCCAGCTTCTGCAGGAAATTCTTGCCACCATCGATTTTGAAACCTGGCTGTACGAAAACGACGAACCAAAACCAGCGGAAAACAAGTGGAAAACCGTGCAGGATCTGGTGACCTGGATCGGCAAAAAGGGTATGGAAGACAGCAAGAACCTGATTGAAATCAGCCAGACCATCGCATTGATTACACTGCTCGAAGGCCGTGACGAGGAAGAAGTCGACGCGGTAAAGCTTTCCACGCTGCACGCATCGAAAGGCTTGGAATACCCGCACGTTTTCCTGATCGGCTGCGAGGAGGAAATCCTGCCCCACCGCGAATCGATGGAGGGCGACAAAGTCGAGGAAGAGCGCCGCTTGATGTATGTCGGCATCACCCGCGCCCAGCGCACCTTGACCATTACCTACTGCGGCAAACGCCGCCGCGCCGGGGAATGGCAAATTGTCGAGCCGAGTCGTTTCCTGAAAGAGTTGCCGGTGGATGACATCCGCATTTCTGGTCGACTGGCCGGCGAGAAATCCGAACCCGTCGTGAGCAAAAAAGAAGGCCGGGCGATGCTGGCCGGCTTGATGGCCAAGCTGGG